>MWEM01000010.1 GCA_002071085.1 Thermotogota bacterium ADurb.Bin062 | reverse complement strand
AATGGAATTGAAGAAAGCGCCAGCGGAAAAAGCGCTGCAACAAATCCGCGAAAAAGGGTACGGAGAAAAGTACCGTGGAAAGAACCTGTACTACGTTGGGATCGAAATCGACACCGAACAGCGGAACCTGAAAGGGTATCGGATCGAACAATCGGCGCCCGCGGTGTAAATCAAATCATTTCAATCTTCCAAAATCGGGCCTCGCCTTTCTGAGAACTCCTGGGAACGCCCAACAGCGTGTGTTATCGCGGGGTAACCAGCGGGCTGACTTCGGAGGCCCACGAAGTCTCGCGATACGCTCTTTGTATTTTTTACGACCCCGTCAAAACCTGGCAACCTGGAAGTGGGCGTTCCCAGGCGCTCCCAACGCGATTCTCCCCTCCGTGCCCTCTGCGTTCTCCGTGTGAACCCTTTTTTTTATTATGCGTATCGCGCCGCCGCGAAAAGAAAGGGCGCCTACGCCGCGATGCCCGCCTATTACTTCCACGGTGGAAAAGTGTGGCTCAATCTGATATGATAAATCGTGAGCATCGCATTTTCTCCTTTTGAGACGGGAGGTTTTTGTTATGAAAAACAAAACGCCGTTCAATCCCTTTCGGTACGGAATCTGGGTTTTGCTCCTGTTTTCTTTTTTAACCGGGTTCGCGTTTTCAGGAACCTTTCCCGGCCCTTCCCTGTCCGGTGTCGTCGTTCGGGAAGCCCTGAGGATAATGGTTTGGAGCTTGAAATCGAGGGGCGCCGGGATCATCGATACCGGCACCGCCTCCGCTCAATCCCACAAACAATGGAAGGCGCCTTGGGGTTTCTCTCACATGAAATACATCGTCCAAGGCGTTCCGGTTGAACTGCTTGTAAAAAAACGCGGGACTCCTGAGCGCGTGATCCTGCTCTTACACGGTGGGGCTTATCTGATGGGTTTGGTCGACATCTATCGCGACCTCGGCGTACGGTACTCCACAATCAGCGGTGGCGCATCGGTCGCGCTGGTCGATTACCGCATCGCGCCCGAGCATACATTCCCGGCGGCTTTGGAAGACGCGGAAGCGGTTTGGAATTGGCTTTTAGAGCAGGGTTATCGCGAGGAAAACATCATCGTGGTCGGAGACAGCGCCGGCGGAAACCTTTCCTTGGCATTGGCCTTGAAACTTCGGGATGAGAAACGCAAAATGCCGAAAGCCATCGTGTGTATGTCGCCCTGGACAGATATGACCGCCTCCGGAGACTCTTACAGAGACAACCTTTACAAAGACCCGATATTCGGTTTGTTCCCCTGGGAAAAGCCCACGGGAAACGGACAATGGATAGGAAATCTCTATATCGGCGGCCATCCATTGGATGATCCGTACCTCTCACCAGCTTTTGGCGACTATCGAGGGTTTCCACCGATGCTGATCCAGGTAGGCGCCCTTGAAATAATCGAAAGTGATTCGCTCATAGTCTATGAAAGGGCGAAAGCCGCCGGAGTCGATGTGACGCTCACCCGATACGAAGGGATGTTCCACGTTTTCCAGTTATTCGGAGACTTCGTTCCCGAAGTTCGCGAGGCGTGGGAGGAGGTCACCGATTTCCTGCGCTGGCAGTTTCGGCGATAACCCGAGTCGCCAAACCCGTTCCGTATTCTATACAGTGCCGAAAATACAATATATAGCGATCAGCGTAAGGAGAGGAGAGGACAGTGGAAAACTTTCGAAAGATGTTGACGATCGTCATACTCATACTCTTGCAGTTCTCATCCCAAGTCGGTTTCGCGCAACCCACGCTCGCGGAACGTATCGACAAGCGGTGCGAAGAGGAGCACACCTGGATGGGGTTCTGGGGCGTCGTTCTGGTAGCGAACGGAGAGGATATCCTCTTTGAAAAGGGATACGGATTCGCCGATTGCGACCACACGCGACCGATCCATCCCGAGTTGAAATTCCGGATCGCCTCTATCACGAAACAAATCACCGCCGCCGCGATACTCAAACTCTCCGAAGAGAACCGGCTGAGCCTGCAGGACCCGCTGTCGCTCTACTTGCCGGCGTTTTCGACTCTCCCACAGATTACGCTCTACCAGCTCCTCACCCATACCTCTGGCATCGTGACGCTACTCAACACCTCGCCCGACCTGAACGACCGTATCCAACGCTTCCCCGGAGACACCACCCTGGACAAGACGCTCGCTTATTTAAGAGCGCAGCCTCTGAGATTCGAGCCCGGAGAGGGGTTTTACTACAGCAACGGGGGATACGCGATTCTCAGCGCCGTGATCGAGAGCGTCACCGGCCTCACTTATCCGGACTATCTGAAAGAGACCTTCTTCATACCCTTGGGGATGATCGACACCGAGTATGATCCGAATGTCTACGATGACCATTGGGCGATTCCGTGCCACAGACTTTCCGTCCAACCTGACCGAGTGGAGCCCGCGCCCTGGGTCAATCGAGACATCCCGTACGGCGCCGGTGGGTTGTGCTCTACCGCTCGAGATCTTCTCAAATGGTCCGTCGCGCTCTCAGAGGGAAAGGTCTTGAAACCCGAAACCCTTCGGTTGATGGAAACCCCTCAAAGCGAGGTCTACGGTAACGGGCTTGGCGTCTTCATCGAGTATCCGCCGTTCAATGGTGTCCGGTACCGTCTCGTTTTTCACGACGGCGCCACCGCCGGCTCATCCACGCACCTTTCCCGTTACGTGGATAAAGGCCTCACGATCGTCGTGCTCAGCAACCTCGACGACTACGACTTCACGATGCTCGCCTATCAGTTGGCGCGGATCGTATTCTCCGAAGAATAAGCCGGCGAGCCTCGTTTCCGCTCGCCAGCTTACTTACCCTTGGTTCCTTACGGAATATCGATTAAAACGAAGTCCATAATTTTCGGTGCTAGAGCGGAAGGCCCGGTGAACGCCCACGCGCCACCTCCGGGGCTGATAGGTCGGAGCACGGCCTCGATCCCGTCATAGTCGTAGGTGGTTAGATAGATCTTCCACCCGCTCAGCCGGTCGGTTTTCAACACCTCCAACGGAACCAACAGTGTGATGGTTTTGAGCTGTTTGTCCACCTGAACTGTCGGAGCCGGTGTGATCGGTGTGCCGTAATAGGCTGGGCCCGATTTTTCATCGGATTCGTAGAGCGCCATCGACCAACCGGTGGCGTAGATCATATAATCCCAATCCATACCCTCCGGCATCGTCGCGTTTTGGAAAGGCAGCGCCAGCGCCCCTGTTCGGTCCGGCCGATCGAAAAAGATTTGAAAGGTCACGTGGTCGAAGAGGTTCGTGGGGGACCAAACGTCCGTGAGGTTCTTCATCGTGATGTCCATACGCAGCATTCTGCCCACTTGACTCAGCTTCACGTGCAACACATCCTGCTGATGCTCGAAGGTGAGGTCTTTCGGATAGCCGTAGTCTCCCGTCGGGCCCTTGTCATCGCCTTCGGGGTCCGTCACTTCCACCAAATGAACGGTGGGGATGTCGAAAAAGACCGTCATAGTCTGAGAATAGACGGATTCTGTGGCCTTCTTGCCGTAAGCGCGAACGAACAGCCGATGCGCTCCGGAGATGAATTCCGAAATTCGGACCGGCACGTCCCAGTGGCCTTCGGCATCGGGAACGACGGTGGCGTATTCTCTCTCGCTCCCATCGACATAGAGCCGAACGCGCGCGGCGTTTCGAGAGGTGCCCCTCAGGACGAAGTCTTCGCGTATCATTTCGTTCTCGCGTATGGAGGTCATCGCCACATCGATGTCGAATCCTTTGACTTCTTGCGTCTCATCGGTCGCGCGAAACACCCCCAAACCCTTCCCCGCGATCAGGTAGTTCAGAAGTCCGTTTTGACCGACGACGACGTTTTTGAAAATGATCCCTTCGGTGAAAATCGGCTCGAGTACCGTGCCTTCGGCCACTCCCATCTCCATTTGGGTGGCGTACCGTGACTGTGAGGAGGTGTTGAGGAAGATGAAGTACGTCGAATTTGAATCCTGAACCCGATAGATGAATGCCCCGGGGCCTATCGGGTCGGAATGAACCACCGTCACCCGCCCGTACCGGAAAGCAGGCGTTTCTTTTCTGAGTTGTATGATTTTGTCAAGGTACTGGTAGAGTTCATGGTCGGTTCGAAAGTGATCGACGCCTCCGGATTCAAAACCTTCCTTGAACATCGTGGCCCTGGTTTCCAAGAACCCCTGCTCGGTACCGTAGTAGATGGATGGGATCCCCGGTATCGTCATAATCACGAGTAAGGCTTGTTTTAGGTCCCGCATCGAAACGCCTTTCAGAAATCGTTCCATATCGTGGTTATCTACGAAGGTGATCAGGCGTTTCCCGGAAAAATAGTTCTCCCGCTGCTGAAGCCGGTACTCCAGCATCTGCGTCGGTTTACCCTCCTTAAACACGCGACGGAGCTCAGTCATCAGAGGGAAGTCCAGCATACTGTTGTAACCTATGTCGTAATAGTTCGAGAGTACCCGCTCTCCGGTATCCTCGTACGGCTGGGGCGTGACCCATGCCTCTCCGTAGACCAAGAAGTCGGGCTTGTCGTTTTTCGACGCCCGAGCGTACATCCCATCCGGATCTTCCAAAAACAGAGGCCAGAAGGCGTCTTCCACATAAATGGAGGTGTCGATGCGAAACCCGTCGATGCCCTGGTCGATCCAGAACCCGTAGCTATCTTTCAAAGCCTCGATCACGATCGGATTTTCCGTGTTCAGATCATCGAGATCCGAAAGCGCGGTATTGAAACGGTCGGGGTTCTCTATCTCCGAAGGCCAGTGGTAGATGTTCAACGCGCTTTGCGCCGGGTCGTAGTAGTCGTTTTGATCAAACGGGTACTGTGTGGGCTTTTTCGTCGGAATGCTCTGCTCGTTTACAGAACCCATAAGAGTGACGGGGTCGTATATGAGGTAATTCCCGACATGGTTGACCACGATGTCCTGTATCACGCGGATGTTCTTTTCGTGGGCCGCTTGTATGAAGTCCCGGTACAGCTCGAGGTCCCCGAAGTGTTCGTCGATCGCCTTGAAGTTACGCGCCCAGTATCCGTGATACCCTCCGTACTGAACGCTTCCATCCCACCACTGATTGGCCACAGGCGGCGTGATCCAGATAGCCGTGGCTCCCAACTCTTTGATATAGTCTAATCGCTCGATCAGTCCCTTCAAGTCACCGCCATTGTACTTTGAGTTTTCCACACCGGCTTCGACACCGTCCGGGGTCTGCACGTCATTCAAGGGATCACCGTTCCAAAACCGGTCGATCATGACGAAATAGATGATTTGGTCATCCCAGGGAAGCCTTTCGGCAAAAAGGGTCAGTAAAGCGCACATGAACAGTACTACGAACAAGATATTCCGTTTTTCTCTCGACATCTTCCTCCCTCCTTTTTGTTGCGCGTCTCTGAATCATACCATGAACACGCGTTTGTCAACATCCTGTGTGGGCCGTAGGCTATGGTATAATGATACGAAAACTCAAGACCGATTCCTTAACAAAAAGCGGCGTTTTTCGATAAACACAAAACAAAGGAGAAAACTTCGGATGGCCAAGATCGTCATAGTCAAAGGCATACCCTCTTCGGGCAAAACGCGACACATTTTGAATCGAGTGGCCGAAGCCCATCGGGAAGATCCTTTCTCGTACCTGGTGCTTGGGCCTTCAGGGAGTTTCATCCGCAATTTACGCGAACGCTTCCTTGCGCTTGTCGGGAATTTTTTCAACGACAGCTTTCTCTTGTTAGATCAATACGTGGTTCAGTTCCTTCTCAACCGTGGTGACGGGGGCTTCTACATCAATCGCAGTTTCCTAGCCGGCTTCGTCGCCGGGAAGGTGCGGGAGGAGCATCGGTTGTACCCGCTGCTGCAGAGAGGCCAAGGAATGATCGACGCGTTCCTGCAATTCTACTCTTGGCTGAAAGACCATGACGCGTCCGCGCTGCTCGGCGAGATGGAACAGACCGAAGACACGCTTCTAAAAGAGTTCGCGGGGCTGTACAGGATCATCGACACTCAGCTGCGCGAGAAGCGCCTGTTCACGGTCGAGGACGCCTACTACCGCGTTTTGGATTTGATAGAGAAGAAGGCGGTGCAACCTCAAGAAGTTCCCTATCGTAAATTGTTCCTGGATGGGTTCTTCGACCTGACACCGAAGACGCGCCGGTTCTTCTACACCTTCTTCTGTTTTTTCGAAGAGGTCTACCTCTCCGCGCCGTTGAACCCGGATGGGTCTTTGATGGACCTTTCCTTCGATGCCTTCGAAACGGAACCGTCCCATCTAAGAACCTTCCACCGCTGGGAAACGATTTCGCCGGAAGGGGCCGAGGACAAACTGTCTGGCTCCCTGAAGGACACGCTCAACCTGTTGGATAAACCGCCTTCTCTCATAAGCGCTTCGAGCTCGGCCTCTTCCGCGACACCTTTCGATATCCTGGAATGCTCAAACCCCCATCAAGAAATGATCTACGCGTGTAACTGGGTGAAGCAGTTGATTCAGGAAAAAAAATATGTTCCGGAAGACATCGGGATCGTCGTTAGGGACGAGCGAAAGTACCTCCCCCTCTTAAAGGAAGGGTTTTCGCAAAACGGGGTTCCCTTCCGATTTGAAGGCGATTTGCCCCTTAATCGCAGCCTAAACGTGAACAAGCTTCTCCTTCCGTTTCGCGCCTTTTCGGGCGGTTTTTCTCCGGATTCGATGTTAGCGCTTCTGGAGACCGGATTCGTGGAATTGCCGGAGTCACTACCGTTCCCGGAGTTCGAAACGTTGGCGATGCGAGCGAAACTCGCCTATTCCAACGCCTTCTACAATGATGCCCCCGTCACTTTGGAATGGAGAAAGAGGGATTGGAACGAACGGTTGACGCGATACACCAAATTGGTGGAGCGGAAAGCGCGAAGCGCCGGCGCCCTCGACGACGACGGGGAAGCCCTACAACAGGCTGAGGAGGAACGCAACCGGCTCAAATACGCCAATGAATTGATTCGAATGTTGTTCTCCAAGCTTTCCTTCTTCGAGTCAAAAAACGCCCCAACGGCGAAAGAGGGCTATATTCTATACTTTCAGAAGCTGAGCGATGACTATTCGAAGAGGGGCCTGCTGTCGGATACTCAGGAAGAACAGAACGCGACTCGGGTCTTCCTGAACGAGGTCCTGCCGGAGCTGAACCGTTTTCTCTATACGATCGACCCCTCCGAAGATGGATCCAAACCGGTATCCCAACGGCAATACTGGAAGTATCTGAAACTGTTCGTCGATCTCTCCGGGTACCGCCAATCGGTGCGGATCGACAATCGGGTGTACCTGTCAAACCTGGAGGATGCGCGGTTTCGGGAGAAGCGGGTTAAGGTGTTCGTCGGGATGACCGATCAAAACTATCCGCTGCTCGCCTCCGGTTCCGTGTTTCTACGCGCCCAATGGCCAAAAGAGCAAACGGGAGGAACGGGCGCGGCCGCGCCCTCGAGCAGTTCGATGCGCGATACCATCGTCAAGAAAGAGCGGCGAGACTTTATGAACGCCGTCCGATCGACCGAAGACTTCGTGCTGTTCACCTACCCGAAGGCGGACATCTCGGGGAACACCTATCTCCCTTCCCTGTTTTTAAAGCCCTTTTTTCGCTGGAAAGAACGGATGAAGACCGCGGGAAAACCTGGAGATTCCCTCCTGCATCCCGACGTTGGCGCGCCTTCCGCCTATTCGTTGCGCCAGTTCGCGATCGAAACGATCGCAACGGAAAGAACGCCGTCTCAGGAAGTTCGCGCGACCTTGAAACGCGCGAGGATCGATTTGGAAAGAGTGCGCCCAACCCAACCCGAACGCGCGCCCACGCCAATAGATCAAAGCCGCTACGAGCAAACGCTTTCGTCGCTCTTCGGAAAGACCTATAGCGCGTCTAAACACACGACGCTACTCGAGTGTCCGCGAAAATTCCTTTATCGGTATATGCTAAAGCTCTATCGCCCTCTACGAGTCTTCTACGGGTTCGATTACCTGACGGAGGGCGTGATCTTCCACAACACGTTGAAGAGGGTGTTTTCCGACGAAGCGATTCGAAATCGAATGGTCAATCCCGAAGCCTTTAGAATGGATGTGGAAAGAATACTGAAAAGCGAGATCGAGCCGAGAATGTACGCGCCCTCATCCCTGTTGGAACGCGCAGAAAACGCCTATTTCTCGAACGTGTTGGGTCAGTTTGCCCGAAGTTACCCCGAGCGGCTCGAGTCGCTGACGGGCAAAATTCGAAAACGTGTTCCTGAATTGGAAGCGCTCGTCCCCACCCGGTTCGAGGTCCCGTTTAAGGAAAACGCCGCCACCCCGTTTCATCATAAAAAAGACGCATCACCGATCTACCTGATTGGGAAGATCGACCGTGTGGACACCCTCCCAGACGATAGCGCCGTGATCATCGATTACAAACGCACGATCGCACCCGCGGGAGTCGAACAGCTGCTCCTCTACGCTTGGGCATTGGAGACCCTCGAGAAACAAAAGGTTTCCGCGGTTTCCTTGTTGCAGATCGTATCGAAGCCAGGGGCGCCAAACAAGGATGGAATAAAGGCCCTGGTCTCGAATAGCGAATCGCCCAACCTATTTGACGACCCCACAAACCGCCGCGTCCATTTCAAAGACCGCGACCAGGTGGTGAAGACGGCAAGAGAAGCGATTGATGGGGTGTTACGCGGGGATTTCTCTAGAAAGACCGCTCGATGCTGGCAGTGCGAATACGTCGGCATTTGCCGGTTCCGCTCGGATAAAGACGAGGATTCAGGGGAAGAGGAGGTAAGCCAGTGAGCGAGGTAGGCCTTAACGCGAGTCAAAAAAGGATACTAGAAACCGAAGGGAGCCTTTTTGTCAGCGCGGGCGCCGGTACCGGAAAAACCCACGCGATCGTGGAGAAGTTCTTCGCGCTGATTCAGGATCCCCTGAAACGAGTGGACCCCCTCTCCGTCGCCGCAATCACCTTCACGAAAAAAGCAGCGGGCGAGATGAAAGAGCGGATCATCCGCCACCTAGAAGACCTTTCGGGCAAGCCAAATATGGCGACGGAGGCCGAACGGATTCTCAACGCGATGCCATTCGTCTGGATCGACACGATACACGGGTTTTGCTCCCGAATCCTGCGGGAGTTTTCGCTCGAAATGAACCTGGATCCTTCTTTCGAAGTACTGAACGAGTATCAGAAAGAACGCAAAATCCGAGGAATCGTCTTACGCGAACTCGATCAAGAAATCGGAGGAAAGAAACCGGAGGAGGTCAAGCTCCTGCTGAACCAGTTTCGCCTGGACGGATTGATCGACCTTTTCATCCAAGCGCTCAGTCGAAAGCGATTCGAGGTGTGGGACATCTTTACCCCTCGAGCGGGAGAAAGCGAACCGACAGACGAGGTGGCAAAGGCGTTTGGAAACCTCTTTAAAAGAATCCTGGCCGTCTACGAGGAAGAGTGCGCGCGCGACAACGCGGTGGATTTCGAAGCCCTCTTGCTCCACACCCTCCGCCTGTTAGATGAGCACGAAGGCGTCCGAGAACACCTGGCCGAGCGCTTCCACGCCATCATCGTGGACGAGTTCCAGGATACGAACGTTCTCCAGAAACGCATCCTGGACCGCTTCGCAGAGTGTGGAAAGACCACGTTGATCTACGTCGGAGACGGCAAGCAATCTATCTATCGATTCAACGGCGCGGAGATCGGCGTCTTCAACGTCACCCGCGAGCAATTCGACGAAACGCGGTATGTGACATTGGAAGAGAACTACCGCTCGCACGAGAAGCTTATCGACTTCTACAACCGGTTTTTCCCGAAGGTCTTCGGCAATCAACCGGATCGTTATGGGATCGCATACGAGCCGCTGACGCCTGGAAAGACGGACAAAGAGGATCGATTCTCCGCCCACGCCGGTCGGGTGAGACTCCTCCCTAAAGCCAAAGACTTCGCCGAGGAGTGCTTCAACCTCTGCGCCTATATCACGCATCTGATAGATAAGGAGCATCGGCAACCCAAAGATTTCGCGGTGCTGTTGCGCGCGATGACCGCCGTCGACACCTTGACCGCGGTGCTGGAAAGGTACGGCCTGCCTTACTATCAGGTGGGCTCGACGAACTTTTACCGGCGTCCGGAGATTCTCTCGCTCCTCTCGCTCGTCCGAGCGCTCTATAACCCCGCGGACGAATACGCCCTCGTACAACTCCTGTCGAGTTATCTCTCGCCCTTCTGCGAAGAGGAGATCCTCGAAATGCGCCAACGCGATCGGCGTTTTCTTTATACCGGTTTAAAGGCATACGTGAAAGAAATCGGCTCCACCGACTCGCAAAAAGGTTTGTTCCTGGAAAGAATCGAAGGATTGCGCGCACACCTGCCTTTGCGGTCTATCGGAGAACTCTTGCGAGAAGCGATCCAGGACTTCGATTATGACCTGTATCTGGCCACGTTGCCCAACGGCCCCAAGGCGTGGCTAAACGTGAAAAAGCTTTTGGAAATAGCCGACGGATTCACCGGAAATGCGTCGACCCGAGAGTTTTTAGAGCAGATGGCGCAAGAAAACGTCATCAAAGAAGAAGAGGCCGCCATCGAATCGGAACACGACGATGTGGTGCGGGTGATGACGATCCACAAGGCCAAGGGGCTGCAATACCCGATCGTGATACTCCCCAACCTCGGATTCAATCAGAGCCCTCGATCCCACATCTTTCTCACGGATTGGGAAAACCGGCTGATCTTTTTCTCCGGAGACGCCGAAGGGGAAGCGGGGGAAGACCCGGTGGATCAAGAGGACAACGCCGTTCGTGCTTCCGAGACCGCGAAGGACTATTCCGAGTTGAAACAGAAGGAAAAAGCCCGAGAATACGAAGAAAACAAACGCCTTCTATACGTTGCGATGACGCGAGCCAAAGAAGAGATCGTGCTCAGCTTCTCCGAAAGGCCGAGAAATAGGCAAAATCGACCTGCCCCGCCGAAAAAAGGATTCCTGCCCTTGCTGCATACCGGAGGGTTAATCGTGCCCGGGACGGAATGGGCGCCGATAGAAGAATCAGAATACGCTGGACTCCTCACGCCAGCGCCGCAGGATCTCAAAACGATTCGAGCGGTAGATCAGGCGGTGGAACCTTCGGGCCCCTCGACGGGAGAAACGGTCGAGCGTATCCCACAGACCGCTTTTCCCTTGGAAGATCGGCCTTACCAGAAGTACCTCAGCCCCTCATTGCTCACATCTGTCGAGAAAACCGACGCGCAAGCAACGCGCCGTATCCTGTGGAGGCACGAGGAAAAAAAGACCGATGACCTCTTACCCGAGCTCTTCAAACTCTCGTTTGGGGCCCCGGGGTATACGGAAGAAGTCGGGACGCTCGTCCATAAGGTCTTGGAACGGTATGGAGACAAAGACCTTTCGGGGATAACGAGGGAGACGGTGGACCGACTGAACCGGTCGTTTGGCTTTCCAGATTCGGTCGTTGAAGCGACGGAAGCCAAGATACGTCGTGTCGCCGGCCATCCGTTGTTCGATGACCTTCGGAAGGCGCACCCGTGCTTCAGCGAGAAACCCATCCGAAAGCTGCGGGGTCGTTACATTTTATCCGGCACGATCGACAAGCTGTACTTTCTGGACGGAAAATGGCATATTCTCGACTTTAAAGCCTCGCGTGCAAATCCGCAATACCTCGAGAGGTATCGGTTTCAGATGCGTTTCTATCTTTTTTTGGTCAAAGGGTTGGTACAACCGGAGCCGGAAAAGGCCACCCTGTTTTTCCTCGACGAGCGAGAAACGATGGATGTGGTCTGGGATGCGGGCTTCGAGGAAGAGCTCGACCGAAGGATTGGCGATTACGAGAGGGCTTTCGTAAATTGAATGGAGAAAGGTTTACCAAGATACCCTTTTTTCCTCGGAATAGCGTTTGAAACTTCTATCGCACCTGACGACGTGTAGGAATTCGTCGGTAGCCGCGGCTTTATAGTTCCGGTTCTCGCTTTTATCTGCCCGAAACCGTTTGTATTGGCGGAGGTAGGTCTTGGGCGTGCCACGAAGAGTCAAGATCTCTACAACGTCTGATAGACTCATCAGACCCTCGTTGTTGTAGCTCACCAGGATGTATTTCGCTTGAGTATGTAGCACCACTTGCGCGAAGGCCTGTTTCACCGTCCGTTTTCGACAGAAATCGGACTTTTGATCCTTGCTTTTTCTCAGCCCCGTTTTACCGGTGATCTCCGGGTTGTCATATCGTGAGATCGTCTCCAGCAGATGATAATTCGTATCGTACTGCCGCCCGTTGTATGGCGGATCCAGGTACAGGAGGTCGATCGGTTCTCGGTTGAGGATGTTACGGATGTCGTCGTTAAAGATCTTGTGGGTTCTATTGCTGGGGATGATCTCGTCTTGTCGGAGCTCCAACCTTTTTGTGGCGGGCGCTTTCAAGACCTTCAGGAACGCGGCGTACACGGAGGCGGTGTTTGCCACCCTATCCGCGGCTTCGAGGAGCGTTGCTAGTAGATAATAATATTCGTCTTCGGTTATCTTCCGGTCGACCGCCCAGGTTTCGATCCGCTGCCGGATCGTGTCGATCAACAGGGCGTTTTCATCCGAAAAATACAGCCGAGTGTGCTTCTTTCCGCGGGTCCCCGCTTCGCTGTAGTTCTCGACGATGAATCCAGAGTACAGCGCCGTACTGTTGTTTAAATGGTCAAGGACGAAGCTTGTCTTATCCTCTGCGGCTTCTAACCCCGGCAATTCCGAAACCAACCCGCTGAAGCTCAGCGGCGCGCATATGCCGATATGCTTTTTGTTCATCACATAGCTGTAGTGTTGGATATCGTTCGATACGATCTTACAACCCTTCGCTTTGAAGAGCTTACCCACTGCGCCGGTTCCTGCGAACAAGTCCCCAACGACGTCGATCTTCTCGTCTATCGCATAACCAACCACGTTTTCGATGAAATCCAAAAGGGACAGTTTGCTTCCAATGTAATTGAGCGCCATCTTCTCACCCTTTGCGGTTTGAGCCTGACGCAGCCCGACGCGTTTTTCCTCGCTGCTCCCTAAGAAACGTCGCGAGGCTCTTCTAAGGCTGCCTGTATCAAGTATACCATACCCGCGATGTTCATAATATCTGAAGTGCGAGTCAAGCTATGGGGTGACGTAACTAAGATGGTTATCGCGGGGTAAGTGATTTTTACGACCCCGCGATCTGCCCTTCCCCTTCTACGCCGCGATGACCGTGTGGAGCTATCGCGGGGTAACCAGCGGGCTGACTTCGGAAGCCCACGGAGTCTCGCGATACTTTCATACCTTCGCGATACGCTCTGCTGCATTTCAATTTTCACAAACCATGCCAAACTAAAGTTTGGCGTTCCAATGGTCTTCCCCGAGCGACAGGCCGACTGGAAGTCGGCGCCACGAGTTATCTTCACTCTTTTCTCTGTGTTCTCTGTGCCCTCTGTGCGAACCCTGTTTTTCAAGACAGGTACAAAAGCGTATCGCGCCGTCGCGAAAAGAAGAAGCGCTTACGCCGCGATGACTACAAGAATAAAAATCGTACGGACGATTCTGACATTGTTTCTTGATTACACCCCATAGCTTGACCCACACAGAAAGTCGAAAATAACCGGAGACGGAAGTCTTAAATCTTTTCGAGCGTGATAGAACACTCGACGTTGCAAAACCTGCGACTCAGACAAGCCAAATGAGGACTTGTTTCTTAGTGAATAAGTCAACGCGATACCTTTACACAACGCATACCGAAATGTATAGCCTAGAACAGCGGCGGGTGTTATAATAGAGCACGAATATGCAATTCTCTCTATGGGAGGTCATAGAATATGAAAATAACGACTCGATTGCTTTTGGGGTTTTCTCTGATTCTGTTACTGTTGGTAGCGAACTTTTGGATTTTCCAAATGGTGGCACAAAAAACGGAGAGGGACAGCCAAGCGATTCTCGCTAACATTCAAAAGACGAAGGCGCTCACTCAAGAAAACCGAAACTCCTTTGAATTCGAACGTTTGATATTGCAGACAGTCCGTGATTTTTTGAGGGTGGGTTTCGTTTCGGATAAAGACCAAAGAGCGGAATTGGGTGACGTCTATTTCCAAAACTACGCGAAAGCGGAAGCAATGGCGAAAGAATACGGTTTTGGAAAAGAGGTTGAAGCGATCCTCGATGAACTGGACGATTTCATTCAGAAAGTTATGGCATCCAAAGACAAAGAGCTTTCTTCACAGCGCATCATGGACACCACGAAAAACGAGCGGATTCCTAAACAACAAGCGCGGCTCAACGAAATCCTGCGTCAGATAGACGTCTATACTCGTCCAGATGCGACGAAGATAGCCACGGTCGAAAAAATGCTGGTCAACGCGGACACCGCCTTTTCCCCCAAAGAGTTTAAGGATGCCCTATCTGCTTTCACCTTTCGAGAGGTTGAACAGCTGTGGGCCTCGAAACAATACGTGTTCGATACGGACGTCGTGTTTGGATGGGAATTCTTGATTCGAAGCTATTTGTCGAAATTGATGGAAGATTCGGTATTTCTCTACCAATTTAACCAGAAGCTGATATCGGAGAAAAAACTATCGACGTATTTGCAAAAATCCGAGTTGTCTCCCGAAGAAAGATATGCTTTCGTTAACCTCGCGACCGAATGGGCGTATGGGAAAAGCTTCTCCGTCTACGACGAGTTGTTCATCGAGCTAACGATCACACAGAAAGAGATCGATGATACGAACCTAAGTATCACACGCCTGCAGGATCGTCTTTACACCCAGAGGGAAGAAGGATTGACCATTGTAAACGAGGGAATGGCGACAACGGTCACGAAATTCGAGCAGTTGGTGAGATCGCTCTTCCTAAAGAAAGCCCAGGAAATCGACGCCAATTACGCGACCTTCCAGAAAAGTGTACGCGAGACAGTCGACTCCCTCGCCGACACCAATCGCCTGTTCGTGATGATTCTGATAGGCATGCTCGTCATTACAGTCATCGTGATCATCTGGATCGTGCGTGGGTTCCGGAAACCGTTGAAAGCATTGAAAGAAAAGGTGAGGGCGATAGCGGGGCTCGACCTGACCGTCGATTTTTCGACGAAGGCCAAAGATGAGATCAGCGTGGCAGAAAACGAACTCAAACACGTCGTTACCGCATTTCGAAATACATTGAAAGGCATATCCGGGGCGTCCAACAGCCTCGGTGACGCCTCGGAGGAACTTCGAGGGTTAGCCGAAGAGTCCTCACAAGGAGCTCAGAAGGTGTTGGAGCAGAATAAGACCGTCGTCAACTCTATCCAAACGGTGAGCGACTCGATCGAGGAGGCCACGCGTATTATCCGAACCTTGTCCGACGCGACAAAAGAATCTTCGCAGCTCTCCCTGACGCTGTCGAAAGAGTCCGTCGACGCCGCGAAACAAACGCGAGAAGGGGCAGCCATCGTGGAAGAGATCGCGGCGATGGCAGTGAAAACGCGCGATAACACCGTTTTAACGTCCAAACGTGTGGCGACGTTGACGGAGAAAACCCAAAACGTTGGCGACATTTTGAACACCATTTCCAATATCTCCGAACAAACGAACCTGTTGGCGCTTAACGCGGCGATAGAGGCCGCCCGAGCGGGAGAGGCCGGAAAAGGGTTCGCCGTGGTGGCCGACGAAATCAGAAAACTCGCCGAAGAAAGCAAAAAATCGACGCAAGACATATCCAAGATACTTGGGGAGATCGAGGGCAGCGTCGTGCAAGCGAACGAAGCCACTCAGCTCACAGCCGGATTTGTGGAAGAGTTCAGTAGAAAAACCGACGAGATACAGAAACAGTACGCCCAAATCTTGGAGAAATTCAACAAAATTTCAACCATCACGCAAAAAACCGCGGCGGCTTCAAAAGACCAGAGCGACGACTCCGGAGATATCGCACAAAAAATGGAAAGCAACGCACGCGCGCTGGCGAAAGTGGGGGAGGGCATCCGTTCGATGATGGAGCGAACACGGGGTCAAACCGCGACTGCGGAAAACGTCCTGAAATCGTCCGAAGCTCTCCTACAACTCTCCGGAGAATTGCAGAACGAAGTGGAACACTTCAAAATTGGATAATCGACGCTCGTTATCGAAAAGCCTAAAAGAGCGCGGATCTACCCGCGCTCTTTTTTAACCGGCCGCTCCGATTCGTTTCCCTCGCTCGTCCTTTACTCGACATCTCTCAGCCTTAAAAGCAAAAAACAACCCCCGACCGCTACCGCATTCATTTCATCCTCCTGGAAAAATCGCTGAGGACAAGACTCGAAGGAATTTAGAGATCAATAGACACCTATCGTTCACTTATACCGAGAATTCAGTGAATCAAGAAAACTTATTATCAAATAAAGTGCTTAATAGTTTACTGATTCACGTCAATTGACATATCATGCGAAAAATGGTATGATACAGTCCATAAGAGAGTTTCATAATATGGAGAATAGTTATACTGTCGCGGAAACCCGCTTCATATTCCATCAAAGGCGGTGGTTCTATGGTTTTTAACGAGGTATTGATCGTTGATCCGGTTATCGGATGCGCCCCGGGACGCGTAGAAACGCACAATCACCTGATCAGCGCGGTTATTCCACAGGAGTGCAAACCGGAGTATCTCTTAATGCCGGGGTTCGTGGACCTCCACACGCACGCGCAAAAGGGGATCGATACGATGTTCGCAGGCCAGGAAGAATACACCCGATGGGCGCAGAACAATTTCGAACAAGGGGTGACCACCTTTTTGCCCACGACCGTTTCCGCCTCTATCAAGAACTTGAAAAACGTCTTGAGGAAGGCGGACAGGCTCCCTTTATCGATCGACGGCATCCATTTGGAAGGGCCGTTCATCAATCCGGCGAAAAAAGGCGCGCAAAATGCCGAATTCATTATCTCCGCAAAGGATTGCGACTTATCCGAGATCATCAAAGAACCCGTTAGAATTGTGACCGCCGCGCCGGAAGTCGAGGGGTTTGACACCCTACACGAGGAATGCCAGAAAAAAGATGCCGTGCTTTCGATAGGCCATACGGCTGCCACCTACGAGACTATGAAACGCGCCTACGAGATGGGGGTGCGAAGAATCACACATTTCCCAAACGCGCTTAGCCCTTTGCTCCATCGTGAAATTGGCGCAACCGGCGCGGGGTTGTACTTGGACTTCGACCTAGAGATGATCGTCGACGGCATACACTCCTCCCCGGAATTCGTCGATTTGGTATACCGCGTCAAAGGGTCGGACCGCATCCTATTAATTACCGACTCGATGGCGGCTGCCGGGCTAGAGGACGGGGAGTACACACTCGGAGGATTGGCCGTCTTTGTCAAAGGCGGTAAGGCCGTCTTGAAAGACGGAACGCTCGCGGGCAGCACGCTGCTGTTCATAGAAGGGGTACGAAACTTCTATCGTTTCACCCGCTGTTCTTACGGAGACCTCGTCAAGGTATCCTCGTGGAACGCGCTGAAGCAGCTGAAGCTCGAAGCGACCGTCGGGCGAATCCATCCGGGATATCTGGCCAATTTCGTGTTGCTTGATAAAAGCTTGAACCTCAAAAAAACGGTCTTTCAGGGAGAACTCGTGTTTTCTGCTTGATCCGCCGCCACGTAGTTTGCTCACCCAAAAAACCGTTTTTCGTTCGTTATTTTGATGTTTGGAGAAACCTACCTCGCGCGGGAGAAAGGAATCGGGATCATAATAAGCAGATTCCGCTGGCCGAGCAAACCTGATGTGTCTCTTCCGGCCAGATAGAGGCTTGGACCTCTCCGATGTGCGCTTTTTGCAAAAAGAACATACAAATCCTGGATTGCCCGATCCCTCCGCCGATCGTATACGGCAACTGTCTATCCAGCAGTGCTCGATGAAAGGGCAAGGATAAACGCTGCTCGCACCCGGCGACCTTTAACTGCTTGACCAAGCCTTCTTCATCCACACGGATGCCCATAGAAGAGACTTCGAAAGCGGTCTCTAAAAGGGGATACCAAAACAGGATATCCCCGTTCAACTCCCAATCGTCGTAATCCGGCGCCCTCCCATCGTGGGGTTTCCCAGATTTGAGCGGGCCACCGATCTTCAGGAGGAAGAGCGCCTTCTTTTCCTTGGCAATCTCGTGCTCGCGCTCTTTGGGTGTGAGGTCGGGAAATAGGTCTTCGAGCTCTTGCGTCGTGATGAAGGCGATGTCGTCCGGAAG
Source organism: Thermotogota bacterium ADurb.Bin062 (assembly GCA_002071085.1). Lineage (GTDB taxonomy): Bacteria > Thermotogota > Thermotogae > MWEM01 > MWEM01 > MWEM01. Next base: position 52,669 of record MWEM01000010.1, on the reverse strand, counting down.
GCTTTGGCTTTCTTCCAAAACCTTGTACTCAAAAGCGATAAAGCGTTCGGTGTTCTTAAAAACCCGATAGATACTTTTCACGGTCTCTTTCAGTACCTCGAGGGTTCGATCCTTCTTCGGGATAATCTTCTCCCAATCCCATTGATCCACATAGATCGAGTGGAGATTGTCCAGCGCCTCATCTTTACGGATGGCGTTCATATCGGTGTAAAGGCCTTCCCCGATCTTGAATCCATACCGCTTCAACGCCATACGCTTCCATTTCGCCAAGGATTGGACGATCTCCGCTTGGCAGTGACCCGCGTCAGGAATGACGAAACCCACGGGTTGCTCTACCCCGTTCAAATTGTCATTCAATCCTGATTCGGGTTTTACAAACAAAGGCGCGGAGACGCGCATCAAGTGAAGTTCATAAGATAAGGCTCTTTCGAAGAAGTCTTTGAATTTTTTAATCGCACTTTCTGTGTCGCGCAGGTTCAACTTGCTTTTGTAGCCTTTAGGCAATTTCAGTTCCCCACGATTTTCACGCTCCCTATAAAAATTGCGGTATTATACCACTTTTTTAGCCTTACACACCATTTTTTATTATCGGCTTGTTTTGCTCTGTGAGCGCCGCCGGGAACGCCGAACGTCAGTTCGGCATGTCTTAAAAAAACAGGGGTTCACACGGAGGCCGCAGAGAACACAGAGGGGAGATTCACGCTGGTAACGCCTTGGAACACCTGGGAACGCCAACTTTTAAGTTGGCAGGTTTTCCAGTTTTTGAAATGAAATAAGTCACAACCTACGCCACACTAAATTGTGGCGTTCCCAGGAGCTACAATGAAGCCCATGCCACACTAAAGTGCGGCGCCCTAAAGGCGCTCCCAGAAAACCGAACTCACGAAGAGAAGAGGGGCTCGACGAAGGTGAGGGTTTCGTTCTCCGGATCGAGCGTCAAGGGTACGCCCATGGGTAGGATATGGTGGGGATCGGTATGTCCGAAGCCGATGTTGCCGACGATATTCAAACCATCACATCCGTATTCACCGACGACGACCTTTTTCACTTCTTCATTAAGCGCCCGCATTTCCTCTACCGTGTAACCTTTGGGCTTTCCGATGAGGAGCCCCTGGATGGAGGAGAGGATCCCCTGCGCCCCATAATTCCTCAAACGGTACCCGACCTGTCTTGGGCTGGGTTTGTCTTCGGAGGTTTCGATCATCAGAACCCGACCCTCCCAAAACGCTTTCTCCGGCCAAACGAAGGTGCCGTTGATCATATCCAGGACCTCCAGGCAACCGCCCCACAGACAACCAGTCGAGACTGCGCCCTTGTTGATCCAGACGTGATGGGTATGGTCCTCTCTCATTCTCTCGACTTTCCCGGTATTCTCGGGGTATTCCCAACGTCGATACGCGTCGGCCCAAACCGAGAAGGGTTGGATTTCATACGGGGCGTTTTCGAAGAACACCCTCTTGTATTCCTCCAGCGCTTCAGGAAAACAATTCAAATACGAAAACCCGGACATGATCGAGGGCCCGTAATAGGTCACCAATCCTAACTTGTTTAGATAGGCGAGGAAGGTGGTGCTATCCGAGTATCCCATCAGGAGTTTGCGATTCTTGAGGATCGATTCGGTATCCAAATACCGGAGAATGCGAACGGAATCGTCCCCGCCGATGGAACAGATGATGCCTTTCACCTCCGGGTCGAGGAACGCCCGGTTCATATCCTCCGCACGCGCTTTCGGATTCTCATATAGCGCTTTCGACGACATTCGGGTTGTCGGATACTCCTTGACACGAAAACCGAATTCTCTCTCGAGTATGCTAAGTCCGTGTTCAAAGATATGTGGGAATTTTTGTGGCGCTCCGGAAGAGGGGGACAGAACGGCGATCGTGTCGCCCCGCTTGAGTTTCTTTGGTTTAATCATCATTCACCCCTTATGCGTTCGAGTCGAGTCTACCCGACTCACAATAAGCTCCTAACCCCTTAGGCGAACATTAATGAAACGAGTCATTTCCGACCTTCGGTTCGAAAAGAGAATGAAAGTGAGATTTGGCTCGCTCTGGCAATGAATGAACCCTACGGCCTTCGGATTCGCGAGCCTAACCCTAAGCGCCCCGTTTCTGATTATAGCAAATCGCGGCCGCGAATCTTCTATACGTGTGGGTCAAGCTATGAGGCGTAATCAAGAAACAAGACCAGAATCAATCGCGTATAGCCCACATAGTCATCGCGGCGTAAGCGCAGATCGCGGGGTCGTAAAAACAACTTACTCCGCGATAATGCCACACGGTGATCGCGGCGTAAGCGCCCCTTCTTCATGCGACGGCGCGATATACTTTTGTACTTGTCTTGAAAAACAGGGTTCGCACAGAAGGCGCAGAGAACACAGAGAAAAGACCGAAGAAAGCTCGTGGGACCGACTTTCAGTCGGCCTGCCTCTCTGGGAACGCCAACTTTTTTTGTTGGCGTGTCTTAAAAACGAAAGACAGGAGAGAGCGCATCGCTGGATTTCTTTAGTATCGCGAGACTTCGTGCGCTTCCGAAGTCAGCCCGCTGGTTACCCCGCGATAACCTCGCGCGGGCATTGCGGCGTAAGCGTTTAAGGGTTCCCGAGAGCTTACAGAAAAGCAAAAAACGTGCCGAACTAAAGTTCGGCGTTCCCATTTCCCGCGCTTTCATACCGAGCGTGCTGTGTGGCTAATCACACACGCCATACGACGTTTTCTCTCATAAAGGCTTACGAAGGCGCAAGGCGTCATGTGCCGCGTCTTTCGGTTTTGAGTGTTATAATGTTGTGAGAAACGCCCACGACGCGCTTAGTGAGGAGGTGGAAAATGAAAGAGAAAAACGATGATCACAGTATCCCTACGATCAGATTGAAAGGCCAGTTTGCCACGGCTTTGGTCTACGCGCGGACTGTGGACGAGAACGCCATCACGCAGATCGTTTCGCTTTGCAATCAGCCTTTTTCCGAAGGGACGCATATTCGAGTGATGCCGGATGTCCACAGCGGAGCGGGTTGCGTGATAGGCTTGACGATGGACCTGAACCGTTCCGACGCCGTTTGCCCGAACCTTGTCGGCGTCGATATCGGATGCGGCGTCCGCGTATCGGAGTTGGGAGTAACTCCAATCAATTTGCAACAGTTGGATAAGGATATCCGCGAGTCCGTTCCTTCAGGACAGAACGTCCATCGTCACACATTTCCGGAAGATCGCGACTTCTTTTATTCTTTGTTCAACGACCTGATCATCAAGGATCAAATCAAGAGCCGCGAGAAGATGGGCTGGCTCGAACGGTCGCTCGGTACGTTAGGAGGCGGGAATCATTTCATCGAGGTCGATGTGGATGAAGAGGGGCGCTCGTATCTGACCGTTCACACCGGGTCCCGTCATTTCGGGTTGACCGTGGCCCAGCTGTATCAGGCGAAAGCGGCAAGCAAGATGCAACAAAACGGCGAAGCTCGCCGCTCACGCGCAAAAGGCACACCTAAAGACTTAGCCTATCTGACGGGATCGGACAGGAATAACTATCTGCACGACATCCGGCTGATCCAAACCTACGCGAAACGAAACCGGGAACGGATCGCCGAAAGGATCCTGCAGAAGATGGGGCTCAAAGAACTGGCCAGCTTTGAATCGGTTCACAACTACATCGATGAGAAAAATATCCTTCGCAAGGGGGCCATCGCGGCGCATGTGGGACAACCCGTGATCATCCCTTTGAATATGAGGGACGGGTGCATTTTGGGAACTGGAAAGGGCAACCCGGAGTGGAATTGGTCGGCTCCCCACGGCGCGGGACGCTTGATGAGCCGGCGAGAGGCGAAAAGAATCCTGTCGATTGATGAATTTCGGGATCAGATGAAAGGGGTTTTCTCCACCTGCGTGGATCGAACGACGATCGACGAGTCCCCGATGGTCTACAAGGCGATGGAAGAGATTTTACCCGTGCTCGGCCAAACCGTTGACGTTCGTCGGATCATCCGCCCGATCTACAATTTTAAGGCCGCCGAGTAACGATACCAATACCGATACGCCACTTCGAATCCCATGCCGCGATAGAGACGGATCGCACGCTCGTTCGTCTCGTCGACCTGCAAATACGCTTCGGGGCAGTTGATTCTAGCGCCTTCGACAAGCGCCTGCTGTACTAGAGACAATCCAAGCCCTTTCCCACGATGCGCTTCATCAACGTAAAGATCGAATAGACCGGTGAATCCCCGCTCATATACGGCCAGAACGCACCCGACAGTCAGTCCGCCCTCGGTCTTCAAAATGAACCGTCGTTCGGGCAAGATGTGACGGAGCATATATTCAAAGGTCCGCGCATCACGGTCATCAAGCCCTTTCGCGGAAACGAAAAACCGCATCCATTCCGGGTTAAAAGAGTCGGAAACCTCGATATTTCCCTGCTCTCGCGGGATGTCACAACCCTTCGGGCGATGCATTAAGAGCGCGGGCGCGTCGAGCGTGTAACCCTGCGCTGCCAGCGCGGTGTCCAGTTCGGTCAAATCGGGGTCGTCGTTCAGTTTAAAACGGCAAAGGATGTCCTTTTCTCGAAAGAGGGCTTCGCAGTAGGGGATCTTCTCGATCAGTTTTACGTTTGATGGGTAAAGCGGATGCACACAGTTCGCGCGACGGGTATACCCAGACGCGAAACGGAGAAGCCACCCGTCGTACAATACAGTTTCCAAAGCCGGTAAGGCGTTGTTTCCTCGTTCTTCGAAGCGTCGATACGTGTAGACCCCTCCTTCGTCCGTATGTCTGCACGAATACTCCCGCCATTATAACACGATCGCGCGTTCCTAAGACTCTCGAATCTGCAGCTCTTTCTTCCAACGCTTCAACTGCCTTTTTATGGGCGCAGCAATGAATAGGAACAGAATCCCAAACGCGAACGGGATGACACTCATCCATAGGCTATACGATAGAACGCCGCCGCGCCACCAAGCGTTCAGTGCGGGCGCGCAAGAGGAAAGGCCGATCGTCATTTCGATCCCTGCGAACACGTGCCAGTAGCGCAAGACGCGTCGGTAGTGCGCGATCTTCGACTCCAAATCGGTATAGAGGTCGAACGGACCGTCGGCGGTTTTTTTTCTTAAATACACCCATCTCGCGTAGTAGGCCACATATTCAATACCAGCCTCTTCGAGAAAACGGAGGTATTTTTGAGACAATGGGTACGTGGGCAAGTTTTTTAATAACTCGATTCGGTAGACGTATTCGCCCTCTCGTCCCTCTTCGAACACGTACCGACACCAGGAATAATCGGTGAGCATCCAGCCTGCCGTGGCCATTTCATTCAGCCACTTTTCTTCTTTTTCGAAGTTAAGATATAGTCTCCAGATTGCTCTTTTCACGAAATTCGCCCTCCCATTATCGCTGCCCCGTTCTGCAACAACTCTTGCAACCGGACGAGCTCATTCTCGAGAGCGTTTTTTCCTAGGTCCGATATGATGTACTCCTTCTTTCGAGAGTCCGCTTCGCCCGGAACAGACCGTATCCATCCTTTTTCTAAAAGCGTGTTGATCGCGCCGTATAGGGTACCCGCCCCTAATGCCAGGCGTCCCTTGCTGAGTTGACTCACGTTTTGCATAATGCCGTATCCGTGCATAGGCGTCATTAGAGACAACAGGATGTAGAACACCGCTTCCGTCAACGCGCCCCGCCCGATATTTTCTGACACATCCCCTGCCTCCTCTATTACGCCTGACGTTATATCGTATTCCGATATATTATATCAGCTTCCGATATAGAAGTCAAGAGAGTACAGTTTTTCCGAGAGAGAGGCGAACGGCCTTTCTGGGAGTATCTCTGGGAACATCTTTCTTGGATTGTCACTGAGAATGCCTGGGAACGCCAACTTTTAAGATGGTATGTCTAAAAAACAAAACGGGAGTTCACACGGAGCGCACGGAGAAGACAGAGGGGGGATTCTCGCCGGGAACACCCTGGGAACGCCTGGTAACGTCGAACTTTAGTCGGCAAGTCTTTTCAAAACCAAAAGAAGTTTCGCACAGAGTACACAGAGGGCGCAGAGAAACCCCAGGGGAACGCCACACGCCTAGGAACGCCTGGAAACGTCGGCTTTTAAGTTGGCACGTATCGTCTTTTTCCGGGAGAGCCCTGTCTCTTGCCAGTTTTTCCTCTGTGTTCTCCGTGGCCTCTGCGAGAACTCTGTTTTTTGATCTTCGGAACGAATGAAAGGGGTATCGCGCCGTCGCGAAAAGAAAGGGCGCTTACGCCGCGATGCCCTCCCTCAAAAACGTATCGTGCCGTCGCGAAAAGAAGGCGCGCTTGCGCCTCGATGACAGTCGAAAGCGCTCGCCGATTCGAGGCAACATAACCCTCCCGACGACCAGGTATTGACAAAATGTCTTATATGACATATAATGGAGAAACCCTATACAAGGAGCCCGTGAAATGTGGACAGTGGAGTATTACGAAACAGGTAAAAAGTCTTGCCCTGTGAAAGAGTTCATCGATTCCCTTCCGTCTCCGAAAATGCAAGCGAAAGCGTTGCGGGATATCGGATTGTTGGAGAGCTTGGGATCGGAAATGCGCGAACCCTTTTCCAAACCCATAGGAAGCGGGCTCTTTGAATTACGCATCCAGTTTTCCAGCAATATCGCGAGGATATTCTATTTTTTCTTTTACGGTAAGAGAATCGTTTTAACGAACGGGTTTATGAAAAAGACGAATAAAACACCGCAGAGAGAGATTGAGAGAGCGATAGAGTATAAAAACGATTACGAAAGGAGAGTGAGGATGTGAATTATCGTGAACATTTGGAGGAGTTGAAAAAGAATCCGAAGTTCGCTAAAGAATACGACAAACTCGGACCGGAGTACGAGATCATCGAGCAGATTATACGCGCGCGAGCCGAAAAAGGCCTTACGCAACAGCAACTCGCGGAGATAACCGGCATCCCGCAAGCCCACATCAGCCGGATTGAAAACGGGAAATACAACCCCACCCTCAAACAATTAAAGCGCCTGGCGAAAGGCCTCGACAAAGAGCTGCATATAGAATTTAAGCAGGTTTAGGCTTTCTCTTCGACTATGAAAAGAACTCCCTACGGTGTAACGCGTGGCGTTTATTCGTCTTCTTCTGAGAAGGCGAAGCCCTGTTCTTTCAGGACTTCGAGGAGTTTATCCGGAGAGGGTTCCCATTGGCCCCATTTTCTCGAGATATGTTCGGTCCATCCGTACTCGTCGAAGGACATCGTGTCTTCTCTACCTGGGGTTTTGACTTTGATGTTTTGGTTTTTGTAGTACCCTTGCGCGCGATACCCATCATCCATCTGTGCCATCGCCTGCGTCAACCCCTCTTCTGTGAGCTCTGGATACCGATCTTTGAATAGGGTGAAGTCCAATGGATATCGTGGTCGCGGGGGATACTCTTCAGCCGGGAACCCCATCACGAGTTCGACCACGGGAAAGACGCCTTTCGGGAGATGATGTTTCTTCACCAAAGCGCGCATACGATTCGCGTTGGTGCTGCACTCTCCCAAGAAACAAGAGCCTAACCCCAAGCTTTCTGCCGCGATCACCATGTTCTCCGCCATAAAGGAGGCGTCCTGGATCGCGAAGAGCAGGAGGGTGACGCCGTTGGTGACGATCTCCCAGCCCCTTCGTTTCATAAACAGCCGCAATTTGTGTATGTCCGCACAGATTAAGAACCATAAGGGCGCTTGAAAGGCGTATTTTCCCCCAGATTGATAGACGACGCTATACAGTTGGGACGCAAAAGGCGCTTGCTGTCCCGCTCGGACGATTGCCTCTATGGTCTCGAGATCCGGCACCGTTTCTTGAAACTTTCGGACGGATTTTCGGTTCAATAATAAAGAGATCGTTTCATTGTGTTTCAAACCTATCGCCTCCAACAACACCTTCACGCATTTTTCAGGGCCGCCAGGTTTCCGGGTTAAGCCGTGGAATTTATTTCTCTACTTCACATTCTACATGATATCAAAAAGTCCGCTGCCCGTGTAGAGGGCCCTGTGGTTTTTCGCTCATTTCATTTGGTTTGTATCAATACGTCGGCCCGGAGTAGGGGAAGCGGGTCCAAAACTGCCCGTACCTCTTCCACTTTGACTTTACTGAGGATATAGACCTTAAGAGGGTCCAAATTGTTGATCGCCGCTTTGAACTCCTCCCAGCCAATTTCTTGCGCGTACGGGAGGGTGTCCAATATCAGCTCTTTTTCGCTTGCCGTGATTTTCTTAAATACCTTTTTCGGGTTTCGTGCGTTCAGCCGAATGAACGTTTTTAAAGCTGACTCATAAGACTCGTACCCGTTGTAGGACTGGGTGGATCCGATCATTTCCAGTCCAGGGTTAAGAAATATCGTAAAGGGAACCGCGTTACTCCCGAGTTTTTTCGTGATCAGCTCGTAGTAGTTGACCGTTTCGAAGGATTGGCTGGAGGGGTTCACGTAGGCGCTGAACGGGAATTTCGCGTATCGGTCTTTTTCCGCTTCCGCCACGATCACGACGCAGTGTTCTCTCAAAAGAGCTTCTACGGTAGGGTTCGAAAGGGCTTCGTTCTTCAACCGCCCACAGGTGGAGCAATTCGGTAACGTAAACACCATCAGCACACTTTTCTCCAACAAAACGGCGGCTTTTAGTCCGTTTTCTATGTCGTTATAGACAGCGTAGTCGGTGAAGTTGAGCGAGAACGCACTGAGAGCAAGGAGAACCAATAAGCCTAGCGAAGAAAGCCTTTTCAACATACCCAGTCCCTCCAAAAATAAAGTCTTCCGGGATTATACCACGAACCGCATTTCGGCTTTCTGGCGCGGTGTGTTAGTCAAATTATGGGGTGACATAACTAAGAGGTTCATCGCGGGGTAACCAGCGGGGTGACTTCGGAAGCCCGCGAAGTCTCGCGATACGAATTTTGTTTTTTTAGACGCCGCGATGAGCCTATGGGGTTATCGCGGGGTAAGCGGTTATTGCCACCCCACGATCCGCCTTTGTCCATAGCGCCTACACCGCGATGACCGCGCAGGATTCTCATTTTTACAGGTACCTCCGCGATTCGCTTTGGCACTTCACTTTCGAGCCCCCCTTCGGAAAATACACACGCGATTGTGGTACAATTAGACGGTATTGACTTTAAAGTTGGCGTTCCCAAACCCATACCGAACAAAAGTTCGGCGTTCCCTAAGCGCTCCCAAAATTCTTTTCTCTGGGCCCTCTGTGTGCCCCTTGTTTTTTTGATCTTTGGAAAAGAGGGAAAACCGCCGTATCGCGCCGTCGCGAAAAGAAGAAGCGCTTACACTGCAATGGCTGCGCGAGCTACCGGGAGTGAACTTTGGAAACCTCGCGATCCGCGCCGGAAAGGAGGTGTGCCAGAAAATCGGGATAAGACAACCAAAGGGATCCGCTCAAGAAAAACCGCAGAATAACCTCGATAATCGCGAGTAATTTAGTACAGAAAGCGAACGGAAAAATCATTAAAAAAGAGAGGAGGAAGAAAAAATGAAAAACGCAAGGATAAGATTCCTCACGCTACTGCTATTGATAATTGGGTTAGCTGTCGGCACCATAGTGCTGGCAGGTCAGGCCCGACAATCCAACGCCAAAGGACTACAAGAAATCTTGTCACAGGGATTCATAAAGGCTCCCCCGGAAAAAAGACTTATCGAAGCGGGAAAGATAGAAGCGGAGGTCAAAAAGGGCGGTTACGTAACACAGAAGAAATCGGTCGGGATCGTAACGGGGCAAGTCGCGACGGAGCAGTTAGCCCTTGCGTTAGCGCAAACTCAGGTATCGAGCACGCCGTCGGGGATGGTACGGGTGAATCGCGGACGCTTCCAGATGGGGAACGTGGAGAATGACAAATCAGCGTTCGACTGGGAAAAACCGGTCCACACGGTAACCCTGACGTACGACTACTGGATCGGGAAGTACGAAGTGACGTTCAACGAGTACGACACATACTGTGCGGCGACGGGAAAGAGCAAGCCAAGCGACGCAGGCTGGGGCCGCGGGACGCGTCCGGTGATCAACGTGAGCTGGTGGGACGCCATCGGGTACTGCAACTGGCTGAGTGAGAGAGAAGGGTTAAAGAAAGCGTACGACGGCGATGGAAACCTGCTGGACAAGAGCGGAAAGGTAACGACAGACATCACGAAAGTAGAAGGGTATCGATTGCCAACGGAAGCGGAATGGGAATACGCGGCACGGGGGGGACAAAACTCAAGGGGGTATAAATACGCAGGGAGCAACGACCTAAACGAAGTGGGCTGGTACCTGGACAATTCAGGAAAGAAGACACACCCGGTAGGCGAGAAGAAACCGAACGAACTAGGGTTATACGATATGAGCGGGAACGTGATGGAATGGTGCCACGACAGGTGGGATGACAGTTACTATTCGCAGGGGCCGCAGACGAATCCGACAGGGCCGAGCAGCGGCGCCCTCCGAGCGGTTCGGGGCGGCAGCCAGAGCGAAAGCGCGCCGTACTGCCGCACGGCGTTTCGGATCGGCGGTACGTCGACGGTCAGCGGCGACAAGCTAGGCTTTCGCCTTTCCAGGACAGTCTTTTAACTTTTAGATTTTTACTTTTAGCGAGGTTATGAAAGCGATTAATTTTCCGCTCAAAGAAGTCGGAACAAGCGAAGCGGTTTAGAACATGAAATGAGGAAAAGGGTTCACACAGAACACACAGAGAACGCGGAGGGGAGATTAGCGCCGGGAACGTCTGGGAACGCCTATTTTTAAGCAGGCATATTTTCTGGAAACGCTGAACTTTTGTTCGACAAATTGTCTGGAAGTGTCCCGTCAAACCAACAAAGACTATTGTTCGCACTGAGAACACAGAGAACGCAGAGGGTAAAGAGAAAATCGAACCCAAGCCACTCTAAAGTGAAGAGCTCCTGGGTAAAACATATGCCAAACTAAAGTTCGGCGCTCCCAAGAATCTTTCTCTGTGCTCTCTGTGCGGAACCTTTTTTCAAGACATACCAACTTAAAAGCTGGCGGTCCCAAATCCGTGCCGCACAAAAGTGCAGCGTTCCCAGGGCACTCCCAAAGACAGGCCGAACTGAAGTTCGGCGTTCCCAGGCGGTTCCGGCGGCGGTCCCAAACCCCTGCCGAGCTGAAGCGCAGCACTCCAGTGAGCCTTTCGGGTATGTTGTTTTAGTTCGATGGGTGATTCGAGGTTAATCGATGGTAAAATAACACCGTGATTAAAAAATCGTTCCTTGTGGAGAAGGAAACATCTTGAAAAGAAGCGTCTATTACATCGGTGTGCGTGATTTGATCGAATCGACGCTGCGTTCAGGCAGTTTAGACAACTCTTTTTTCTCCCCGAATCGTGCGGTGGAAGGCACGCACTACCATCAAAAAATCCAAATGAGCGTCGGTAGCAACTACCGGTCGGAAGTCCCGTTGTCCCATCGTTTCGTTTTGCGACAGCACAGCATCGATATCGAAATGAGGGGAAAAGCGGACGGCGTCTTCGAAACCGACGAGGGAGCCGTTATCGACGAAATCAAGGTCCTGTTCGGCGATGCGAGAAGAGTGAGCCGGGATACATTTCCGAATCATTGGCATCAGGCGATGTGTTATGCGTTTATGTGGGCATCCGCAGAAAAACTCCAACAGATCGCGATTCAGTTGACCTATTATTTTCCGGACACGAAGCGGACGCGGAGAATTAAAGATTTTTTTACGATGGAAGAGCTAACCGACTTTGTGAAACCTCTAGTCGAAAGATACGCCGAGCGGCTCGCTTTTTGCGAACGGTGGAGAGCGCAACGCGATGCGTCGATACGGGAACTCGATTTCCCCTATCCCTCGTTTCATAAGGGTCAGAAGGAGTTGCTCGACCGTGTCTTCGCCAGCGTACGAGATCGGAGGACGCTGTTCGCCCAAGCGCCCACCGGAATAGGTAAGACGCTGGCTACGATCTTTCCCGCCATACGGGCGCTCGGAGAGGGCTATGGAGAAAAGGTCTTCTATCTCACTTCGAAGACCAGCACCCAGATGGTCGCGGAATCGACCTTCGATCTCTTACGCGAACGGGGATTGAAAGCCAAAATCACCGTCATCACCGCGAAAGACAAGGTCTGCTTCAAAGAAACCGCGCTCTGTGAACCGTATTATTGCGAATACGCGGACGGCCATTTCGACCGGGTAGACGCGGCCATCGAAGCGCTGTTACCGGAAAAAAAGATCAATCGTTCGCTGATCGAAGACACAGCCCGTGAATATCGCGTATGTCCCTACGAGTTGACTCTCGATTTGGCCTTGCTCTCCGATATCATCCTCTGCGACTACAACTACGCTTTCGACCCTAGGGTGTTCCTCAAACGGTTTTTCCTCAGCGCAGGCGACTATATTTTTCTGATCGATGAGGCGCATAACCTCGTTGACCGCGCGAGGGATATGTTTTCGGCCGAGATAGGTCTTCAACAGGTAGAAACCCTCTGCGAGGCCTTTCAAACGGCGGATTTGGAGGTCTATGACGCGACGCGGGGTGTCGGACAACGATTACGTGAAAGAGAGTCGGCATTAGAAAAACGGACTGACGGTCCGAAAGCGCAAACCGATCTGCCGAAAGAGCTGATCAAGGATATGAACACCTTTCTGAAAGCCGCGGAAAAATGGTTGGAAACCCATTACCGATCACCGCTCGCGCGACCATTGATCGACTTGTACTTCCTGGCGAGCGCCTTCGTAAAAACTGGGGAGTCCTTCGACGAGAAGTTCCGGGTTTACGATGAGGCGACACCCGAAGGCTTCCGCACCAAACTTTTCTGCCTGGACCCCTCCACGCTGCTTTTGGAGTTCTTAAAGAAAGGGCGTTCCGCGGTGTTTTTCTCGGCGACGCTTCTCCCGTTGGATTATTTTGTCCGCTTGTTCGGAGGGGACGAAAACGCCGAGCGGCTGACCATTCCGTCTCCCTTTCCAAGTGAAAACCTGTGTCTACTCGTGAATCCGGGAGTCTCCACTTTCTATCGAAACAGGAGTTCCTCTTACGAAAAGATCGTCGAATCGATCGAGGCGCTCGCGCGCTCCAAAAAAGGGAACTTCCTCGTCTTCTTTCCCTCCCATCAGTACCTCCAACAGGTTTATGAATCGTTCGCTATAAAAAACCCGGACATCGACTGCATCGCCCAAAAGAGCCGGATGAGGGAATCCGAAAGGCAGGATTTCATCGAAGCCTTCTGTGAAGATCGAGAACAGACGCTGGTCGGGTTCGCGGTTATGGGGGGCATTTTCGGAGAGGGCATCGACCTGAGGGGTGACAGACTGAGCGGCGCGGTGATCGTGGGCATCGGGCACCCACAAATATGTCTGGAACGAGAGATCATCAAGGAGTATTTCGCGCAAACGCTCGAGACCGGCTACGAATACGCGTACGTTTACCCGGGCATGATCAAGGTGATGCAAGCGGCAGGCAGGGTGATTCGCTCACCCGAAGACCGGGGCGTCGTCCTCTTGATCGACGAACGCTTCAGATACCCTTCTTATCAGTCGCTCTTTCCTCCCGAATGGTCTCACGCTCGCAAGGTTTCTTCTTGTTCCTCACTATCCCAAATACTAAAGGCGTTCTGGAAGTGAAGTCTATAGCTCAATGCCCCGTAAAGGGAAAGCGCTGGGTTGGTTCGCTCGTACTCTTCTAAGGGAGTAGGTCAGGAACCGTTTTTTGCTATGTTACGGTAGACGAATAGTGGGAAACTCCGCACCGAAGGGATTTCGCCAACGATCGCGCGTGAGCTTCATCAGGGCCGCTGGCCTTCCATTTGTCGTGAAGTGACGATCTCACGGGTTGCTCTGTTGTTTCGGAACCTTTTTTGCATAAGAGGATCCCGGCGGATGGCGGCTCAAGGTCTCCGGTATCGAAAGACGCCTTCGCTCATCGTGGCTAGAAGAGTGAGCCCTTCGTCAAGGAAGAGCAGGTCGGCCCGGCCGCCTTTTTTTATTCTACCCACGCCGTCTTGGTCCAATCCGAAGAACCGGGCGGGGGTGAGCGTGAATGGAAGAAGCGCTTGCGAGATATCCAATCCTTTTTTCAATACGAGCGGTTTGAACGCTTCCATCAATCCCGTCACAGGAGCGACGTCCACGCGAATGCATTCGCGCGCTTCGTTGAATACGGGAAAGCTCCCCAAACCATCGCTACTGACGGTGACGTGGGGCCAATGCTTGGGTGCGGAAAGAGACGCCAAGAGCGAGGGGGTCTCGTTGCCGGCCGTAAAGTCGATGGTTCCGCCTCGTTCCTCGATCCAACGGATCCCGTCGGCGAGCACGCGCTGGTTCCGGGAGATGTGGGTTGGGAGCAGCTGGGAAGGCGGCAAGGTCCGGTCGCCGGTCGCTTCGAATAGCGACGCGAGCCCTTCCGCCCCGTCGCCGATGTGGAGAACGAGCTTCCCCGCCTTGAGGCTGATCATCCCTGCTACGCGGCAGTCCAATCCCAATCGTTTGAGTTCTCCGCCGGTCAACCCCGAGCCCCTGTGGTCGGAGACCGCGAGCTCGCCGAAGCCCAGGACTTCGCGAATCAGCACGATGTCTTGGACGACGTCGCCTGTGATCGTTTTCGGGGGAAATCGATAGTTTCCGGTCAACATGAACGCATTCAATCCGTTCGCTCGAAGTTGCATCACTTTTCCGTACAGGCTTTTCAGGTCTCGGGTGACCCCGTCAGTACCCAGGACTCCTATAACGCTCGTCGTGCCCGTGTTAAAAAACATTTCCGGGGATCCTTCCGGCGTACGGGTTCCGAATCCCCCCTCCCCGCCTCCTCCGATCAGGTGTACGTGACCGTCGAAGAAACCCGGGACGACGATCACCTCACCGGTAGCGCCCCAAGCGTCCGTGCGGACAACCTCCACGTCCTCATCGGGTAAATGAAACGGATCGATTTTTGTACCGATCGACAAGACCCGTCCGTTGCCGATCAGTAGGTCGACCTTTCCCAAGTCTTCGGGTCCGTAGGCGTGCAGGTTTTGGAAGAGTCGCATCCGGATCACATCTCCTTATCCTTGATTCGGCCAATCGATCAGAAGGTCGTCGAACAGGTCGTACACGCTCATTCCAAGCGCTTGATCGATCTCCGTTTTCAATTGGAGGCACTCTCGCCAGAAATCCAAAAACTTTCTATTGACGGAGTTCCGTAAAGCTGATTCCATCAACCGCACCTCGAGTACCATCGGACCGTGAGCGGTCGACAAAAAATCGGCGATCTGGAGGATCTTGTCGGTCAGATCGTATTCTATCCCGTTCAAGTATCCGCACACGAAGTCCAACTGCCCCGGTAAAAAATCCCAGCGCGTATGCGGGATCATCCGCTTTCCCGGAAAGGCGTGCGTGATGCAATACCGGGCGAGGTCCGAATCGCCTTGTTCCATTAAATAGTCGTAACCGTCGATCGTGTGACGCACGCCCGAAATACCGCGTATACGCCCGATATCGTGGAGTAATCCCGCCATTTGGCACCGATCTGGATCCATATCCGGTATCGCGCTCGCAATACGATAGGCCACTTGTGAGGTGACGATACTGTGATCTCTCCACAGACCGGGATTTTTCTCGTAAGCGGCGTTTAAAAGAGAAAGGGCTGTTTCTCTATCCGGAATCACGCGAATTCCTGTATTTCGAGGTATTCTCCCTCATTGCTCTTCGCTTTCAAGTGTCAACGTAACCCCATTTTTCCCAGCTTGTTTGGTTTGGTAGAGCGCTTTATCCGCTGCTTCGATGAGGGACCTCACGGTGTCTTCTTTCCCCGGCATCTTCCAGAGGGCGCCAATGCTGATCGTGACCTTATCCGATGCGGCGGAATAAGCGTGTGGTATGGCTAAGCCATCGACCGCTTTTCGCAGCTTTTCAGCGACGAACAGGATGCCGTCTCGGGGAATTTCGGGCAGCAGGCACAAGAACTCATCCCCTCCGTACCGCCCCACCATATCTCCGGGTCGAAGCAAGTTTTCTCGAAATGCTTCTGCGATCCTCCTGAGGCAGTCGTCGCCGGAAACGTGGCCGTAGTGATCGTTGTAGTCTTTGAAATAATCGATGTCGATCATCAGTAGCCCAATCGAGCGATGGGTGCGAACGGCTCTCTTCATTTCTTTTTCCAGAGAAGCGTCGAGGGCTCGGCGGTTGGGTATACCCGTCAGACGGTCAACATTTGACAAGAAGAAGAGTTCGTCTCTCGCGCGTTTCAGTTCGAGTTGATTCCGAACGCGCAACCGGATGATATCCGGGTTGTAGGGCTTACGGATGTAATCGATCGCGCCGAGCTTCAACCCCTCCGATTCTTTCACGACTTCGCTGAGCGCGGTAACGAAAATGACCGGAATGTCTTTCAGAAGGTCGTCTTGCTTGAGCAAACGGCAGACTTCGAACCCATTCATTTCGGGCATCATCACATCGAGTAAGATCAGATCCGGTAACCAATCCTTTGCTATCTTCAAAGCGTCGGGACCGTTCGTCGCGAACAAAAGTCTATATTCATCGTTTAGGATCGCGTTCATCAAATGGATGTTATGGGGAATATCATCCACGATGAGGATCGTCTGTTTCATCATACAACCACCTCTGTCGGAGCCGTTTTATCAGGGATAGCGCTTCCGTAAACTGCAAATCATTGATCTTCTCCACCAAGGTTTCGAAAAGGTCATCCCGCATCTCTATAGAAGTCGCCTCTTGTAGGCTCTTCAACAAAGAAAGGGATCTGAGATCGTGGCTGGACAGCGCTCCGGTGAGTTCGTCCAGAAGTCCCGCGATGACTTTTACACGCTCGGGTTCGATTCGCGATTCCTGTCGAATGTATTTTTCTAAAGCGACGGACAGGCTATCCTGTAAAACCGGCTTGGTAAGGTAATCATCCATGCCGGCCTCCAGGCATCGTTCTCGGTCTCCCTTCATAGCGGAGGCCGTAACCGCGATGATCGGCGTCCGATATCCTTTCCCCGCCTCCCATGCGCGGATTTGGCGCGTCGCCTCCAAACCATCTACCTCCGGCATCCGTATATCCATCACGATCGCGTTGAATCTTTGATTCTGAACTGCCATAACCGCCTCCCGCCCGTTTGAGGCATCAATGATTTGGGCATTCGGAAAAGCTATTGATATGTAGGAGTGTAGGAGCTGCCGACTCAACGGTTGGTCCTCGACCAACAAAACGGCGACAGAATCACTTCTGGCGAGTGCATTCCCTCCCCTCGCGTCGAGTGGAGACCGTTCACCTTCAGCGTGTATGGTCATACCGGAGAAATGATCCAAACATCGGCGCAATTCATCGGGTTTGACCGGTTTCGTGAGAATACATTGGACACATTGTTGGCTCAGGTCAGAAAAACTGCTTAAGTCGACAGCCGAGCTGTGGAGTAGGATGATCGGGAGGCTGTTTGCGGACCATCGAGGGTTTTGCCGTATAAGTAGGGCCACCTGCAACCCATCCATCTCCGGCATCAGATGGTCCAAAATCATCAAATCGAAAGGCCCCTGTTTCTCTAAAAGGTCCAATGCGGCCGAACCGCTATCGCAAAGGGCGACGTCGAACCCCCAGCTCTTGAGTAACCCTTCCAGTATTCTCAGGTTATTGACGTTGTCATCCACCGCCAGGATCCGGCGAATACTTTGGGGCGCCGGCGCGCGGTGTTCTCTCAGCTCTTCCGAACGGACGCGAAGCGTGAAATAGAAGCGGGACCCCTCGCCGACACGGCTCTCAAATAAGATTTTCGAGCCCATCTTTTCGACGATCAATCCGGAGATGGACAATCCGAGGCCTGTTCCACCATACTTGCGCGTGATGGATTCATCTCCTTGCGTAAAGACATCAAACAGTTTGTCCTGGTACCCCTCCTCGACACCGATACCGGTATCTCGCACCGAGAATGTGTAGGAGCCCTCCGCTCGATTTTGCGGGAGATAGGTCACGCTCAGCTCCACCTCTCCGTGTTCAGTAAATTTGACCGCGTTGCTTAACAGGTTCATCAACACCTGTTTGAGGCGCACACCGTCCAAGTACGCAAAACGAGGGATATCCTGCTGTATATTTAACAGCAATTCCAAATTCTTTTTGGAAGCTTGGAACTTTATTATATCGATCGATTCCTCAAGAAGATAGATCAGGTCGGTTTTCTGCACGTTGAATTCCATCTTCCCCGCTTCGATCTTCGAAAAATCCAAAATATCGTTGATAATATTCAACAACGCCTCGGCCGCCGTGTGGGTGTTCTCCGCGTACAAACGCTGCGCCGGGGAGAGCGAGGAGTTTTTCAACAAGTCGGAAAAGCCTATGATCGAGTTCAGGGGGGTGCGTATCTCGTGGCTCATATTGGCGAGGAAGGTAGACTTAGCCTTGTTCGCAGATTCTGCTTGCTCCTTTGCCTCCACAAGCGATTGCTCCATCCGTTTGCGCTCCGTCGTGTCTATGGCGTTTCCTACGAAAGAGGTAGGGAGCCCATTTTCGTCGAAGATGAGACCAACCACGCAACGGAGCCAACGTAAAGAGCCGTCGCGATGTATCACACGGTATTCTCTATCACTTTTCAGAAGGTGGTTTTCCAGAGCCTCTTTTCTCAAGTTTTTTAATCTCGGATAGTCTTCGTGATAGATGAAATCTCGAATATCACGGCCCGTCATCTCTTTGGAATGATACCCCAATAACTCCAAGCAAATCGGTGAGATATAGGTGATCTCTCCGTTTAATTTGATGGAATAAGTCAACGTTAAACTGTTGTCTAACAGGGTTCGATATTTCTCTTCAGCGGCGGCCAGTTCTTTTTGCGCCAAAACCCGGAAGGTGATGTCTTTCAGAAATTTCACCATAGCCGGTCGACCATCCCATAAGATCGTATCCTCACTCACATCGACCCAGCGAACTTCTCCACTCTTATTGAGGATTCTAAAAAGGTAGCCTTGCTCTGAGGTTCCCATCAGAAAGGCTTTTTTGTGATCGGTCTGTTCCCGCCCACGGTCCTCGGGATAGACTAAACCTGAAAAGGGCGTATTGATTATTTCTCCCTGGGAGGCGGCCACGATCTCCAATGCCGCAGGGTTGCAAAAGACAATCCGATCGTCTTGAACCACTAAAATCCCTGCTTTAGCGGCTTCAACCATCAATCTGTATCGCTCGCGCTGTTCTCGTAAAGTGGCGCCCATCTCCTTGTTCGCCGTCACATCTCGCGCTGTCGCATAGATGCGTGGGCCTTCCAACGTGGCGTTCCAGAGGAAATACCGATAGGTTCCCGCTTTCGTTCGCCATCGTGTGATTAAGTCCGAAACCTGCTTCTTTTCCTGGAGGTGGCGAAGGGCTTCACGAGTTTGTTGCCGGTCCTCCGGGTGAATCAAATCAATGACTCTACTGTTTAGGATTTCTTCGCGGGTTACTCCGAGAATCTTCGTCCAAGCCTCGTTGACAGTTAAAAAGCGCCCTTCCGAATCGAGTATGCAGGATGGGCCGGGATTGCCCAAGAAGAACCGTTCGAGCTCTTGCTGGATTTTCATTTCTTGAGTGATGTCGAAAAAGGTCGTGAAAAAGTGCAGGGTCTCGCTCGGAAAAATCTGGACCTTATACCAGCGATCGGTTTTGGAAAAGTACCGAACGGCTTCTTTTGCCTCACCGTGGAGGGCGACCTCTCCACACCACCTCAACCATTCGTCCGGCTCGTCCATCCATTCGGCCGCGAATTCAGAAAACCGTCGGCGTGCTAGGAAAGGTTGTGCGACCTTCGTCATTCGATCGAAGGCCCGATTGGTTTCGACGTACTCATAATCCACCGGGACTCCCGCTTCGTCAAGGATCACCCGGTTATAGGAATAACCAAATGGAGACGCGCAATTAAGGGGGCAATGCACGAGATTCGATCGCATCTCTCAACCTCCCAATCAACCATTCTCTCTTAAAGGCCTCAAAGCGACGCAGGAGGTCTTTTTTGATTGAGTAATTGTACCATGAACTCCCCGATCCTTTCATTATCGGTGCGGGTCAAAGTTATGAGGTGGCATAACTCAGAGGTTCATCGCAGGGTATGTGGTTTTTTCGACCCCGCGGTCCGCCTTTTATTCTTGTGATCCGCCCTGGGAACGCTGAACTTTAGTTCGGCATGGTTCGAGGTTTTGCTGTTTTGGAAATGCTCCTCTGGGAACGCCGAACTTTAGTTCGGCATGGTTTTTGTTTTTCTGGAAGCTTCCGAGAACCCTTAAACGCCTACGACGTAATAACTACAAGGTTCATCACGTGTTAAGCGTAGTTTACGACTCCGCGAAAAATCCGCCAACTTAAAAGTTGGCGTTCCCAGAGCCTTTCCAGAGAGACAGGCCGACTGGAAGTCGGCCCCACGAGTTTTCTCCAGTCTTTTCTCTGTGTTCTCTGTGCCCTCTGTGCGAACCCTGTGTTTCAAAATATATGCAAAAGGGTATCGCGCCGTCGCGAGAAGAAGAAGCGCTTACGCCGCGATGACTACAAGAACTTAAAATCGTACGGACGATTCTGACATTGTTTCTTGAGCGCACCCCATAACTTGACCCACACGTAAGAGTAAGGAGCTAAACGAATGTGGTATAATTTTCAGAGGGTCGACTTCCAGGAAATATAACAGAAGAGGTGCGCTTTATGAATGAACAAAAGGATACTCAAAAAAAATATCGTTTGGTCACGCGAAGCGATTTTGACGGTCTCGTGTGCGCTATCCTGCTCCGAGAGTTGAATCTGATTGAAGATATTCTTTTCGTCCATCCAAAGGATATGCAAGACGGGAAAATTCCGATCACAGACTCGGATATCACGACGAACCTGCCTTTTGTGGAGGGCGTGCACTTAGCTTTTGACCACCACTTGAGCGAAATGACCCGCGTCGGGGGAAAGAAACCGAACCACATCATCGATCCCGACGCGCCTTCAGCTGCTCGAGTCGTCTATAACTACTATGGAGGAAAAGCAACCTTTAAGACAATCCCAGACGAAATGATGCGGGCTGTGGATAAGGGAGATTCCGCGCAATTTTCGAGAGAAGATATCCTCAACCCAACCGGCTGGGACCTCATGAACTTTTTGATGGACGCTCGGACTGGTCTCGGGCGCTTTCGCAATTTTCGAATCTCTAACTACCAGTTGATGATGGACCTCATTGGGTATTGCAAAAATCACTCAATCTCACAGATTTTGGAACTACCAGATGTGAAAGAGCGCGTTGACTTCTATTTTGCTGAAGAAACGCTCTTCCGAGAACAGCTTTTACGCTGCTCGAAGGTCTACCAAAACCTCGTGGTGTTGAATCTGAAAGAAGAGGAGACCATCCACGCGGGCAACCGGTTTATGATTTACGCGCTCTTCCCCGAATGCAACATCTCGATTCACCAGATGTGGGGGTTAAAGAAGCAGAACACCGTCTTCGCCGTGGGTAAATCCATCCTCAATCGGACCTCAAAGACGAATATCGGCGCGTTGATGCTGAAGTACGGGGGTGGCGGCCACGAAAACGCGGGAACCTGCCAGGTACCGCACGAAGAAGCACAGACGGTGCTCAAGGAGCTCATCGAACAGATCAACAAAGACGGGTAACCGTTCTATCCCTTTTGAGTGAGTTCTCTTTGGATGGTTAGAGGATCTTTACCTTCCAAGACCGCGATGCGGTCGACCAGAGGCGGATGGGTGCTCAGTAGGTTCGCGAGCAGATCACGCCGTTCGGCCAAGCTCCTCTTCTTCGGCTCGGAGATAAAGAGATGCGCGGTCGCGCTGTTGGCCGATTTTGTGATGACCGGAAGATTGTATATCTTCCGCAGGGCCAAACTTAACCCCATCGGATTCCGGGTCATCTCCGCGCCGGTCGCGTCCGCCAGGAACTCTCGCTTTCTGGAGATCGCAAAGGTCATAAACCGACTGAGTTGCCCGACCAAGAACATCACCCCTGCCGTCACCAGCATCGCCAAAGCGATTCCGGCGATGCTCCCGCTGTCTTTCGATTTCTTGGACCTCCCGCTCGTTTGGAAAAGCGTCAGCCCTCCGCGGAACGCGATCAGGGAGAGGAGCAGCACCCCTCCCGCAAGCGCGCTCACCATCGTCATCAACAGTATATCGCGATTCTTGATGTGCGCCAGCTCGTGAGCCAACACGCCTTCGGTCTCTTCGCGGTTGAGATGTTGGAGTAAACCGGTCGTAACGCAAACATAGGCGTTTTCCGGCTTATTACCCGTCGCGAAGGCGTTGATCGACGCGTCGCGCATCACGTACACCTTCGGCTTCGGTGTCCCCGAAGCAATGGACAACTCTTCGACGATATTCAAAAGTTGCTTTTCTTCCAAATCTCGGGTGTTGGGATTCACTTCTTTCGCATTCACAGACTTGAGTACGATCCCAGCGCCTGAAGAGAGGGAAACGACCGTTTGGATCAACGTGATCACGATGAGAACACCCGTGATCAAAAACCCAGTTCCAAAGCTGTAATCCAAAGCTATTCCGGCCACCGTCACGACTGCCAGCATCACGAAGACCAACAGGGTGGTCTTTATAAGGTTCTTTTTCTGCTGTTCGTAAAAATTCATCACCACAACCGAACCCTCCTTTTGGGTCAAGCGGTTCTTGCATCTCTCCTTTGGTGCTCCGACTTGAACGGCTCGATGAAATAACCCCTTCCAAGAATATTATATCACGCTGGAAAAGGAAAGATCGTGACTGGGTGGGCGCGGTCATCAGGCGAACAGGGTTGTTGAATTCACCGGACGCGCGCGTTTTGCCTGGAAACGCCGAACTACAGTTCGGCATGTCTTTGCCTTTCTGGGAACGCCAACTTTTAAGTTGGCTTGTTTCACAAAAAACAGGGTTCGCACAGAGAGCACAGAGGGCACCGAGATAACATAGAATACATGCCGCACTAAAGTGCGGCGTTCTAAAGCGCAGCATCGCGGGGTAAGCGCCCTTTCTTTTTGCGACGGCGCGATACGATTTTATTCGAGCGGGTTGCTGGACTTCATTAGTATCGCGAGACTTCGTGGGCTTCCGAAGTCAGCCCGCTGGTTACCCCGCGATAACACACACGGGCATCGCGGCGTAAGCGCCCTTTCTTTTTGCGACGGCGCGATACGATTTTTAAAAGGGAGAAAGCGGGGATCGCGGGGTCGTAAAAATCACTTACCCCGCGATAACCTATTAAGTCTGGCGTTACCGTTATTTTCCTACTTCCCCCTTAAGCACGTACACCCCGTTCGAAACGAGGAGCTCTTTCCCGGAAGCCGTGTAACCGTTTTGGGAGTAGGTCGCGAATAAGGTTTTGGGGCTCTTTTCGTTGATTATGTTCTTGACCTCTATCCAACGGTCCGCTTCGCGTTTCCCGTACTTCCCTTTCGTGTCTTTCACGTCGATCCACATTTCGACGTTGCCTTTCACGATCAGGTCGATCTCTCGATCCCGTAAGCCGACTTTGACCGTTTCGCGTTCGTGTATCGATTTAGGCTTGATGGTGAGATCGATCCCGTTTTCCGCGAGGCCTTTCAAGTTGAACGGTTTCTTGATCCGTTCTCGTACGAGGTAGTCTCTGAACTTCCCTTTCTCGTAGCTCGTGATTCCCATCTCTTGGCGCAGCTCTTTGCGTATGTCTGGAATAAAGCCGTCAATTTCTTCCTGGTACAATCTTCTAAATACCAGTTCGTAGGTTTTGTCTTTCTCGATCTTGTAGTCGAAGTTTGTTTCACCTTGCGAAATCAGGTCTGCTTTGATCAACTGGCGCAGCTTCGTTTCCAGTTCAGAGTCGGTCATATCGAGGTTCAGGTCTTTGATCATCTGCGCCCGGGTGCGTTCTTCGCCCGCCTGGAATAGGTACAGCATAATCCGTTTCGCATTCCTTTCGTTTGCGCCCAGGAAAAAAGCCGCGATATATTCCATCCAGGTGCGGTAGATCTCTCCTTGAGTGATCTCCTGTGTGTACGTCGCGATGATATTGTCTTCATTCGTATAGTCTTTTGTATCGTTGTGTCGAGAAAAGAACAGAGCCTTGAAATACAAAGGATCCCCTTGCGTCAAGTTCCATATCTTTTCCTCCGCTTGTTCGTTGATTTTGGTCCGCGAGGTCTTCGCATACCGCCGAATTGATTCTTTGGCTTCATCTTCCGGGAGATTCCTAAGCTCTTTGAACCGGGCAGTGAGTCTTCGCGCGATCTCCAACAACCCGTGGATTTCGCTCCCCGAAATGATGAGCGGCGCCTCTTTCCTCTCGGCAAGGTCAAGGTACGACCCGCTCATCGTATCGATCACATTCCGTCGCTTATCCAAGATATATGCATTGATGTTTTGGAACTCGTCGAAAATTTGGACGATTTTGCATTTCTTCGCTATCGCCGTTTCAAAAGGCAGTCTTGCCACCGTTTCCCACATCAGTCCCCAGTTCCCGACTCTTTCAAATCCCTTGATGGATTCGTAGATCTCTTTGAATTCAGCATCTTCTATTTGACGGTCTAACCTTTCGAAGTACAAGGGATTGGAAACCAGTTCCGGCTTTCTTTCCATATACGCAATCCATTGGTTGACAAAAGAAGAAAAAAATTCTTTCGCAAATTCGGCCAGGGTCACGTTCATTTCTTTTACGCTGAAGTAGAACGGGATCACACCTGTATCCGGGCAGCTCCACAGGATATTGAACAGTCGCTGCAGAAACGCCGTCTTCCCTTTCTTGCGCCTAGCGACGATCGCTTGGCTTTGAGCCATAATGTTGACGAGGTAATTGTACCAATCTCCGAGAAAATAGTCGAACTCCTTCTTTCTCCCGACGAAGAGCTCGGTGTTTCCAATTTGCTCCGGTAAGGCGTAGATTATCTTTTCCGGCATCGTGAACATCGCTTTCACCCGCTTTATTTGTGTTTGATTAAGATTATAGCATAGAGCGGAAGGCTGGGAGCGCGCGGGGAAGGAAAAAAGGGTTCGCACAGAGAACACAGAGGGCACGGAGAGAACACGCATCGCGGCGTAAGCGCTTCTTCTTTTCGCGACGGCGCGATACGCTTTTTAGAAGGGAGAAAGCGGGGATCGCGAGGTCGTAAAAATCACTTACCCCGCGATAACCTTAAACAGGCATCGCGGCGTAAGCGCCCTTTCTTTTTGCGAGGGCGCGATACCCTTTTTAGAGAGAAATGGAGCGGATCGCGGGGTCGAAAATATCACTTACCCCCGCGATAAACCTCGTATTGGCTCATTTTGCCCTCCTTGAGAACCCCGGTTTTGCTCTTTGAAAGACCTGCCAACTTAAAAGTTGGCGTTCCCACCCATCTCTTGACGAAGCTCTTTCTTTATGTCCGGGACAAAGTAGTCGATCTCTTTTTGAAAGAGGCGCCGGAAGACGAGTTCGTAGGTTTTATCTTTTCCGATCTTGTAATCGAAGTTTGTTTCTCCCTGAGAAATCAGGTCCGCTTTGATCAATTGGAGTAGTTTCGTTTCCAGTTCGGAGTCGGTCATATCGAGGTTCAGGTCTTTGATCATCTGCGCTCGAGTGCGCTCTTCTCCGGCCTGAAACAAGTATAGTAAGAGCCTCTTCGCGTTTCTTTTGTTTACTTCCAAAAAGATCTTTGCGATGTATTCGCCCCACGTCTTGAAAATCTGCCCGCCCGTGATCTCTTGCGTGTATACTTCGATGATGTTGTCTTCTTGAACGTAGTCTTTTTTAGTGTTGCGCTTTGATGAGAAAAGCGCTTTGATATACAAAGGGTCCCCGTTGGTGAGATTCCTGAGTTTGTCTACACCGATGTCGTCGATCTTCGTCCGATATATCTCGGCGTACTTCCTAATCGCTTCTTTCGCCTCCTCTTCCGGGAGGTTCTCCAAGACATTCTCCTCGAACCGTGCCGTGAGTCTTCGTACGATCTCCAGCAACCCGTGGACCTCGCTCCCCGAAATGATGAGTGGCGCCTCTCTCTTCTCTCCGAGATCCAGGTACGTCCCGCTCAGAGAGCCGATCGTATTCCTTCGCTCATCAACAATATAGGTGTTGATATTTTGAAATTCGTCTATGATTTGGACTATTTTCATCTTTTTAACTGTCGCCAACGCTGCGGGCAACCTGCTGGCTGTGTTCCACATCCCATCCCAATCGTCTTCTTTCTTTTTGATCGCCATCGTTTCGTACGCATCTGTTAAATGCTTATCGCCTTCTACGAGTGGGGCTAACTTTTCAAAGCCGATCGGGTAAGATAGATACTCTTCCTTCCTATCTCTAAAGGAAAGGTATTGCCACATAAATTGGGTAAAGAAATCTTCCGCGAACCCAGACAACGTGACAGGTTTATCTTGTATCACATAATAGAACGGGATGACACCTGTTTCCGGGCAGCTCCACAGGATATTGAATAGTCGCTGCAGAAACGCCGTCTTCCCTTTCTTTCGCCTGGCGACGATCGCTTGGCTTTGAGCCATATTATTGACCAGGTAATCGTACCAATCTCCCAGAAAGTAGTCGAATTCCTTCTTTCTCCCAACGAAAAGCTCGGTGTTTCCTATTTGCTCCGGTAAGGCGTAGATTATCTTTTCCGGCACCGTGAACATTGCTTTCACCCGCTTTGTTTGTGTTTGGAAAGATTATAGCACAGAACCTGCGAAGCACTTGGGAACGCTCGATTTCAGGGAAGCCACATTTGCAGCGCCTGAGAACTCCCTGGGGTGGCGCCGACTCCCCAGCCGGCGTACTTTTTTGCGTCGCACTGCTGGGAACGCCAACTTTTAAGTTGGCATGTTTTAGGTTTTTGGGAAGTCATCGCGGTGGAAAGAAAACAAGGGGTTATCGCGGGGTCCCGTTGGTTACCCCGCGATAACCCGTTTTGTTATGTCACCTCATTGTGTGCCCCCACAGCGTCCCGGGGTGGCGCCGACTTCCCAGTCGGCAGGGGTTCTGGGAACGCCAACTTTTAAGTCGGCAGGTTTTTCCTGTGGATGTCTGACAAAACTTAAAACTATGCCAAACTAAAGTTTGGCGTTCCCAGGCGTTCCCAAGCGTATCGCCCCGTCGCAAAATGATGAAACGCTTACGCCGCGATGACCACCTCTCGACCCTACGTTTGGTATGTTTTCTATCTTTTCTTTAAAAGGAACACCTGGCTTTTTTGCGTGTCTTCCCTCAAACGCACCCCCGTACCACTACAAATTTCCTAACTTTGGAAAACCCCGCTCAATGTGACGAATGGTTTATCGTTCCTTTCTTTACTCGAATAAATGATGTATAATCGATGTAGATCGCGATCGCCTCGGAAAGGAATGATACCGTTGAGCGCGAAGCTTACCCTTTTTGATTTTCAAATGTATAAGGCAATGAGAAAAAGTAAGTATTACGAGCTCGCAGGCTTCTCGGACCAAGAAATGGAAGAAATTCGCCCGGAATTGAGCGCTTACTTGAAAGAGGAATTCCTGAATCGGGGATCGCCTATCGAAGATTTCAAATACCGGGGAACCCTCTGCGCCTTTCTCGTTCATATTGGGGCCAAAACCTATGAAGAAGGGAACTTTTGGAGTTCGATTTTTCAAGCGCTGGACATCCAAACACCCTCCGTAGCTTTGGAACAAAAAATCGGAGAATTGTTCCTAAAAACCTGTCGAGATGGGCTGGGCTTTTATTTCCCTCATACCGGCTTTCGGTTCGTCGTGGCCATCCTCGCTCACAGTTTCGTTCCCGACTCATACATTCCGAAATGGGCGCGCTATATCCGCTGGGCTTTTCCTGAGATCGAAAGTGATCGACCGGTGAGCGACGAGAAGATCGCGGAAGAACTCCGGAAAATCAAAGAATCCTACCAGCCTGAAGTAATCGCGGGTAGAGAGAAAACCGCCCAGTTACGTAAGTCTCTGGAAAAATCATTGGCTTACTGGCCTTTAATTATGTTGTACAGAGAGGCGCCGGAGGCGACCTCCTATTACACCGAATTTCTTGATAACCCTATGATGATGCGCGTGATCGAAGAGGAATTGCCGAATCGCTGGGCGGAAAAAGCGCGCGAGCTCTCCCGGTACCAGTTGAAGAAAGAATTGGTCGTCTTTTTAGCGGACTCGCCGTTCGTCGAAGAAGACAGACATCGGACGCGCCTCGTTCGATTGAAAGACACCTATCAAAGAGCGATCGACCGATATGTCGTATTGAAAGAAGCCGTCAGCCGGATCAACCGCGTGCGAAACCTTCTCTCTCCGGGGAAGCCGATTTCTTTGGATGACCTTCGCGCGAAGCTCGAGGTGGTACGCGAATGGAAGGAAGAGCACGCGGGACCTCTCAGTTGGGATGTCGTGAAGGCCCTGTACCATTTCATAAAAAACCACTACCCCGATGCTTTGAACCTCTCAGAAACGGCGCTCTTCGATTTCGCGGATTCTCTATTCACAGACCAAGAGATTCCCGCAGAACCTCCTTTTGGAGATTCAGCAGAACCTCCTTTCGGAGAATCTGGGGATGCTACAAGGAATAGGTTCTTGTGCGAGGGAACACGGTGTTTCCTCTCCCAATCCGGAAACGATGCGCATATTTTTATAAGGTCGACCATCGAGTATATCCGCGCGCTCGAAGGCCTCGACAAGGCGCTTCTCGATGAAGCTGACCGGTGGCCCTTACTCTCAAAAAGGCTGAGAAAAGGCATAAGAAGCGAAATAGAACATCGGACTCACATAGTTCAGACACCCAGGCAAAGCGCTCCCTACCTTGAGTTGGACCTCGATTTGGAGCGGCTGTGGCTCGTTATCCCCCCAATCGTTCTCAATGAGATTGATGAACAAGAAAAAATCTTTCTGTCCGTCGTGGAAGCGAAAGCAAACCGAGAGGTCTTTGTCAGGGAATGTTCGCTTTTTAATCAGGGCGGCTCAATAGAAACCCAGAGGGAACGGTGCGAAATTTCACCGTTTTTCGGTACACTAGAAATCCGCGCCTTTAAAGTGAACAGATTGATGAACAGCAAAGAGCCCATCCGCGAATTTTCCATAAAACCACAGCTCTGTGAGGAGTACCCGTTACTGGTCTTCGACGAGAACGGGGAGGCGTTGAAGAAGCGTGAGTATGCGACCGACTACCTCTACCTCATTCTGTCCGGCGAGAACGAAATCACACCGGCCGAAGCGGTCTCAGACAGAACCCGATGGTATGGAGCCCCGAATTTTGACTACGCCGCTCTCGATCTGTCGGATACGGACTGTTTCCAAATCAGAAGCCCGACCGGTGGAAGTCTCGCTTTTTATCGGGCCGGTTTCTATGGAAAGCTCAGCGAAAGTCCTGTCGAAGGGGTCACGGCGCGTGGAGAGAACGTCTATTTCCGTTGCCCGACGATACGGATGCCTCCGGCCACCGGCGATGCGGGCGCCTGGAAAATGGAGGTTGTTCTCGAATCAGGCCCTTCACGCGTTTCAACCTTTCAAGTCGCCAACAACCCCGCGGAAAGCGATAGCCCGAGCGAGTCTATGGAGGTATGCCCCGCGGAATTTTTCGATTCCCCTTATGGTCGGTATCGCATCTCTATCTTCGGGGTCAAAAGGCTTCCGATCGATATGGTCTTCTGGGTGCTGCCGCGGTTTAGATTCCGCTGGTCTTCGGAGGATAGGTCCCTCCACGCGCCGGGGCGCTTGGAAATAAAGGCGGAGGACGAAATCCATTTTTCTTTTCCCGCGCTCGATCCTTCCGAAATCCAGTCGGAAGAGGGGGGCATGGAGATCCGTTGTCGTATAGACCCCGGGGTTCAAACGGTTCAAGCCGTTCTGACGCTCAACCCCTCCGGCTCGGATGGATTAACGTTCTCCTGCGAATTCGAAAGGCCCTTCGTCGATGAAGACACCTCAGAATCCCTATCCGAGTACTCCCCGATCTTCTACGGCTATCCCCTTAAAAAAGAGTTCCGACTCCCGTACGACTTGAGGGGAAAACAGTTCGAATGCCGACACGATCAAACGGGGCAAATCACTCGTTGCTCCGTGAAGAAGGATCGATTAAGCGTCGACATGCGGCCTTTTTTCGACAACATACGCGCCAGCGAGACCGCCGAGCAATCTTTTTCTATCTACGAACGGGGGCTTCGATACGCCGAGACACCACCGATCGCAACCTTTTCCTTTCGCGTCCCCTTCGCGGATGCCGAAGTCGCGCTCCAAGAAGATGCCGACGCGCAGGTGACTCACGTCCATTGCCGCTGGTCTCGTGAAGACAACCCCTCCGGACTGCGCTTGCGCCTTTCCACTGAGGGTGATAAACACTTCGAAGCCTTTCTTGACGCTGGGCGGAGCGAGTACAGTTTTAAGGTTCAAACGCGCGCATTTCCTTCCGGCCCTTTCACCGTCGAATGGGTTGTTGGTAACCGGGTCGCGCGGGAATTTCACGGTCTCCACGAACCCGATGTTTCACTTGCCTTCACAAAAGATGATATATTTGCAAAGGATGCGGGCTTGGAGATCCTCAAGGTCACCGATGAGCAAGACCGAGAATACGCCCTGGCCGGACCAAAATGCGT
Source organism: Thermotogota bacterium ADurb.Bin062 (assembly GCA_002071085.1). Classification (GTDB taxonomy): domain Bacteria; phylum Thermotogota; class Thermotogae; order MWEM01; family MWEM01; genus MWEM01. The sequence continues at coordinate 22,273 of MWEM01000010.1, read as the reverse complement.
CATCCGGAATATCAGGCCCACGGATAAGATTGAGGAGGGAGAGCCCTACGAAGGCGATATCGTCTGGTTGGATGACAAGGGTTATAGAAAATATTGGCTGAATACGAACCCGGTCCGCTTTTTCATTAACGAAGATCATCAAACCCTTCCGTTTCTCATAGACAAAGAAGGGGACGGCGCCTATTATGACGTGGACGAGAAACTCCTCTACTGGATAGAAAAACATCGCCGCGAAGATATCCTCGTAGAAAGGGTATACTTCGCATTCCGGAGGTTGACCCGTGCCGATTAATCCGATAAGAATGACCGAAGACGTCTTGGAAAAGTACCGTAGTTATCTCCTGACGACCTTCCACCTCTCCGACCCGGAACTACACGGTAAATTCCAAGAAGAAATCGAAAAAGAAAACGCGCTATGCAAAGGGCCCTACATCGAACGTTTGTCCCGCTATAGAACTGGGAAATCGATCGGGGAGCTCGTGCGGGAGGGAATCCTCTCCGAGATCTTCCTTAGGATCGACCAAGAAACGCTGCCTTCCGATCGACCGTTATACGCGCATCAAGAAATGGCGGTGAGAAAGGCGGTTGTGCAGAAAAAAAGCTTCATCGTCTCCGCCGGTACGGGAAGCGGGAAAACGGAATCCTTCCTGATCCCGGTTTTGAATTACCTTTTCAGGCAGATCGAAGAATCCAAGTTGACGCCCGGAGTCAGAGCCCTTTTACTGTATCCGATGAACGCGCTGGCAAACGATCAATTACTTCGTTTGCGCAGTATTCTGAAAAGGATACCGGAAGTGACCTTCGGCATCTATACCGGGGAAACCGAACAAGAGGAAAAGAGCGCGCTGAGCCGATTCGTGAGGCTTTTCGCGCACGACCCCTTACCCAACGAGCTCATCAGTAGAGCTCGGATGCGTGGCTCGCCGCCGCACCTGTTAATCACCAACTACGCGATGCTCGAATACCTGCTCCTGAGACCGGACGATTGCGTTTTCTTCGACGGAGAACACGCGCGTTTTTGGAAGTTCCTCATATTGGACGAAGTGCACACCTACGGCGGCGCGAAAGGGATCGAAACCGCGTTGCTGCTGCGGCGTCTCGCTCACCGTATCGGGCGAAGCGCGCAAGGCCAAGCCCTGCAATACTTCGGCACGAGCGCCTCTCTCGGCTATTCCCCGGACGCGTGTTCGAAGCTCGCGCAATTCGCACAAAACCTTTTTCACACTCGCGTCGAATGGGACAAAAACGATCCGGAGCGTCAGGATATCATCGTCGGCGAAAAATTGCCCTACACGCCGAGGGAGCTCCAAGTCAAAGCCGGGCCAATCACTATCCCACCGGAGTTCTATACCGATCTGATCGCCTATTTTAAAGGAGAAGCCAACTCCTTGGTGACTGAGAAATTGAGCCGGTGGATAGGGGAGACCATCGGAAACCGCGCTCACAATCCCGACGGATCGCCGACATTGAAAAGGGCGGAAGGACCGAATGCGCCTTTCGACCTCTCGGACACGTTTCTGAGGATTGTCGAAAACGACGAGAAGGTGAAAGAGGTCAATCGAATATTGGAAAGCGGACCTTGTGAGTTTTCCAAACTAACGGAAATCCTCTTTCCAAAAGACGCGCAACGTGAAGTACTGTCCTTCCATTTGGTCCTACTGATAAACCTCGTGTGCCACCTCTTTCCGCAAACCTCCTTGTCCTCTATGAAGTACCATCTATTTCTCAAGGCCTTGGAAGGCGCTTTCGTCTCTTTCTACCCGGATAAAACCCTCCAACTCGAACGGAAAACCATAGAGAAGATGGACGACTCTTCCACAGAGCGGTTGTTTTTCGAGATCGGGTCCTGTAAAAACTGCGGGGCGGTCTATTTGACAGGGACCGTTGACAAGGACACGGGGATTTTGAGACAAACCGAATACGATCAAACCGAAGGGGACGAATTTCTCGACTGGTATCTCCTCATAGAACCCGACAGAGCGGTTGCCGAAAATGAGGATGAAGAAGATGGGGCATCCGAAGAACGGGATACTCGCAACCTTTTCCAAATCTGTCCCCGATGTGGGAAGGTCTCTCAAGAAAACTTGATCGGGAACGCCTGCGACTGCGGGGTGGCTCTTCTTTCCGCAAAAAAGGCAAAATCGAAGGAAGGACGCGTGAACAAGTGCTTGAATTGCGGCGCGCAATCAAGTCTAACCCCCGTTCTTTGGCGGTTTTTAGACGGGGCGGACGCCTCGGGAAGCGTTATCGCCACGGCCCTCTTTCAGAACCTGTATAGCGGCCTGTCTCCCGAAGAAAGGAAGCGGCAAAACGGCTTTATCGTCTTTTCGGACAGTCGCCAAGGCGCGGCGTACTTCGCGCCGTACCTTCAAGAGAGTTATGACAGGATCTTCTGGAGGCGCATTTTGGTGAACACGCTCGAAACCTATCGAGAAAAGGCCATCGAGAACGATTGGATCGTCAAAAACCTGGCGGAATTCGCCAAAAAACGCCTCCCGGAAGACTACCAAATGGATAAGCAGACAATAGAGACGACCGCTTACCTATGGACACAATACGAAGCGATGAGTTACGATCGGCGCACGGGTCTCGAAGGCGCCGGGCTCCTGGGCTTCAAGGTCCCTCTTTCCAAAGGACTCTACGAGTCTCTCGAAAAGCGAAGCCCGCTCCTGAACGCGCCTTGGAATTTGACTCCGGAAGAGGCCCACAGCCTGTATCAACTCTTACTTTCCAGTTTCAGAAAGTGCGGCGCTTTGACCTACTTACCGGACATAGAACCCGAACACGAGTTTTTCGCGCCGAGGAATTTGAAAACGTTGATGACGCTGTCGGCGCAAACCCAAGCAGGCGTGAAAAGTTGGGTCCCCTATCGTTTCGAAAACGCGCGCTCCGATTATTTACGCCGCCTATTTCCAAAAGCGAGAAAGGAGGAGGTCCCGGAGTTACTTCAATGGATTTGGAAAGAATTCGACCATCCGGATTGGAGGGACTGTTTCGAAACCTCTTTTACAAAGCGCAACCAAAGCGGGAAGCGATTGAAGATAGACGCCCTGGAAATCCTTTCGCCGCTCCTGACTCCGGATATGAAACTTTACCAATGTGATCGGTGTAAAGAACTTTTCTTTTTTGCGGTACGGGGGGTCTGTCCTTCTTATGGATGTCAAGGGACGGTGAGGGAGACGAACTTTTCGGCGTTAGGCCCTAACCACTACCGAGACTTGTACCGCACGCTCGAGCTCTCCCCGCTTCGAGTGGAAGAGCACACAGCCCAGCTTAAATATGAAAAAGCGCGGGAGTTTCAAGAAGACTTCTATCATAAAAAAATACAGATCCTCAGCTGCTCGACGACCTTCGAGTTAGGCGTGGACGTCGGGGATTTGGACACGATCTTTCTCAAAAACGTGCCCCCAACCGCGTCGAACTACCTGCAAAGGGCAGGGCGGGCCGGCAGGAGAACCTCCAATCCGGCTTTCATTCTCACCTACGCGTTACGAAGGCCTCACGACCGTTACTTCTTTAGCGACCCGGAAAAAATGATTAAAGGCGAGATTGCCCCGCCTTCCTTTGTGCTGGAAAACGAGAAAATACGCTATCGTCATATGGCCGCGATCGCATTGGCCGAGTATTGGCGTCAGTATCCGAACCATTTCAAAGACGTGAAGGCCTTCTTTTTTCCGGAAACGGACGATGACCTCGAAGGGGTCGCGCGCTTCGAACACTTCGTCGCGACGCATCAAGAGGAGCTGGACAAAACGATACGAGAGACCATTCCTGCTACCGAACACGAGCTGCGCCAAAAACAATTTTTGCCCTGGGCGTACCTCCTGTTTTCCGATTCTCCGGTTACGCACGCTTCTCTCTACCACATCGGCAAAGAATTGAAAGAAGACATACGGGTCTTGACGGACTTGATCGATGCGGCGACCAAAAAGAGAACCTTCAGAAAAGCGGACACGCTCCATAGAAAGGTGCAAACCCTTTTAGGCCGTAATCTCATGCAATACCTGGCCGGAAAAGGGATTCTACCTCGCTACGGGTTTCCGGTCGACGTCATAGAATTGATGGCGCCCTTCGACGAAAAGATGGACGACTTGGAGCTCTCGCGGGATATGAAAACCGCCCTTTGGGAATATGCGCCGGACAATCCCGTCTACGCGAACAAGCAGAAGTGGTCGACGCAGTATATCAAGAAAGTGCCCGACAAGGCGTTGATCGAGGAGAGTTATGCCTTCTGCCGAAAATGCGGGTTTTCGAAGGTGTCGATCAAGGAGCGCTCGACAACCAAGACGTGCAAGATTTGCGGCAGTCAGTTAAACGTTGGCGATTACCTTTTCCCCGAGTTTGGGTTCATCTCCGGACAGCCCGAGAAAGCGGGTGTGATAAAGAAGACACAGCTCTCTCAAACGCGCTGCCTGCTCGGGAAAGAAGAGTACACCATCGAAGAAAAAACCCTCCTGCTGAGGTATCCGGTTCACCTGAAAACGATGTTGGGCAATTTGGTGACCATCAATCCCGGCGGCCCGCGGGGGTTCAACGTTTGTTTGGCTTGCGGTTACTCCGACGCCAAAAAGACGCTGGAAAGAGAGCACAATAACCCTCAAGGCAAGAGGTGCCCAGGAAAGATCGCCCGTAGAAAAGCGCTCGGCTACCAGTTTAAAACGGAAATATTGGAGATCACCCCTCCGGAAAATAAACGGACAAACGATGAGAAAGAATACTGGCTTTCTATCCTCTACGCGCTTTTAGAGGGGGTTAGCCTGTTCCTGGACATAGACCGGAACGACCTCGATGGAATCGTCTTTCCCGTGGAGGGCAGGTCGTATCCGAATTTGCTTCTGTTCGACAACGTCGCGGGGGGCGCCGGTCACATACGCTGGTGTATGGAAGATGGAGCGTTCGAGGGAATCCTCAAGCTTACCGAGTCCTTTTTAAAGGGTTGCCTATGTGGGGGCGAAGAGGGGGATTCCTCTTGTTACGGCTGTTTGCGTAACTACACCAACCAAAGGTATCATGAGATACTAAAGAGGAAATATGCGGTAGAATGGATAGAAGAAATGCTCGAAGGAGGGCGCGAATGAATGATATCGATGGAAACGAAGAAAGAAGGCTAGAGGAGGGTTTTTCGCTGGGAAACGCGGATAACGAGCTCGTTGCCGTTTTGAACGAGTTCACGCTGTCCGTCCGAGAGCTCAACGCCAAGTACGCCGAACTATTGGAAAACACGCGCAGAATCCATACGGAAAGTGGCGAACTTCACGCTGCGTTACAAAAAGCAACCGAAGGCGCAGCCGAACAGCGCGAGCGCAGCTGCGCGAATATCGCCGAGCTTGCCGACTTGGCAAAGGAACTCGCGGATTTGATCAGTTCCACACACACTGAATTGCTTGAAAACTCGCGCAAAATCAGTGAAGAGAGCGGTGGAATTCAAACCGCGATACGGCAAGCGGCTGAGGAGGCCACTGATCAACGGGAACACGACTTGGCAAAACTCGCTGAGTTGTCCGGCTTGGTGAAAGATCTCGCCGAATCGGCAGGCGTAGCGCAGCTCGAACTGTTGGAAAACACGCGTAAAATCTATGAAGAGAGCGGTGGAATTCAAACCGCGATACGGCAGTTAGCCGAAGGCGCCGCTTATCAACGTGAACACGATCGCGCGGAAATCGCCGGGCTGTCCGGCTTGGTGAAGGGCTTCGCGGAATCATTTGGCGCCACGCAAGCGGAAATGCTCGAGAATGCCCGAAGGGGCAATACGGAAAGCGAGAAGCTTCATACCGCTATTCGCGAAGCAACCGAGGAAGCCGCGAAACAGCGAGAACACAGCTGCGCGAATCTCGCCGAGCTATCCGACTTGGCGAAGGAACTCGCGGATTTGATCAGTTCCACACACACTGAATTGCTTGAAAACTCAAGAAGAATCAATGAAGAAAGCGGTGTGATACGAACCGCGATACGGAAAGTATCCGAAGAGGTCGCGAGTCAATGGGAACAGAATCGAACAGAAGTAGCCGAGTTAGCCGGATTGGTTAAGGAACTTGCCGCATCGACCAGCTCAAGACAAACCGAGTCGCTCGAAAAAACAAGCAAAATCAGCGAAGAGAGCGGTGAAATTCAACTCGCGATACGGCAAGCAGCTGAGGAGACCGCGAGTCAACGGGAGCACGACTTGGCAAAACTCACTGAGTTGTCCGGCCTGGTGAAAGATCTTGCCGAATCGGCAGGCGTAGCGCAGCTCGAACTGTTGGAAAACACGCGTAAAATCTATGAAGAGAGCGGTGGAATTCAAACCGCGATACGGCAGTTAGCCGAAGATGCCACAAATCAACGGGAGCGCGGCCGCGCGGAAATCGCCGGGCTGTCCAGCTTAACGAAAGAACTCGCCGATTTGATCAGCTCGACATACACCGAACTGCTCGAAAACACAAGCAAAATCAATACTGAGAGCGGTGGAATTCAAACCGCGATACGGCAATTAGCCGAAGAGGCCGCAAATCAACGGGAGCACGACCGCGCGGAGCACGCCGAGTTTTCTGACTTGGTGAAGCGCCTCGCCGATTCGACCGGCGACTTGGGCGCACGCCTGCGCTCGCTCGTTGATGAGAAAACCGGTTTATCACGGCTGGATCCCGCATTCGTGTCAACGGTTGACCGCAAGCTTGGCAACCTCATTGCGTCGTTTGGCGAAGGAAATCGGGAGACTTTGGATGCCCTGAGAGAGATGGATGAAAATGTCCACGCCTCTCTCCAGGATTCCCGAAACCTCGCGGTTTTAACGCAGAAAACCGTTGAAGCCCTACCTAAGCTGCTGAAAGGCCATTACAGCGAGTCGATCGCAACCCTGACCGAAAAAACCGCCGCGTTCGAGAGCGCTCTGACCGCGCTCGATGAACTGGAAAAGAAAACGGCCGAGAAACAACAGGCCTTCGATGACCGCCTAACTGCCCTTGAGAAGCGCGTCAAAGAAAAGATGGATCGCACCTACTTCTTTCAATTGATGGTATTCGCGAGCCAATGGGTGGCGTTGATCGTGTTCATGCTCTTCTCTTTCTGGAAGGTATAGCCGGTTCCACGCTCGATAGGTCCATCCAATAAAACCAAACGGGGGGCACAAAATGACACAGATATACGCGCCCGGTATGCGGATACAGGTACGCGGTGAGGAGTGGGTAGTTCGGCGGGCCGATTACAACGCGGATAGGAAATACATTTTAAGCGTGACGGGCGTTTCCGATTTTGTGCGTGGGCAGGAGGCCGCGTTCCTGTCCGATCTCGAGGAGATACGCGTGATCGATCCGGCTGATACCCAGTTCGTTGTCGACCGGTCGCCGATGTTTAGGAAGTCGCGGCTCTACATCGAGAGCCTCCTGCGTCGACGAACCCCGCCGGGAAACGTCTTGCGCATCGGGCACAAAGCGGCGATGAATGTGATCGATTTCCAACTGGAGCCCGCCCAGCGCGCCTTAGCCCGGCCCCGTCAACGCATTCTGCTGGCAGACGGTGTCGGCCTCGGGAAAACGCTCGAAGCCGGCGTGTTGATGAGCGAGCTGATCGCGCGCGGTAAAGGGAAACGTATCCTCGTCGTCGCGCTGAAAAGTATGATGCTCCAGCTCCAAAAAGAACTCTGGACCGGTTCACCATTCCGCTCAAACGGCTGGACTCCCGAGGGATCCAACGTATTCGCGCCAACATTCCGACGAACCATAACCCATTTTACTATTTCGATAAGGTGATCATTTCGATCGACACCCTGAAGATGGACCGCGAGTACCGAACGCTGCTCGAAAAAACCCGGTGGGACATCATCGTGATCGACGAAGCGCACAACGTCGCGCGACGTGGCAAAACGCAAGCGCAACGGTCCCGCCTCGCCGAATTGCTCTCCAAACGCTCGGACACGCTCATCCTCCTGTCGGCGACTCCTCACGATGGCCGCCCGCAGAGTTTCGCCTCCTTGATGAATATGTTGGAGCCGACCGCCATCGCCAACGAGGAGGACTACCGGCGCGAGGACATCCAAGGGATGGTCTTCCGCAGATTCAAAAAGGATGTGCAGAACCAGGTTTCCGCCCATTTCAAGGAACGTGTGATCAGTCGGGAAACGTGCGAGGCGTCCCCGTTAGAAGAAGCGTTCTACGACTTTTTCGAGACTCTCAATCTCACCTGGATCGACCCCGCTCGCGGGGAGACCATGCTGTTTAAAACGCTGCTGGAAAAGTCCCTCTTCTCCTCACCGGTCGCCTGCGAAAAAACGGCGCAGGCGCGCATCAATAGACTGAAAAAAGAGGGGCGGTCCGAGAGCGCCTCCGATATCCGCGCTCTAGAGACCCTCATCGACCATTTGAAAAAAATCACACCCGAGCATTTTTCACGATACCGCCTTCTGGTCCGCCTGCTCCAAAGCCCCGAATACGGTTGGAATCGCGAGCGCCCGGACGACCGCCTCGTCATCTTCACGGAACGAATCGAGACGATGAGGTTTTTGGCCAAACGCCTGAAAGAGGACCTCCGGCTGAGCGATGGCCAACTCTCCTGTCTTTACGGCGGTATGAGCGATGTGGACCAACAGCAGGCGGTCGATGAGTTCGGCGCGACCGACTCCCCCGTTCGTCTCCTCATCGCCTCCGACGTGGCGTCCGAAGGCATCAACCTCCATTTTCTATGCCATCGCCTGATCCATTTCGACATCCCGTGGTCACTGATGGTGTTCCAACAGCGGAACGGCCGGATCGACCGGTACGGCCAAGAAAAAACGCCGGACATCCGCTATCTGGTGACCAAAGCGAAAAACGAGCGCATTCGCGGGGATATGCGCATCCTGGAAATACTCATCGATAAGGAAGAGCAGGCGGAAAAGAATATCGGCGACCCCGCCTCCCTCTTGGGGCGGTACGATGTGGAAGAGGAAGAACGGACGGTAGCCCGCGTTTTCGAAAAGAGCCTCAGCGTGAATGCTTTCGAGCGCCTGCTATCGGCTCCCGAAAACCCGTTTTTGGCGATGATGAACGCGGGTTGGAACCTTCCCGACGAAGCCGCGAAGGCGACGAACGTCGAAAAGGCCGATCCCGTGACCCTGTTTGACGAAACGAGTTATCTGAAAACCCTCTTGGAAACGATCTCTAACAGGGAAACCATACCTCTGGAAGCCCCACGAGTCGACGTGATGGAAATCCGGATGTCCGAATCGATGAAGCGGTCGCTGGAGCCGCAGATACCCGAGGAGGCGTTTCCGAGCGACGACTGGTTGCGCCTGACGACGGACAAGAAAGCGCTGATGCGTGAGATCAAAGAAAGCCGACAGAAGGCGCAAGACACGTGGCCGCGCTCGCACTACCTCTGGCCGCTTCACCCCATCATCGATTGGATGAACGATAAAGCGGGGCTGTTTTTCGGAAGGCAGGAGGCGCCGGTACTTTTCGTCCCCTTTGCGGAGAAGCGGACCGCCGTCTTCATCATCTCCGGGTTGATTCCGAATCGACAGTCCGAGCCGGTTATCGACCGATGGTTCGTCATCCGCTTCGTTGAAGATAACCCCGCCGAGTTTTTGTCCCCGGAGGATTTTCTCCGTTCAGACGTATTCAAAGGCGCGCTTCCGAACCAGGCCTCGAGGAACGCAGAAGTTTCGGATTGGGCCGCTAAGTTACTGCCGACGGCGATTGGCCTGGCAAAGGAAAAAATGAAAGCGGAGCAAGAGGAGTTCGAAGAGACGATGACCCCGAAACTCGATGAAGAAATCGCGAAGCTTAAAGAGCTGCGAAAGAAACACGACGACCTGCTTCAGAGTTACGACAGATCTGACGGAAGGAACGCCCAGCGCTACGAGATAGAAAAGCGTCGGATTGATGAGATATTCAATGAATTTCAACATTGGCTCGTAAACACGATGAAGCTCGAGAAAGACAACCCCTATATCCGCGTGGTTGCCCTTCTCCTGAGCGAATGAGGGGAGCTTATGGCGATCGACCTGTCCGGTATCCACAACGTGAACGAATACTACACCGCGCACTACCTGAGCACGATTTTCGAGGAAAACATCCGAGAAGCGCTGTCGATGTGGAAGGCGCAGGCCCAGGAGTCGGAAGAGAAGGAGCCTTGGCGCAAGATCAAGTCCCTGGGTAGGGCGTACTTCAACCGACTCGACGAGTACACGCGCGAGCGCGACGAACACCGACGGCGTGAAATACGGCGCTCGTTTCTGAAAGAGCTGTTCAGCGCCCTGGGTTTTCTATTCTCGGAGGCGGATGAAGAGTTCATCGGAAACGACGGGATCACGGTACCTGTATGGCAAATCCTGCGAAAACCCGACGGCGCGCCCTACCTCTTGCTGATAGAAACAGATGAAACCGATAACGGCAGCGCGCTCGAAAGCGTTGCGGAGGCCTTCCCCGATTGCGACTACGAAGAGGCGTTGAACCGGTACATCTTCAACGCGCCGGAGCCGCCCCGTTGGGTCATCCTCTGCTCGATGCGCGAGATCGCGCTGCTCGACCGGTACAAGTGGAACGAAAAGCGGTTCTTCCAGTTCATTTTGGATGAAATCTACGCGCGGCGCGAGGACACGACCTTCCAAGCGATGGCCGTTTTGCTGGACAAGTCAAGCCTCGCCCCATTCGATGGGGAACCCCTGCTGGACCGTTTCGACGACACCTCCCACAAACACGCGATATCCGTGTCCGAAGACTTGAAATACGCGCTGCGCCGATGCATCGAATGGTTGGGCAACGACGCGGTGCGGGATATGAAAGAGCGGCAGAAGGTGAAGGTGTACGATACCGACCTCGCGGAGCAGCTGACCCTCGAGTGCCTGCGCTTTATGTACCGGATCCTTTTCATCCTTTTCATCGAATCACGGAAAGAGCTGGAATACGCGCCGGTCCAATCGGACGTTTATATGAAGGGATACAGCTTCGAGAGCCTCCGCGACCTCGTCGACAAGGTTCGGTTGGAGGGCGAGGAAAGTCGAAACGGCTATTTCCTCGACACGTCGTTGAAAAAACTCTTTTCGTTGATCTACGAAGGGTATCCGAAACGCAACGGAACGGTAAAAACCGCTCGCGCCGAGGCGCTCGGCTTGGAAGGCGTCGGCGCGGACGCCTTCGAGATTCCGCCGCTGCAGTCCCACCTCTTCGATCCGGAAAGAACGCCCCTCTTAAACCGCGCGCGTTTTAGGAACGAAACGCTGCGCGACGTCATCCGCGAAATGTCGATCACGAGGCCGCGAGGAAGGGAGCGTGCCGGACGCGTTTCCTACTCCCACCTGGGGATCAACCAGCTTGGCGCCGTCTACGAGGGGCTGCTGAGCTACCGCGGCTTCTTCGCCGAGGAAGACCTCTACGAAGTACAGCCGAAAGGCGAATCGTGGGATGAGCTGCAAGTCGGCTATTTCGTCCCCGCCTCGCGGCTCGAAGAGTACGAAGAAACGGAGCGGGTACGCAACCCCGACGGCAGCCTGAAATTGTACCCGAAAGGCACGTTCATCTACCGGTTGGCGGGCAGGGAACGAGAAAAGTCCGCTTCGTACTACACGCCGGAAACGCTCACCCAATGCCTCGTCAAATACGCGTTGAAAGAGCTGTTGAAAGACAAAACCGCCGACGAGATCCTCGAACTCAAAATCTGCGAGCCCGCGATGGGCAGCGCCGCCTTCATCAACGAAGCGGTCACGCAACTCGCAGAAGCCTATTTACAGCTGAAACAGCGGGAGACGGGGCAAACGATCGCAGTGGACCGGTACGCGGAAGAAAAGCAGAAGGTCAAGATGCGCCTGTCAGACCGGAACGTCTACGGAATCGACCTGAACCCGATCGCCGTGGAGTTGGCGGAGGTCTCCGTCTGGCTGAACACGATCTACAAGGGCGGCTACGTTCCGTGGTTCAGAACGCAGCTGATGAACGGCAATTCCCTGATCGGCGCGCGCCGACAGGTCTACCGTCCCGATCAGATTCGGGAGAAGAAGAAGGAGAAACAGTGGCACACCGTCGCCCCCGAACGCGTGGAACCGAAAACGACGAGACCGGCGGGCAGCGTCTATCACTTCCTGCTCGCGGATCCTGCGATGGCGACGTACGAGGACAAGGTCGTCAAAAAACTGAAAGCCGAAGAACTCAAGCGGTTCAAAGAGTGGAACAAAGACTTCTCTCGACCCTACGACGCGGAAGAGATCAAAACGTTGCAGCGGCTGAGCGACCAGGTCGACCTCCTCTGGGAAAAACACCTGAAGGCGCGAAAAAAGGTCGAAGAGCTCACCGAGAGCGCGATATCCATCTTTGGACACGAGGAGAAGGCGCGCCGCCGTCCGTACACGACGAAAGAGAAGGACGCGATCTACGAGAGCCTCTTTCATACCGAAAAGATGGAGAACGCCGGCCCATACGCCCGGTTGAAGTTAGCGATGGACTATTGGTGCGCGCTATGGTTCTGGCCGATCGATAAGGCCGATCTGTTGCCGTCGCGTTCGGAGTTCCTGATGCACCTCTCGCTCATCCTCGAAGTGAATCTGATACCGACCGCGCCCGCGCAGCGACCCCTGTTCGTCGAGAACGACGCGGAAAAACAGTTGCAGACGCTCTTTTCCGACCTGGACCTCGTGGATTTGGACGCGCTCTGCGAAAAGCTCGAGCCATTGCGCGTGGTACGCGAGGTCGCGCGACGGATCGCCTTTTTCCATTGGGAGCTGGAGTTCGCCGACGTTTTCGACGAGCGCGGAGGCTTCGACCTCATCCTTGGGAACCCCCCTTGGATCAAACTGGGATGGGAGGAGGGCGGGATCCTCTCGGACGCGGAACCGCTCTTCGCGATCCGGAAATACTCCGCCGATCAGGTCAGTAAACTACGGAACGACAGTTTCGAGCGCCAGCCGGAGCTGCTCGAGGACTACGTGCGGGAGTATGAAACGATGGAGGCGACGAAGGGCTTCCTCAACGCTGTCCAGAACTACCCGCTCCTTCAAGGATCACAGTCGAACCTGTTCAAGTGCTTTCTACCGCAGAGCTGGCTCTTCGCGAACCGAAACGGCGTCCAGGGCTTCCTCCATCCGGAAGGGGTGTATGACGACGCGAAAGGCGGCGCGCTGCGCCGCGAGCTCTATCCGCGGTTGCGGTATCATTTTCAATTTCAAAACCAATATATGCTTTTCCCAATTGGGCACCGAGTCAAATATGGGATTAACATCTACAAATCCAATTTTCACGAGATATCTTTTGACAGTCTTTCCAACCTATTTTTACCAAAGACGATCGATGATTCCTTCGACCATCAAGGCGATGAACCGCTTGAGGGAATCAAGAACGAACAGGATGAATGGAACTTGAAAGGTCATCATCTAAGGGTCGTGCACGTGGATGAAGGGGCGCTAACGGTCTTCAGTCAACTTTTCGACGAGGAGGGGACACCCCCCTTGGAGTCGAAACTCCCCTCCGTACACGCCCAACCCATCGTCGGCGTGTTGAAGAAGTTCGCCGCCTATCCGCATCGCCTGAGGGATCTCAAAGGCGAATACCACTCTACTGTAATGTGGGATGAAACCAACGCCCAAAAGGACGGCACGATCAAAAGAGAGACCATCTTTCCTAAGACCGCGGAAGAACTGATCCTTTCCGGCCCACATTTTCACGTGGGAACGCCTTTTTACAAAACGCCGAGGGCTATATGCACAGAGAAGGGTCATTACGATCCTCTCGATCTCGCCGAACTCCCCGACGATTATCTGCCGAGAACGAATTATGTTCCGGCGCCAGACAGAATGCTCTACCAGAACCGCATTCCGACCGCGAAATGGAGTCTTAACCAGGGGAACCGTTCCGATCTTGTGACCGATTATTTCCGAATGATCCATCGGAGGCGGTTGAGCCAATTTGGAGAAAGAACCTTCATCTCCGCGTTGATACCCAAAAATATAGCCCATGTGCATACCGTGATATCTACCTTTTTCTTGGAACCGCGGCGCCTGCTTCAAGCTTTCGTTCCGGCTTGTTCCCTTCTCAGTGACTTTTTCGTCAAAACCAGCGGAAAAGAAGATTTTACTACCGGGAATGTCGATGACCTGTTCTATTTGGAAGACGACTCTCGTTTTCTATACGCGCTTCCACGCGCCCTCACCCTCAACTGTCTCACGACCCCTTATGCCGAGTTGTGGGAGGAACTGTTCGATCCCCGGTTTCAGAAAGATACCTGGACGAGCGAGGACCCGCGGCTCGACCGGGATTTTTTCCGGAACCTCACCCCCACCTGGCAGCGCCACAACGCGTTGCGCTACGACTACGCGCGTCGCCAGGCGCTCGTGGAAATCGACGTCCTCACCGCGATGGCGCTGGGATTGACCTTGGAGGAGCTGATCTCCATCTACCGGATCCAGTTTCCTGTGATGCGGCAGTATGAGAAGGACACCTACTATGATCGGAAGGGTCGGATTGTGTGGACGAACAGCAAAGGGCTAACCGGCGTCGGGCTTCGGGAACGCTCCGAGTGGGAGGCCCTGCAGGAACTGAAGGACGGTGAGAGCTGTTCGAGGATGGTGAAGGACGATACCCGGCCCGGCGGGCCCTTCGAACGCGAGGTGCGCTATTTCGCGCCTTTCACCCTCGCCGACCGCGAGACCGATTACGCCGTCGCCTGGCGTGAGTTCGAGAGGCGCGGGTTGTAAAATGCCCGAATACCGGATCGCGCTGCCGCCGACAGTTTGGCGTCTCTATCGCGACGTGAAACCCCGGGCCGCGCAATATGGCGTACAGAGGAGGGACGTATGATTCCATCGATCGTGTGCGAACAACTGCAACGCGGTTTGACCGAGTACCTCAAGACCACATTCCCGATCTCGAGCGAGGTCTTCGCCGGATGCATCGACCGGTTCCTCGATGCCCGCTCGATGTTCAAGGGGCCGTATGTCACCCTACGGATGCCTTTCCGAGAGGCTGCGCGAGAGAATCCCTGGTTTGAGGCGCTCGAACTGCCCTTCGCCCCGTACCTCCACCAGAAGCGCGCCTTCGACCGGTTGGCGGGGGAGGCCCCGCGTTCCACCCTCGTCGCAACGGGGACGGGATCCGGGAAGACCGAATGTTTCCTCTACCCGCTGCTGGAGCATTGCTGGCGCCATCGGGGCGAAAAAGGGATCAAAGCGCTCCTGATCTACCCGATGAACGCGCTCGCGACAGACCAAGCGCGCCGCATCGCGGGGCTGATCTATAGGAACGCGAAGCTGAAAGGGAACGTCGTCGCGGGCAAGTACACCGGGGATAGCGGGCCGGGCGCTTCCCGCGGAATGGGGGAGCAAGAGCTGATCACCGATCGCGAGATGCTGCGCCAGAATCCGCCGGATATCCTGCTCACCAACTACAAGATGCTCGACTACCTGCTGATCCGTTCCGACGACTTCCCGCTGTGGTCAAAAAACGGGCCGGAAACGTTGAAATACATCGTCGTCGACGAATTTCACACCTTCGACGGCGCGCAGGGCACGGACCTCGCCTGCCTCCTTCGGCGGTTGAAGAAGCGGCTGGAGATCCCCGAGGGGTTCCTGTGCTGCGTGGGCACCTCCGCCACGCTGGGCGACGCCCAAAGCCAAACCGAAATGGTCGCCTTCGCCTCCGAAGTATTCGGCGAACCCTTCCCCGAGGATGCCGTCATCGGAGAACAGCGTCAGACGGCGGACGAATTCCTCCGGGGAACGGAGATTCAATACACGGCCCTACCGGATAAGAAGGCGCTGTCGGAGATCGCAAACGCGATGACCTCGGGAAGCGAACGAGATTTCATACGCCTGGCGAGCCTCCGCTGGTTCGGAGACGCAACGCTCGGCGACGATGATAACGACGCGCGAGGTCGGGAGCTGATGGGCGAACGCTTACGCGGACACTATTTCTTCCACGAGCTCCTGCGCGCGTTGGAAGGCGGGGCGTCGAGTTATGAAGAGCTCCTCGCCGAGCTATCTCGCCGCAATCGGATATTGGACTTTTATTCCAAACCCGATCGTCACCTGTTGCTTCTCTCCCTGATCGGATTGGTTTCATACGCCCGGATCCTACAGGTACACGTTCAGATATGGTTCCGCGAACTCCGGCGCCTATTGGGGAAAGTGGACCCCGAGAAGCCGGACTTGGCGCTCTCCGACGACTTGACCGAAGGAGAGCGTGGCCAATATCTACCCGTCGTGAACTGTCGCGATTGCGGCGTGACCGGTTGGGTTTCGATGATGAGCGATTCCTTCAACACCAAAATCATCGATCTTCGCGGCTTCTACGAAGACTTTTTCAGCTCCTCGCGCCATACGGCCTACTTTTTTCCCGTTTCTGAAAAACGGGCTCAGGAAGACCCGGACAGGGGCGGCTATCTGTGCCCGCGTTGCTTGAAATGGAACGAAGCGCCTGTGTGCTCCGGGTGCGGAAACTCGAAGACCGTGCCGGTACTTCTGGAACGGCCCAATGCGGAGGGCGGCGAAGAGAAATCGACCACTTATTGCCCCATCTGCGGCAGCCGCGGCGGTATGACTCTGATAGGGGCGCAAAACTCCACGTTGATCAGCGCGGGGATCTCCGAGCTCTTCGCTTCGCGTTTCAACGACGACAAGAAGCTGCTCGCGTTTTCAGATTCCGTTCAAGACGCCTCGCACCGCGCGGGCTTTTTCAACGCGCGCACGTGGCGGTTCAACCTTCGGCTGGCGATCCAACAATACCTGAAAACCGCGGGCGCCGACAAGAGCATTTCGGATTTCACGACCGAGTTCGTCGAGGATTGGGAGCGGCGGATGACGCTGGAGGATTTCGCCGCCACTTTCATCGCGCCGAATATGACCTGGTTTCGCGACTTCGAGCATTTGCTCGAACACGGGAAATTCCCTTCCGCGAGCGAACAGACGGACCGCCTTCTGCAGTCTATCCGCAGCCGAATGCGCCTCGAGGCGCTCTACGAGTACGGATTTAACTGCCGAATAGGGCGAACTTTGGAAAAGAGCGGGTCCTCGGTTCTCGCTTTTACGGGGGAGGCCTACGCCGAAGCGCTGGATCGTTTCATCCAAAGGGTTCGCAACGAGTTGGGAGAGTTTAGGAACGCGGAGGAGAGCGTCTTGTCGCATTTCGCGTTCGGGTTCTTCCTGCGGATGAAAAACGCCGGGGGTATCTTTTCCGAGGTACTGAACGCGTTTATCGAAAGCGGGGGAAGCGCCTATCTGCTTTCCAGCGATAAAGTCAAATGGATGCCGGGATTGACGCGGGCGCGGCGTGTCCCGAGGTTTTTGGAAATGACCCAAAAGCGGTCGCACAAGGGCGCGTTTGACGACTTATCGCGCCGTTCTCTCTATTTCCGCTGGGCTTTGCGGGCGCTGAACGGCGCGTCTGAAAGCGACACCGCCCTCGATATGGAAAGGGTGTATCCCGTTTTCACCCGGCTGTTAGAGGAGTTCGTCAGAGCGAAGGTCCTCGAGGAACGGGAGGTTCAAAAACGCGAACGGATTTACGGGCTGTCCCCAAAACACGCAAGGGTGACGGGCGACGTCGCGCGGATCGCCTGTGACCGGTGCGGGCATACCCTATCGATCCCGGGGGACGATCTCGAGAGCGCCCTCGGCTTGCCCTGCTTCCATCCGGGATGCCCCGGCAGCTACGCGGAAAAGCCCTTCGAGGACGACTTCTATCGCCGGTTGTACGAAAACGGCGATATCCGCCGCATATACGCGGCCGAGCATTCGTCGCTGGTGAGCGCCGAACGACGCGCCTACGTGGAGCAACGGTTCAAGAAAACTCGCGCTGAGCAGAAACGTTGGGATGTGAACCTGCTTTCCTGCACACCTACGCTGGAACTGGGAATCGACATCGGGGACCTCTCGTCTGTGGCGCTGTGCTCTGTACCACCGGCTCAGACGCAATTCCTCCAACGTATCGGGCGAGCGGGCCGACGTGACGGAAACGCGCTGTCTCTCGTGGCTACGAATTTGGTTCCCCACGATATGTACTTCTTTGAAGAGCCGAAAGAGATGATCGCCGGCGAGGTGAAACCCCCGGCCGTGTTCCTCAACGCATCCGCTGTGTTGGAGCGTCAGTTGCTCGCCTTTTGCTTCGACCGATGGATAAAAATAAGAAAAGGCGCCCAAAGCGTTCCGAAAACGATCGCTAACGTTCTCGCGAACATAGACCAACCCGAAAAGGACGTTTTCCCCCACAATCTGCTCCGATTCATCCGGCAGGAACGCGAGAGTTTGCTCGAAGGTTTTTTCAGCCTGTTCGGCCCCGCGCTTGAAGAGGAGACCATCGCCAAACTGAAGGCCTTCGCGGACGATTCTGACCAGAGCGAAGGCAGCCTCTCCAGTAGGATTCTGATCGGTTTCAGAGATATTCGCTCTGAGCGCGAATCGATCACGGCCCAAATCACATCCCTCCAGAACAAGCTCGCGAAAGTTAAAGCGCTCCCCACCGATTCGAGTCGGGAGCAGGAAATGAAAGACCTGGAAAAAGAGATCGGCGCGCTGGCTGAGGTGAAGAAGGCGATCAACGCGAAGAACGTCTACAACTTCCTGTCCGACGAGGGATTGCTCCCGAACTATGCGTTCCCGGAGGCCGGTGTGTCGCTGAAAGCGGTCATCTATCGACGATTGGGAAAAAACCGAGAGTATGACAGCGAGCCCGATGAAACGAAAAAATACGAGCACTATGTTTATGAATATATGCGCCCCGCCGCTTCCGCGATCGCCGAGTTCGCGCCCGAAAACACCTTCTACTCCGAGGGCCGGAAAATTGTGATCGACCAGATCGACACGCGCGTTTCGAAACCAGCGGAGTGGCGGCTGTGCCCGAACTGTTCGCACGCGGAACTGAGCAGCGCCGTGGAGCATACGGGCAGTTGCCCACGGTGCGGCAGCCGCGCTTGGGCGGACATCGGGCAGGTTCGAACGATGTTGAAGCTGCGGCAGGTCTTCGCTTCCGAGGAATATGACAGGAGCTTTAGCGGCGACGAGAGCGACGATCGTGAAAAAACCTTTTTCAGAAGGAACCTGTACGTGGATGTGGACGCCTCCAAAGATGTTTTGAAAGCCTATTGGCTGGCGAATGTGGAAAAACCCTTCGGTTTCGAATTCGTGAGAAAGGCCACGCTGCGCGAAATCAACTTTGGCGGACAGGGCAACGGAAGCGAGTCTTTGATGGTCGCCGGAAGAAGCGAAGAACGGAACGGCTTCAGGATCTGCCGATCTTGTGGGATGGTCCAGTCTGAGGGCCTCGCGAAAAAAAAGAAACGAAAACATTACCCTTTCTGCTCGGCCGCAGGAGACGCCAATCCTGACAATTACGAGCAGAAAGTGTATCTCTACCGGGAGTTCCAGTCCGAGGTCCTGCGGATTCTGATCCCCGCGACGACCCTCGAGTGGAACGAGACTGTGAAGCAAACGTTCATCGCGGCGGTTATGTTAGGACTGAAAGAAACCTTTGGCAGCGTGGAGCATCTGAAAGCGACCGTTACCGAAGAACCGGCGCCGGGAAACGAGTATCGGAAAAACTATCTCGTCCTTTACGACTCGGTACCGGGAGGCACGGGGTATTTGAAGCACCTGAGCAAAACGCCGGACGCCATCTTCGATATGCTCGATAAGTGCCTGCGGGTACTCGTCAAGTGTGAATGCGCCAGCCAACCCAAGCGCGACGGATGTTACCGCTGTCTGTTCGCGTACAAGCAAAGCCGGTATCTGGGGTCGATCTCTAAAAAAGTGGCAATAGACATCCTCTCGGGCCTCTTGAACAATCGGGAACATCTCGTGGCAATCCCAACGATCAACGAGATCGACACCGGAGCGTTGATGGAAAGCGAACTCGAACGTATGTTTTTGGAGGCGTTGAAAAAAGCTTCGTCTCCGGAACGGCCGATAGAGCTCTACGAAGATATCGACCACGGAAGCCAAGGGTTCACCCTACAGATAGGAAAGAACCGATATTTTATCGCGGCGCAGACCTTCCTTTCCGAGAAAGACGGCGTCTTCTTACCAACGCGCGCGGATTTCGTGATCTACCCGCGCGATCCTGACTCGGACGAGCAATTTTTACCCATCGTGATCTATACCGACGGGTTCAGCTATCACCGAAACCGTCTCGCAGACGATCTGAACAAACGCATGGCCGTTTTAAGGAGCGGCAACTTTTACGTCTGGAGCCTGACGTATCAGGACGTGAAAGACCTGTTGGATCCCCCCGGAGGCAATTTCCGGGATCTATTCGCCCCTGAGCGCTTACCCGCTTCTGAACTCGAGTTTTTCAACCAGTGCTGCCGGTTAATCGAGAATAACGGGAGGGCTTGGCCGAGAGACCTCGTGGCGCGCGACAGTTTTCGCGCCTTGCTTGACTTATTGGAGAACCGCGACCGGGTGAGGGATTTCAAAAACATCGGCTTCGTGTATGGCTGGTTCGGCGCCAGCCGCCAAAACCTACGCCTCGGACAAGCGGCGGAACGGTTACCGCTCGAGCTTTCCCCGTTCCGTGGAATGCTGGAGAATCTGATCGGCGGAACCTACGCTTTTCCTGAAGAAAAAGTCACGTGGGATTTTTTCGTGAACGAAGACGATGTGAGGGATTACCGAGCGCGCCTCGTCTCCGTCTTGGACGATGCGGATCCGGAACAGGAAGGCTTTGCCGCCGAATGGAACGGCTTTCTGCGGGCTTTTAACTTCTTTCAATTTCAGAAGGACGTCTTGTTCACCACAAAAAGCGCCATCGCTGGAGGATTACCGTCGTTTTTCGAAGAACCGGCGGAAGCGGGGAAAGAACGACCCGCAACCGTTCAAGACGGCTGGGAGAGCGCGCTGGATGATATCATAGATGAAATGCGAGAGTACGCCGAAAGACTGCGGAACGCCGATTGCCCGCCCCCTGACGACGTCGGATACGAGTGGTTGGACGCGCGGGGCGCGATCGTCGGCGAGGCAGAAATGGTGTGGCGCAGCCAGCAAGTGGCGGTGCTGCGGCCGGATTACGGAACGATCAAAAAGTCGATAGAAAGCGAAGGATGGCGCGCCTTCGTCGCCGGAGTCGACCCGGAAGCAGCCGTGTGGGAAGCGCTTCGATGAAATCGTGAAGTTTATTTGTATGGGAGGTAGGATATGAACGGTACGCCCTCTTTCAAAGTGGCTATGTCGATAGACTTTCTCACCGCCTACGATAGGATTCCGAAAAATGTACGTAAAAGGGTGACGGATTTTATCAATAAATTCCGCGCCAACCCGGAGCTGCCCGGTATCAACCTGGAACCGATCCAGCAGGCAATGGATAGAAATATGTACTCCGTTCGCATCGATCAGGATTATCGCGGTGTGGTCCATAGACCCGCTGGGGAAAACGTCTACCTGCTATTATGGGTGGACAAACACGATGACGCGTACGGTTGGGCGACTCGGAAACGTTGCGCGGTGAACGCGTTCACCGGTTCGCTGCAAATCTACAACGTGGAGGAGACCTCCCTCCCCGTCGAGCCCCCTGAAAAGGCGGGCCCTCCCGAAAGCGGATTTCGGCCGGAAGAGATCAGCGCGGCTCTCTTCTCCTCGATTAGTCGCGAGCAACTGCTTCGGATGGGCGTTCCCGATGAGAGCGTCGATTGGGTGCGCGGGCTCTCGAACATCGAGGAGTTGGAAGCCGACCACGACCGCTTGCCCCAAGAGTCCTTCGAAGCGTTGCAGTTCATCGCAGCGGGGATGTCGATCGATGAGGTGATTCGCGAGCTCTTTGAAGACGAGGGCATAGGGCCCGCGGACGACACCTCTTTTGGTCGAGCGCTGGGAAACCCCGGCACCCTTCAGCAGTTCATGATATTGGATGCGGAAAACGAAAAAGAGTTACAGGATATGCTCAACGCCCCGTTGGAGAAGTGGCGCGTTTTTCTGCACCGCTCTCAGCGGAAGCTTGTCGAGCGCAATTTCAACGGCCCGGTACGCGTTCTCGGCGGCGCCGGAACCGGAAAGACCGTGGTCGCGATGCATCGGGCGCGCTGGCTAGCAAAAACGGCCTTCCCAGACGCGATGGACCGGATCCTCGTGACCACTTTCACCGTGAACCTGGCCGAAGACATACGAAACAACTTACGCGACATCTGCGACGCGGAGACGATGCGGCGCATAGAAGTCGTACACATCGACAAATGGGTCAAAGACTTTTTGAACAGCCGGGGATATGATTTCGACGTGTTATATGGGAAGGAGCTCGAGGAGTGTTGGGAACGGGCGATCGCGTTGTCCCGTACCGACCTCCCGTTTGACGTCAACTTTTATCTCGAAGAATGGGAAAGGGTCATCGCCGGAAACGACGTTCACACTCTGGAC
>MWEM01000009.1 GCA_002071085.1 Thermotogota bacterium ADurb.Bin062 | reverse complement strand
ATCGTGAGGTTTCTTCATCAGTCCCACGTTGTCGTCCCCTTCTTTCGCGTTTCTTTTATTCTATCACAATCGAGGTTTTCGGTGGGGGTATTGGGAAAGCCTGGGAACGCCAACTTTCAAGTTGGCATGCCTTAAAAACAGGGTTCGCACAGAGGGCACAGAGAACACAGAGGAAAAATAGACAAGGGACAGTGTTCTCAGGGAAAAAGAAAAGACGTGCCGAACCAAAGTCCGGCGTTCCCAAGCGTTCCCAAGCGGTCAAAGGTAGGGATCGCGGGGTCCCTTCGGTTACCCCGCGATTACCCCTTAAGCACTCCCAGTTCGCACGCCCATACGGATTTTCCGTGTTATAATTGAAAAGCAACGGATTCGGATAGATCGGAGGCGTTTGATTTGCGTTTTTATATAGAGACCTATGGCTGCCAGATGAACGTGAACGAGTCGGAGAAGATGGCAGGGTTGTTGTCTAATGCCGGGCACGTCTACACCGAACGTATGAAGGATGCGGACCTCATCCTCGTGAATACGTGCACGGTGCGCCAGAAGTCCGCCGAAAAGGTCTATGGGTTCATCGGTAGGACCCTCGCGTTGCGCCGAATCAACCCGTCTTTGCGGTTGGGCGTTTGCGGTTGCCTGGCCGAAGCAGAAGGCCGCGCCCTCTTGCGCCGCAAAGGTGTCGATTTCGTTTTCGGCACACGCGCCTATCCCGCTATACCGGAGATGTTGGAGCGGGTGCGGCGGTCGGAACGATTCGTCGAGCGAGGAGACTTTCTCGCCCAGGAAAACGCCTGCAGCCCTATCCGGAGGTTCTCTTCTCACCACGCGTGGGTCACCATCATCTACGGATGCGACAAGTTCTGCTCCTATTGTATCGTCCCCTACACACGGGGTAGAGAGAAGAGCCGCGAGTTTTCGGACGTCTGCGCCGAAGTGGAGTCGCTGGCCAAACTGGGGTATCGCGAGATCACCTTTTTAGGGCAGAACGTCGATTCCTACGGGAAGGACTTGCGCGAAAACTCCGTCGGATTCGCCGACCTCCTCTCCTTCGCCGCGAAGGTGAAAGGGATAGAGCGTATCTGGTTCTTGACATCGTACCCGAGCGACTTCACACAAGGAGCGATCGACGCGATCGCGAATCATCCGAATATCGCCCGGGCCATCCACCTACCTCTCCAGTCCGGCAGCGACTCGATCCTGAAAAAAATGAACCGCCGGTATTCCCGGGCGGAGTTCATCGATCTGACCGAGCGCATACGAAAGGCCATTCCCGAGGCTGCCCTAAGCACCGACCTCATCGTCGGATTCCCCGGGGAGTCGGAAGAGGACTTCGAAAGAAGCGTCGACTTGGTTGAAACGGTCGGCTTCGAACGCCTGAACCTCGCGATGTATTCTCCCCGAGAGGGGACGCTATCCCAACAAACGCTCCCCGACGATATCCCCTATTCGGTTAAAAATAAACGGCTGCAGTTCCTCCTGAACCTGCAGAAGCGGATCAACAAAGCCCTCAACACCGCGAGTTTAGGAAAAACACAGTGGGTCATCGCCGAAAAACCCACGAAGCCCGGTTCGCCACAGCTTTACGGGAGAACAGACCGGAACCGAATCGTGATCTTCGAAGGAGACGCCGACCTGATCGGCAAATGGGTCGAGGTCTCCATCAAAAAGGTGACCGCCGGCCCGCTCTATGGCGATATTTCAAACATTCGCGACTGAACCGGCGCGCAAAGAGGAGAGCTATGCAATCGAACGTCAAGATCACCCCTATGGTGCAGCAGTACCTGGAGATCAAAGGGCAGTTTCTAGACGCCCTCCTTCTCTTCCGCCTCGGGGACTTTTACGAGGCCTTCTTCGATGACGCGAAGTTGGTTTCCAAAACGCTACAGCTCGTTTTGACCGCGCGCAACGGTATCCCGATGGCGGGTATCCCTTATCACGCGCTCGACAACTACCTCAAACGCCTCGTAGAAGCGGGGTTTAAGGTCGCCATCTGCGATCAGATGGAGGATCCGGCCCTCGCCAAAGGGATCGTGCGGCGAGAGGTCACGCGCGTGGTGACACCGGGCACGGTGATCGAAGAGAACCTCGTCGATATGAATAGCTCGAACTTCTTGGCGGCGGTTTGGGAAGACAAAGACTTTTTTGCCTGCTTGCTGGACATCTCCACCGGTGAGTCCTACGTCTTCGTCCGCAATAGCTGGGAACAGATCGTCGACCTTTTCCAAAAACGTGGCATCACGCAGTTGCTCGTTCCCGAACAGCAGGAATGGGACCTTCGGTCGGCACCCCTCAAAAAGCGGATGCCCGCCCTCTTCGTCGAAAAACTCCCGGATTGGTATTTCCATAAAGAAGAAGCGCGAGAGCAGATCAAACGGTTTTTCAAGGTCTCCTATTTGGACTATTTGGAGCTGCCCACCTCGGCGCAAACGCTTTACGGCGCTGTCCTGAAGTACCTAGAAAACCAATATATGACCGCGGTGGACCATTTTCGCCCCCCCATCCTCGTTCGCGATCACACCACACTGTGGATGGATTTCGCGACGATCGACCACCTGAACCTGATCCACCGGGAAAGCGGTTCGGCGGGTACCTCGCTGTACGATATCTTGAACGAAACCGCCACGCCAATGGGAAGCCGCCTCCTCAAACAGTGGATCCTGTTTCCGTTGAGAGAGGTCTCGGAGATCGAGAAAAGGCTGGACCGGATCGACGCCCTCTTGGCAAAACCGGCCAAAATGGAAAGTCTGAAGGAGATTCTAGCCGGATACTTCGACCTGGAGCGCATCGCCTCACGTATCTCTTATGGGAAGGTGAACCCCAAAGACTTGGCCGGACTACGGCAATCGTTGTTCGATATTACCTTGCTGAACGAGATTTTGACAGAGTACAAGGACCCGAAACAGGTCCTACCGCGTCCCGAAGGCCTGCCCGATCTTCAAAACCTTTTGGAAACGGCCATTAAGGAGACCCCTAGTCGGGCGGTCGGCGAAGGGGAAGTCATCGGGGAAGGGTTCGACCCGGAGCTCGATGAGATTCGCGAATTGTACTTGCACAGCGACAACGCGTTGAGAGCGTTGGAATTTCAAGAGCGAGAGCGGACAGGGATCGGTTCTCTGAAGGTCTCGTACAATTCGGTCTTCGGATACTATATCGAGGTCCCGAAATCCCAAACCTCACGGGTCCCGCCGGACTATGAACGCCGCCAAACGCTGGTAGCCAGCGAGCGGTATATGAGCCCGGCTTTGAAACCCCTCGAGGAGAAATTGCTCAACGCGCGAGAACGCCTGGCCTTTCTGGAAAAACGGGCCTATTTACGGTTGATAGAACTGCTGAAACCCTTCATTCCGAAAATACAAGCGATATCCGAACGCGTCGCGGTGTTGGATGTCGCGTGCGCGCTCGCCTTTTGCGCACTGAAACGGCGGTTCAAACGGCCTTCCTTTTCGCCCGATCGGATCCTTGAGATTCATCAAGGGCGTCACCCGGTGATCGAGCAGAACCAGGATTTTTTTATCCCGAACGATCTGCGGTTGGATAAGGACCATCGGTTCGTGATCCTGACCGGGCCGAATATGGCGGGGAAATCGACCTTTCTGCGTCAGGCGGCCGTGATCGTCGTGATGGCCCAAATGGGCTGCTTCGTGCCGGTCGAGTCAGCCAAGGTGCCGATCTTCGACCGGATCTTCACCCGAATCGGCGCTCGGGACGACCTGAGCTCGGGCAAGAGCACCTTCTTGGTCGAAATGACGGAGACCGCCGCGATTCTGAACAACGCCACCGATCGATCCCTGATCATTTTGGACGAGATCGGACGCGGGACCAGCACCTACGACGGCATCAGCATCGCCTGGGTCGTGTCGGAGTACATCTTGAACGCGATCGGCGCGTATTGCGTCTTCGCCACCCATTACAACGAGCTGACGGAACTGGGTTCGCTTTACCCAGGTATACACAACTTCCGGATCAAAGTGACCGAGGAAAACGGAGAAGTGCTCTTCCTCTACAAGGTGGAGGAAGGCGCCGCGGATCGCAGCTATGGGATCGAGGTCGCGCGTATCGCGGGATTGCCGCCCGAAGTGATCGCGCGCGCTAATCAGGTGTTAGAGACGATCACCGCCGAGAACCGCTTGGAATCTAAAGTGCGTGTTTTGGGAAGCTCGGAGCTGGAAAAAATGAAGCAAAAGCTCTCGCGGAGCAAGCGGGTTATCCGAAACCAAATGTCCTTTTTCGATAAGGAGGATTTTTCGACATGATCGTAACCCCGTCCCAGATGCGGACTTTTGAGCAGAACGCCATCGCCCGAGAGGGAATCGCTTCCCTGTCGCTGATGGAAAACGCCGGACTCGCCGTGGCGCACCACGTCTTGGAGCTGGCGAGAAAAGCGCCCGGGCTCTCGACAAAACCGGTTTTGATCCTGTGCGGAAAAGGGAACAACGCCGGTGACGGGATGGTCGTCGCCCGCGAGCTGCACCGGCGCCAGTGGCCCACGCATACGGTCTTCTGCCTGGGCCGGAGCTTCACCGGGGACGCGAAAACCGAGTACGATCGATTGATGGCGTCCGAAGCGCCAACCTTCGACGCCACGGATTCGGCTTGGCTGCGATGTGATTACGGTATGGTGTTGGACGCTATTTTCGGAACCGGCGCGAACAAGCCCTTACCCGAAGAAATCTGCCGGTTGCTTCTCAGGGTCAACGCGCTTCCGGGCCTAAAGGTCGCGCTCGATGTGCCGACCGGCATCCACCCGGAAACCGGAAGCCTCTTGGCCCAGCACCCCTTCGAGGCAGACGAAACCTTGACTTTCCATTGCGCGAAGACCGGACTCTACCTTTCCCCCGGGCGCTTCTTCAGCGGGAAGGTGACCGTCTTGCCGATCGGTATCGCGCACAGCGAAGAGGGCGTCTCGCGCACTCTCGCCGACGAGGAGCTCATTCGACGGATTTTCCCGAAACGCGTCGCTTGGGGGCATAAAGGGACCTTCGGGAAGGTCGGCGTTTTGGGGGGGAGCATCCGGTATCGGGGCGCGCCCGTTCTGTCCGCAAAAGCCGCTTTCATGGCCGGATGCGGTTTGGTTCACGCCTTCGTTCCCGCTTTTCAGGCCGAGGAACGACCGGTCGCCTATAACGCGGAAACGATCGTCCACTTGATTCCGTCGGAGAACGGCCACCTTTCCATACGACAGCTCGATCGATTATTTTCGGAAGTCAATGAGATGGACATTCTACTGATCGGGCCGGGATTGGGTCGGATGAACGAGACGATGGAACTGGTTCGCGCCGTCATTGACCGGGTTCGCCTACCGATGGTGATCGACGCCGACGGCCTCTACGCCTTCGGTAGCGAAGACGGGCGCACCCGATTGAGGGAGGCAGAAAAGCCGCTCGTTCTCACGCCACACCTGGGCGAATTCGCGATGCTCTTGGGTCTGCCGCTGCGGGAGGTGGAGGCCGACGCGTTATCGCTTGCCGAGAACTTCGCGCGCGAACACCGTTGCACGCTCGTACTCAAAGGCGCGACGACGATCGTCGCGGCGCCGAAAGGAACCGTTTATTTCAATTTGACGGGCAATTCCGGATTGGCCGTAGGCGGGAGCGGTGACGTCCTCGCCGGTTTGATCGCCGGTTTCTTACCGGCCTTCTCGGACTCGCCGGAACACGCCGCGGTTTTGGCCGCGTACGCGATGGGAAGGGCGGCAGAAGCTTACGCAAGGAACCATTGGGAAGGGAGCCTCACCCCTACCGCAGTACTCGAGCGCCTCCCGCGGGTGTTAAAAGAATCGGAACCGTGATGGGTCATCCTGGGAATGCCGAACTCCCGGGAACGTCTTGGGAACGCCGCACTTTATTGCGTCAGGTTTTCTGGGAACGCCAACTTTTAAGTTGCCATGTCTTTTTTGAAGAGCAAAGAGATATTTTCGCACAGAGAACACGGAGGACACGGAGAAAACATACATCGCGGCGTAAAGAAAACAAGAGGGGGATCGCGGGGTCCCGTTGGTTACCCCGCGATTACCCCGTTTGGGCAACGCGGCGTAAGCGCTTCTTCTTTTCGCGACGGCGCGATACGCTTTTGTACGTGTCTTGAAAAACAGGGTTCGCACAGAGGGCACAGAGAACACAGAGGAAAAACTGGCAAGGGACAAGGCTCTCCCTGAAGAAGAAAAGACATGCCGGACTAAAGTCCGGCGTTCCCAGGCGGCCCAGGGCGGATCGCGAGGCTTCGTGTGCTGGGAACGCCAACTTTTAAGTTGGCATGTCTTAAAAATTAGACAGGTTTCGCACAGAGGGCACGGAGAACACAGAGGAAAAACTGGCAAGGGACAAGGCTCTCCCTGAAGAAGAAAAGACATGCCGGACTAAAGTCCGGCGTTCCCAGGCGGCCCAGGGCGGATCGCGAGACTTCGTGGGCTTCCGATGTCAGCCCGTTGGTTACCCCGCGATAACTTGCGCGGGCATCGCGGCGTAAGCGCTCCTTTTTCACGCGACGGCGCGATACCCCGACGTCATCGCGGCGCAAAAAGTGTAAAAGGGGGATCGCGGGGTCGTAAAAACCACTTACCCCGCGATAACCCCATAAAATTCGGCGGTCCCAGATGGGCGGTCCCAGGCCGGTACGGATTTATTTCGCCGGCGGAAGGATGTTTTCTTCGATCACGGCCGTGTAGGTGTCTTCTGAGAGCTTGCCTTTGATAACGATTTTTAAGGGGAAGAACAAGCCGGAGCGGCTGAGTTCAGTTTCGAAGGAGGAGGCTTTCGTCACGAAGGCGATACGGTTGTAATTATCAGTGATCGTGACCGTGACCTCGTCGTAGACGGTCAACGGTTCCCATTCGGCTTTCAAGACGGTCCCCTCGACTTTCACGTATTTGAAAAAGGTGGTCTGCGGCGTCGAGGGGTCGACCCATTTCTTGACCTCCCCCGTTTGGCCGTAGGCATCCTTCACCGCGACCTCCAAAGAGTGTATCTGATCGAAGGTCATCGGTATGTCGATTTCTGTTTCCCTTTCGAAGGACGGAATCGTCACCCAATCTTGCCGGTCCACTTTGTACCGACCGGTCAGAGGAGCCGCGGTCGAGGTGAGTATCTTCGCGTGGAGGGCGCCGGCACTTTTCTGGCTGGTCAACGCCACTTTCACGACCGGTTTTTCCGGTTTGATGAACCGCGCGGCTCTCCCCTGTATCCCGTAATCAAATTCGGGAACGATAAAGAGTTCGGCGGCCGTCTGAGTCGCCGGTAAAAAAAACTCTTTCGATGCGGTGGCTTCAAAGCTCGTTCCCTGTACAGAAAAATACCGAAAGTGATCGGCTAAGAAGCCCTCGGATTCGGGGGGGTTGTCCAGAGCGAAGTGGAGTCGAAGGCCGTTGTCGAGGACCTCGATCTGCGAGACCGTCGCCGCCGGAACCGGCGGGACGACGAGCGTCTGATTCATCTTTTCCGGAGGTAGCGCAAGGCTCAGAATCGGCTGCTGATAGTAAAGGATATCTACCGGGGTTTCGTCCACGTCCGCCAAGTAGGGAAAAGAGACGAGATTGGTGTACGGATCCATCTGGATGATCCGCCCTCCTATCTGGACCGAGATCTCAAAGGGATTGATCTGCGGCGGTAAGGTGATTTTCATATTGGCAAGACGGGCGGATAACGTTTTTTCGAAGGTGGTCAACCGATAGCCTTCTTGAGAAACCGGCGATAAGCCGAAAAGGATCGTGTCTTCCGGGTTTTTTAGTAGTTTTCGCAGATCAACCTCGAGGAAGTTCACGCTCGATCTTTGCCAGACGCCCTGCACGCTGACTTCAAAGCCCGAAGGCACGTAGTCCTTCAGGTTTCTGACCTGCCATTTTATCCGCAACAGCGGATCGTCGATCGTGGTTTCCAGAAAAGCGACGGTAGAAAGTTCAGTCACGGAGATCTCCACACGCTCTTTTTTCCGATAGAAGTCGAAG
This sequence comes from Thermotogota bacterium ADurb.Bin062, assembly GCA_002071085.1. Classification (GTDB taxonomy): domain Bacteria; phylum Thermotogota; class Thermotogae; order MWEM01; family MWEM01; genus MWEM01. Next base: position 66,140 of record MWEM01000009.1, on the reverse strand, counting down.
GAGCGCCCGAAGTTCAACTCCGTGGATACGATGTCCATTTTGTCCAATGACACCGTCAATTGGTAGGGGTCTATTTTGATCCCCTTCAACGTGAGACGTGGCGATGCGGGTGATACCATATGTTGCTGTTGAACGGCTCCGCTTTTAATCGAAACCTTGAAAGGGGTGTTCCTGTCCAGCTCGGGATAGAACGAGAAGTCAATCGTGAGATCCAGGCGGCTCGTCAAGATTAGCTCGACCAATGCGAATCCGAGCGCGGCCAAACCTATTCCGATCAGAACCTTCAACCATCGTTGTCTCAAGAAAACACCCCTCGCCTGACGTTTCTCCCGGTTGCTCGGAAGAAGTCTATCGCGGGCTTCCCACCGTTCTCTGAGGACGCTCTATTTCTTTCCGGAATCCTCTTCTTTTTTGAATAGCTCTCCGATACCACCCAAGCTGCCGAGGATACCGCTGACCTCCGCCGGTAGGAAGATTTTCGTGGCCTGTCCGTTTGCCACCTCTTTCAACGTTTCTAAATATCGGACCGCTATGACATCGTTCGTGGCCTTTCCTTCGTGGATGGCGTTGAAGACGGTGACGATCGCTTTCCCGTGCCCCTCCGCTTCGGTGAGCAGTTTGAAACGTTCCGCCTCCGCGACCAGCTTGATGCTTTCGGCCTGCCCTTCAGCCTCCAAAATTTTGGCTTGCCGGCTCCCCTCCGCCCTCAGGATTTCTGACTGTTTGATGCCGTCGGCTTCGAGAATGGCCGCGCGCTTCGTCCTTTCCGCCTTCATCTGGCGGCTCATCGCATCCATAATGTCCTGAGGAGGATCGATCTTTTTTATTTCCACACGCGTCACCTTTACTCCCCACTTGTCAGTGGCGTCGTCCAAGACCTCCCGCAATTTCGCGTTGATCATCTCTCGAGACGTGAGCGTCTGGTCCAGTTCCAATTCGCCGATCACGTTTCTTAGGTTGGTTTGGGCTAGCTTGATCGCCGCGACCTGAAAGAAGGCCACGTTGTAAATGACTTGATAGGCGTCGGTGATCATGTAGTAGATAACCGCGTCGACCGCGACGACGACGTTATCTTTCGTGATGACTTCTTGTGGCGGCACATCGATAACCTGTTCTCGCATATCCACCATCGTCATACGCTCGAAAAACGGAATAATAAAGTGGATGCCCGAATCCGCTATCCGGTTGTACTTCCCCAACCGTTCCACTAAACCCTTTTGGAATGGTCTGACGATCCGAATGCCGGTGCCGGCGAAAACCATAACCAGTATCGCAATTGCAATAATTCCGATCAACATACGATACCCCTCCCTTTTATTTTATTTCGACCGGGTCCACGGTAACCGTGACCCCCTTCAGTTCGATCACTTTGATCTTGGCGCCGACGGGAATCTCTTGCTCACTACGCGACCGTGCCCGCCATATCTCTTTATCGATACGAACGAAGCCTTTGCCGCCGTCTGCGGTGATCGTTTCGGTGACTACCCCTATTCGGCCGATCATCTCATCTTGAACGATCAGGCGGGAGGGTTTGCCGCTCATTTTTTGCGCCAATTTGCGCGTAAACAGAACGAGGATCAAAGAAACGAGGATAAACGCGATCGATTGGTATAGAACGCTGTTCTCAAACAAAAACGCGACCAGCATCGCGGCGAAGGCGCCGATGCCAAACCACATAATGAAAAATGAAGGTGTGAATATTTCCGCAATGAGGAACAGAACGCCTAATATCAGCCAAAATATCGTGGTTTTCATTCAAATCGCCTCTTTTCTTCTATCGATCCACTGATTCCATTCGCATTCACGATAGAAATAAACTTTAAAAGTTGTAACACAACCTTAAACTTCTTTCGAGGGCTCTGCAGAATCCGGTAGAGCCACTCCATATTCATACGCTGAATCCACCCGGGCGCTCGTTTCACGACACCGGCCCATACATCGAGAGAACCGCCGACACCGATGCCCAGACGCGCGTTCGTCTTTTCGAAAAATCGTTCGAGCCATATCTCTTGTTTCGGGGCCCCTAAAGCTACGAATAAGATCGATGCCCCGCTTTCGGATATCTCCTGGCAGATACCCAGTTGCGTGTCATCGTCGGGATTGTGGAACCCGTGCCTATATCCGGCTATCCGCACCCCTGTCTCCTGCGTCAAAAAAGTGGCCGCCTTCTCCGCGACTCCCGGTTTTGAGCCGAACAGAAAGACGCTTTCACCACTTTTCCCCGCGAGACGGCAGAGTTCAAAGCCGAGTTCGACCCCGGGAAATCGGCTGACCCGCGTATTCAATCGCTTCCGTATCGCCCAAGACAGCCCGACGCCATCCGGAATCACGAGGGTGCCTTTCAAAGCCACCTGGTATTCCGGCATCGTCAAGTAGTAGTAGGCGATCTGCGCGTTCATCGTGGTCACCCGAAAGGTTCTGCCTACGTCTAGGGCCCTTCGCAAGGCCGTCAAAACGGCCTCCCTATCACTCTTCACTATCGGCAGTCCATAAAAGTTCACAAAAGAAAGACATTCCATGCGAACCCCTCTTTCTCTACATAAGACGAAAAAAGCCATCGAACGTACGGACAATCTAATCGAATATCTATGGAGAATACGGCAAGATTATACCACGTTTTTCGCGGATACACACGGGCTGTGTTTTCCGGAAGAGGCTGGGAACGTGGGAACGCCGAACTTCAGTTCGGCATGTTTTTATTTTTCTGGGAGCTTTCCGAGGAGCGCCAGCTTTTAAATTGGCCGGCCTTAAGAACAAAACAGGGGTTCGCACAGAGAACACGGAGTACACAGAGAGAACACAGAGAAAAGCCCTGGGAACGCCGAACTTTAGTTCGGCATGTATTTTCTTTTTTTGGGAGAACGTTGTCCATCGCCGATCTTTCCTCTGTGATCTCTGTGCCCTCTGTGCGAACCCTGTTTTTCAAGACAGGTACAAAAACGTATCGCGCCATAGGGTAATCGCGGGGTAACCGAAGGGACCCCGTGATCCCCCTGTAAAAAAGCGTATCGCGCCGTCGCGAAAAGAAGGGGCGCTTACGCCCCGATGACTTCCTAAAACATGCCAATTTAAAAGTTGCCGTTCCCAGGGCCTTCCCAGAGAGACAGGCCGACTGGAAGTCGGCCCTACGTGCTTTCTTCAGTCTTTTCTCTGTGTTCTCTGTGCCCTCTGTGCGAACCCTGTTTTTTGATCTTTGAAACGAACGAAACCCGGGGTATCGCGCCGTCGCAAAAAGAAGGAACGCTTACGCCGCGATGCCCTCACACAAAAGCGTATCGCGCGGTCGCGAAAAGAAGGGGCGCTTACGCCGCGATGACTTCCCAAAAACTTAAACCTTGCCGAGCTCACTTAAACCATTTGTAGAAGAGGAGGCCGAACCATTCGTGTAGGGCGGCGGCGGTGGCGGTGAAGGCGCCGCTTGAAGGGAGGAAGTCCAGCCATATGGTCTCTCGTTCTTCAATATAGAAGTCAGTCGGTATCGGTACCAACCAGAGCGGCGAAGAGCGCTTTTTTGCTTCCCTTTCGAAGGCGAGCATCGCTCGAGGCAGGTGAATCGCGCTCGTGACGATATACACCGTCGCTACTGCCTCATCAAGGAGGGCGAGTGAGTAGGCGGCGTTTTGATCGGTGGTCATCGCGCGGTCTTCGATGACGATGTCTTTCTCCGGAACTCCCCACATCGCTAGCGTTTCGGCCATCGTCTCTGCAACGTGCACTTGATGAGAGCTCCAGAGTGGGCCCCCGCTCACGATGATCGGCATCGGCCGTTCACGATAGAGAGAGAACCCTCTGTTGAGCCGGAGGGCCGTCGTTCTGTCTGGCTCATTCGTAACCTCGCCGCCGTACCCGGACGGTACGCCCACGCGATGGCTGCTGCTGAGGATGACGATCGCCGATTGGGAAGCGTCGACGCCAACCTCTTGCGCATAGGAAGTGGCAAAATGGTTTTCTAGAGGGGCGACGAGCCATTGGCTAAAGAAGCCCGCGGAACAGAGGTAGAACACAACGATCAATACGGATAGAACCCTTCGCCAACCGCGGCTCATTTTCGCGAACAGCGTGAAAGCGAGGAGAATCAGTATCAAAAGCCCCGGTAATTCCACAAATGCGCTCAATGTTTTTTGTAGTATAAGCAACGCCATCCACTCTTTCGCGTTTGAGTTATTGATTCGCGGGACCAAATCCTCGGATAAAGAAAGACCGCGCCCGTACCAGTGGGGACGGTTCGGCTCGGGCACGATCGGTACAGATGTTATCAAATACACCGCGCTTCGGTATTCATTCAGCTCAGAAACGAGAAAAGCGGTTTCGAATCTCTACGAGACGACGCGTGTTCTACTGCGGTGCTTCTTTGGGTTCGCTGTTCGAAACGGGCGCGGGCATAATTGACTCGATGTAAGACTTAGTCACTTTAACCGGTGTTTCGAATGCGTATTTCTCTAAATATTTAATAAAACTATCGGCTGTTTTGAATCCACCCTTCTGATACAAGTACTGGATCAAGGCTTTACGGTAGTCAGCGATTTTATCGAATTTCAAGGTTGTATTATTTATCTCTTCTTTCTCCTTACCTTTTGTATATATATACTCGATCGTTTTCAGGAACCCGTAGGCGGCTTCAACGGTTAGGTCTTCGTGAAGCACGTATGTCTCGGTCGCTTCTTTTCCTGCCGGGGTTCCGATGAGTTTGACTGTCTTACTGGCGATAGCTGGAACTGTAGCTTCTGGGAATAGAGTTATAAAAGCGTTATAAGATTTTTCGAGTTCTAAGACTCCGTTTTCCGTATCTTGATCTTGCGGATCAGGCGTCCAAATATCCGCCCATACCAGTTCCCACCAACCCAAAGTATAACAGTATGAGGTTCCGTAATTCTTATTTCTTTCATTATTAAAAAATTTTTCAATATCCGGGTTCATCGATCGGTATAAACTCAGGAATTCATCCCCGTTGATTTTTTGAGACAAAGAGGGATCGTTCTTTTTCATAGTATATTCATGGATCAAGTAATTCAAAAGTAGAAGTATCTTATATTCACTTCCATTTCCATTCCAAAATTTCGAAATAATTCCTTTTATGGTCTCATTATTCCTGAGTGTTTGATGATAAGTGTAGTATTCGATTGAATAATGGCTAAAGAAATGCTTCGCGCCTTCGAAACCGAGGAGCTTTTTCGCCTGGGGCAGCAGATAAAGTGGATCGATAAGGAGTTGCCCAGTCGGGGTTTTTTTCATCTTAGAAATGTAGAAATCCAGAAGATCGTCCAACGCTTTCGAATAGGGTTCGAATACAAACGGGATACTCTCGGCATTCCATAGTTCCCCACTGAAAAGAACCTGCACAAACCTTGTGAATCCCTCGACACCCGTAAAGAGCCAGGACTCTCCGTGAGTTTCCGAAAGCCGTTTGAGTAGAGCAACCTTTTTTAACAGGGTTAAGGAATCGAGAAGCTCATAGAATAGGTCAACAACGGTATTTTGTTCTATGGTTGGAGGCGTTGCATAATCTGCCAAAATCGCTAATATTTCCGTTTTTTGTTGCGGCGTCCAGAACAACGACGCTTTTTGTATTTCCGCGACACAGGAGGTCACGTCGCTGCTGATAGTATCGAGTGTTTCTAAGGATGGTACGACAACTGCCCGTAATTCTTTCGCGATACTTAGCGTATCAGACGCTATGGTCGTCATCGTCGAAAAACCCGCTTTTAGTTCGCTGAGGATTGTTCCCGAAGCGTCTTCCGTTTTGCTTTCTTTTTCCTCCACCAGGGTTGATAGGGCTGATAATTCGGTCGAAAGATCTGATACTACTCCTATTACGGTATCTATTTTCCCGGCGACAGAAAGAGACGCGCTCGTCAATGTCGCGATTTCTGTTTCCAATTTTGAAATTTTATCAGATGAGTCGCTGATTTCCTTCATCCTATCTAAAATTTCTTCCGCTTTTTCGAGAAACTTATCATATTTTTCGCTTTCCGCGTCCCATATCGCCTGCATCATTGCCGAAGGCTGATAGGTGAAAGAAAAGACCGGGCTCGTGAATCTCTCTTCAGAACGGGTGTACCCTTCAACCTTCCAATAAAGAGCGCCCGAAAACCGCAAGTTTTCCAAGTTCATTTCATAATAGGGATTCGCGATTTGGCTCGCGATAAGATGTAGCGCATCCCTATTGGTTCCTAGCCAGAAATCGTACCCGTGAACGATTTGATTCGACAAGAGCTTCCACTCGAAACGTGTCGGACTGCCAATAACGGTTTTCGTAATATTAAGCGGATATACCGGTAGAATCTGAAGACCTGGGTAGCTCGAAGAGACATACATCCCGTAACTATTGGTTCGGTACTCAAACGGAAACTCCTCTCCACCGTCGCAAAACCGAACCTTCCCGGAAAACTTGTACCCGTCCGGTTTCAACACCACGGTTGTTATACCCGTCGCTTCATAGGGTAAAGCAATTCTGACTTTCTTTTCACTGTTTTTCAGAACGTTCAGGAAATACTCCTTTGCGATATCAGATGAAGAGACCCTCAACTGAAAAACATACCCCTCTTCAATTGAAATCTCCGAAAGCGTTTCTTCCGCAGGTAGGTTAAGCGCCATCATTATCAACGAGACCGATAACAACACGAATACTACGATAGGTTTTTTCACCTGACACCTCCGAAATTATCCGGGATTTTTAACTTTCCTTTGTTTTTAAGCGCATTAGAAAATGGATCCCAGAGAGTACATATAAACTGACACTTAAGGATAAAAACCCGATATCAAGCCATATAGTAGTTTTGCCAGTAACACAGTAGAACAATAGCGTAAGTAAACAGCAGATGAAGACGAGCGTGAACTCCTTCCATAGGCTTTCAATCCCGGGTTTCTTATTCTCGGATGATGCGCTATGTGTGAAAGCTACCGGGACAAAGCCTAGTACAAGCGGGAGGATTAGTCCGAGCGCGATAGGAATGATGATCTTCGGGTCGAGTAATTTGATTTCTGAGTCTTTCCAAGGTATCACGTAAACGAAAAGCGCCACTATCAATGCAATAATCGCGACGGTGTTCAATAGCCAAAAAGCTCGCAGTCCTCGGATTATTCTCGCCCTTTTTTCCTCTTCCAACGGTGAGCGGCTCTCGCCGGTTTGATAAAATTGGTCCCGGTTTCCCATAAACTCTTTCCCTCCTTTAGTTTCATCCTGATGAATCGCGTTATTACTTCTTAATTTGAGTGAGTTTCTCAAAAATAGTCGAGTGTTCCGGAAGATATTGAAGCGCCAGACAATAGACAGAAGCGGCGAGATCTTTGAAGTTCTCGGATAGCAAAATATCCCCTTTGAAAACGAGGTTTCTCACGTTCTGCGGCGCGGCCGCATAGGCTCTGTTGGTGTAGAAGAACGCGCTGGATAACTGTGACTCGGTTTTTTCTTCCAGGTAGAGAGCGAAGTATGCGAGCGCCAGTCCCGTCAGGATAGGAGAGGTATCGGAGCCTTCGTTTTGCGCCAAAGTCAACGCTTTCTCCAGTTCCCGTAAGGCTTTACGCGGTTCATTTCTCTCCAGGTAAACGTATCCCAATACTGCGTATGGGGCGGAGTTTTTCGGGAGATCCGCCTGGGCGCTTTTCAAAAGCTTTTCCGCGCCTGACAAATCCCGGAGCGTGAACGCCGTCTTTCCTGCGAGTAGTTCCAGCTTCCCGCGTACCGCGGGGTTCACGAATCGCTGTATGCTTAACCCCGTCTCGAGTAAAGTCGCAGCCAAGGAGTATTCTTTTTTTACCCTGAGCTGTTCAGCTTTATCGGCGATCGTTTTTTGGAGGGTGTAGAAGGTATCGCTCTCGCGAAGCGCGCCTTCCATCCGGTATTCTATGTAGAACCGCTCGGCGCTTTCGATAGCATAGCGATAACAATCGATCGCCTCTGGGATATTTTTTTGGCGTACCGCAATCTCGGCGAGGAGCCGCCAGCGTTCGGCTCTAGCGAACGGCTCGAACCACAGCCCGACGTCCCACGAAAAATCTTCCGGTAGCGAGGAGAGCAACACGCGGCTTTCCTCGAGATGAGCGCTTTTTACCAGATAATCCGAGAGCAGCAAAAGAAACAAAGCGTTCGTCGGTTCGATTCCGTACGCGTTGTTTAGACACACGGCGGCGAGCGGAACCTGTTCTCTCAGTTCGTAGACCAAACCGAGCGCCATCCAACCGGCGGCGTTTCTGTTTTGATCCTTCAACAGGTCTGTGCAGAGCCTTAAACAGTCGGCAATCCGGGCGTCTGTTTTTAAGAGCGGAGAGCGGCTGGTATCAGAAGCGGTCATTTTTTTCGATATCTGCGTTTCCATATAAACGGATTGAACATACGGCACGATGACTTCGCTTCGGCTCTTGAACGTTCTCTCCGAGACGGCGGTTTTCAGTACGTCGCTGAGCGTTTGCACCCGTTTCAGCCCGTTCGCGGAGTCTCCAACCTCCCATAAGTAGGCGGTTTCGTCCAGACTATGCCGGCTATACCGCGTGAGCGCTATCAGGCTTCTCAGATCGTATTTCCGCGCCTCGTCATCATAGCCGATCGCTGTCTTTAAAAACGGATAAGCCCTGGAATAGTCTTTTCCGTTCTTCAAGGCTAAGAATACCCCGTCAACATGCGCCGCTTTGCTCTCCCATTGGACTTTTTCTGCGTAAGAGCCGTCCAAGGACACCGCCTTGATCAAGGCCAAAAGGGCTTCGGCGTATTCCTCATGTTTGAATAGTTCCTCCCCTTTGAAGAAGTAGGCTTTCGCGAAGGTCGGGTTATCTTGTATCGCTTTATTCACCAGGTCTATCGAATCCTTATACCGCCCTTCGAGAGAGGCGATAAAGGCTAATTGATACCAAATTTCCCCAATTTTCAGGCCCTTCTCTTTCTGATCTCTGAGAGCAACAGCCTTTTCGTAAACGGCTTTCGCTTCAGCGTAACGTTCTAGCGCGAAAAGCGTTTCCGCGTGGAGGAACGCGGTATAGGTATCGTATTCCGGATATCCCGCAAGCTGTGAAAACACTTGCAGCGCCATTTCGTACTCCTGTAACTCGAAATGACATCTGGCTTTCCCGAACAGGGAGGCATACCTGTCTGCGTATTCTTTTAGAATCTCAGCAAAGACCCTCAATGCCTCCGAATAGCTCCCACGATAAAAAAGGGAAAAGCCCAGCTTTTCCCTTATTTCGAGGTCGTCCTCGAGCTTCTTTTTTTCTAGGACCTCTAGATATTTCTCATACGCTCGACTTGCTTTCTCTGCATAGCCTTTGGCGCTGGCCTCCATTTCATCCTGCGTTTTATACTCGCCGTTGAGCTGCGCCTTTCGCGCTGCATCGATTGCGATATCCTGGAGCTTTCCGTACGAGTTCCCCACTTTCTTCCAGACCCGTTCGTTATCGGCATCGACGCGGACGACTTTTTCAAATTCAGTAATCGCGCTTTTATAGTTAGCGATCTCGTCGTTGGGTTTCGACTTCGCTTTTGCGGTTTCAGCCATTTCCACGTAAGTATCGCCGCGTTTTTCGATTATCTCCAACCGTTCCGGGTCGATCTTTAAATAGGCGGCGTAAGCGACCAGGGCCTTCTCGAACTCACCCAAAAGCCTCAGAGCATCGCCTTTGGCCTCAAAAGCCGGCGTGTACGAAGCATTGAGGGCCAACGCTTTGTCGAACTGTTCGACGGCGTACTCCAGGGTTTTTTTCCGACTATCGCCCTCTTGGAACGCGGACAAGCGAACCAGTATCAACCCATGATAGTAATAAGCTTCGGTGTACGCTACGTTGATTTCGAGAGCCCGCTTCGCTTCTTCTCGCGCTTGCTCATAAGCAGGTTTTCTTTGTTCGGTTTCCGGGTTCATATCCGCGAGATGCATTCTCGTTTTGGCTAAGCCCAACCAGGCTTCGCTGTAGAAGCTGTAAAGTCCATTCGCCCTCTGATACTCTTCGAAAGCCGCTTCATAGAGTTTCATCAGGAAGAATACGTCCGCGCGCCCTAAGACTGCCAAAGCGTTTTGCGGGTCTTTGATCAAAGCGTTGTCATATTCGATCAATGCGGCGGCCAGTTCATTGAGCAGTTTCTTTCGATCGGCCGCCATTTTCAGTGCGATGCTGTCCGCTTTTTGATCGCGCTGTTCTTCCAAACGGGCTACCCAGTCAGACAGGATGTAATACCGCTTTTGGTCAATCGCTTCTGTTAACAGGGCAGAGATGATTTCTTCGTTGCCATTCGCGATCGCGAAGTCCATCATATCTTTGTTGTCGCTATTTTTTAACGATAAGTCGGCGTTTTTCTCGAAAAGCCATACGAGCGCTTCGAGGTTGTCCGTTTTTACCGCCAACATTCCCGCCGTATCGCCGCGGTGATTTTGGATATCCACATCGGCGCCTAAGAAAATTAACGGAGCCGCATTACGGTTATCGCCGTTCGCAATCGCAATAATGAGAGGCGTCGAACCTGTTCTGTCGACCGCATTAAGATTGGCGCCGGAGCGCAACAAATCCAACGCTAAAAATACATCCTGAGCTTTGATTGCGTCGATGAGCGCTTCTTGAGATACGATGGATGCATTCGCCCTGTATTCGATCGTTTTTTCCAGGATGACCCGCGCGAGGCGGTGATTGTCATTCTTGACCGCTTCGAAAACACCTTCCCAAAGGATAGGTTGGTTTTCACCGTAGGATTTTGTTCCTTCGATGGCAGAAATCGCGAAATCCCATAGATCCAGCACGCATGCCAGTGAAAAAGCGGTCTCACCGGCAGCCACTTCGAAGGCGTCCGCACCGTTTTTCAGAAGATAGAGCGCGATCGGTTCGGCTTTCAGGCGCACGATCGCGTTCAGAAAACTGTCGCCTTCCGCATTTCGTAAGGCTAGCAGGGTCTTGAGGTCTTCCGGAGACAGCTTTTCCAAAGACGAGCTCAGTCGTGAGACCGGCTCCTTATCGACACGATCGAACAGTTCTTGCGGTGTCAGCGCAAAGCAGAGAGCGGCTAAACAAATCACGAACCAAAAGATCGAAAGTTTCTTCATACCCTGCTTCTCCTTTCCCTATATTTATTCATAGTATTCGAAGTTCCTATAAACGACGAACTTCGGGGTCTTTTTCAAGGAGTCTTCCCACGGTTCCTTCTCCCAATCGTAGCGAATCACCTTGATCCAATTTCCCCAAGCGTCGAAGAACCTCTCATACTCGACCTTATAAATCAACGAGCCATTCGCGTCGTACCGCTCTTCGGTGATGAGGTTGTTTCCTTCGTCGTACACGAAGACCTTGCTTTTCTTCGTCCCTTCGAGATAGATGATCTCTTTGGGCTGGCCCGACGCGTGGAAGGACAGTTGCCGTTTGTAGTTCTCCAGGGTGTTTTTTACCTCTTCCTCTATCACCCTGTTTTGTTCGTCGAACTTTCGTTTGAAGGAGGCGACTTCCTTTCCGGATAGCTTGGTCTTCTCTTCTAAAACGTTTCCGCGCTCATCGAATTGCCTCTCCACCTCTAGATCAGAGAGCTTCTTTCCGGAACGATCGAAGATCACTAGTCTTCTGATGGTCTTCTCGACGTACTTTTTCGTAGCGTTCTCGATATACTCCCAGGTTTCTTCCGATTCGAGGAAGTAGACGCGCGCCACTTTATCGATATAGGAAGAATACACCTTGACCGAGATCAGGCGCCCTTTTACGTCGTAGAGCGACAACTGTTTCGAAAAGACATCTCCTTGAGAGGTGTACTGGGTAATTTCCGAAGGGCGGGAGGCGTGAGGTTGGTAGACTCTCTTCCACAAGAAGACGCCGCTGACGCCGTAATGGTTTTGCTCCACCAACTCCCCGGTGGCGTTGTATCGAAAGGTATCTCTTTCGAGTATGCGTAAGGCGTCGCTAGAAATATGCTCCACCAAGAGTCCGGCTTTGTAGGTCCATTTTTGACGGTTGTATAGCCCCTCGGCAGTGTGGGCTTCGCTAAAGACCAGTCTGTCGGCTTCGTATTGATACAGCTTTTTCGTATAGAGCTGACCGTACCGATCATAGATTGCCTCTTCTAGCAACCGACCGTCAGGGTCCGTCAGTCGTGTGTATTCCGTGTGACCGATGTCGTTAACGCGCTCTTCCGATTGAAGGTAGTATTCGCCACGGTCGTCTCGCGCATACCCGAGAAGGATTTCGTAGGTGGTCCTCCCCCAAACGTCGCGCTCTCGGATCGAAATCAAACGGTGGCCGATGTCGTCATAAGAGAAAGTCCGAGCCGAAACGAACCCTGCGGACGTATAGAAGGCTTTCTCGAGTATGGCATTCGTCTCCGAATACCGGTTCTTGATCTCATAGACCAAGTCGCCGTTCCAATCGATCATGCGCTCCACCACAACCTGCCCGTAGAGGTTCGTTTCTCTTTGTATTAATAGGAAATGCACGCCATCAGGCAAATCCAAGGGTTCATCGAGTGGCTTCTTGATGAACGAACGGTCGAGCCGGAGCATATCCAAGCCGAAGGGTACGTAGATCCTCTCGTCTACTATTTCCCCGTATTCGTTGAACCGGACGACCAACTCCGTTGTGCGCGTAACCTCCGTATCCTCGCCGAACTTTCGCCGGATCTCCGCGCTTTCCTGGGTAACGGTTTTTACCGGGCCAAACCAACCGAGCGCCCGCTTCGTGGTAGTCTGCGAGTAAGTGTCACCGAAATCGGATAGGTACGCCTGAACGGGGACCGTGTAATCGTTTAATAAACGTACGACCGGGCACTGAAGAAAGGTGTTGATGTCCGTAAACAACAGCTCTCCCGAAAAAAGCGGTGGCCCGCAAAACAGGAGAAGCGCGAAAGCGAATAGTCGTAGGGTGTTTTTTCGCATTTGTCCTTACCCTCCATCCGTTCTAATTCACGTGAACCACTACACAACCGTCAAGTGACTCTTTCCCTCGAGACACGGTCACCGGTATCCTATAAGAGCCCGGTTTGTCAGGAGCCAACAGCAGCGCCTCGGCCTCTTCGTACCGTTCAACGAGGGTGAAGCCCTGACCGGTATCGAAAACGATCCTGGTATCTTCTGAATAAGGATAATAACACACTTTAACGAAAACAGGTGCCCCACGCTCCACCATAAAAGGTGTAGCCGTTATCGTATTCAACCGCAAATATGTCCACTCCTCGGGAAATCGATAATCATACGGAGCGAATAGCGGCGTTTTATTGCGGTCTTTGAACTGTACCCGGTGGACCTTCGTATCAAACGCGGTTTGTTGAGACCGAAACCAAACCCACAGTTCCATTTTTTCTTCCGATAGGCCGGCGAGAACGGGTAGGAACAATAGAGACTCGTTAAGGTCTAGAAAGTGTCCGCCCGAAGATTCGGCTAGGCGTTTATAATAGTCCCAATAGAAGGATTGTCTATGAAAGTCATAAAAGATCGATAAAGAAATCTTCTTTTCTGCTAAAAAAGGGCCTAAAGCCCGATAAAGCTCAGGATTGATTAAAGATTCGACCGGGCATTCGTCGGAAAAGAGGATGATCATCTTGGTCGCTTTCTCCCGAAAAGGCATTCCGGCCGCCATAGCGATCATTTCGAAAGGCTTGCTCGGATGATTCCCGTTAAACAGAACGGCTCGAGAAACTGTTTCAAGGATGAGGTATGGGTCCGATGTGAACGGGTTGAGGTGCGACAGGCTCGAGGCCGCTGAGGTTTTCGGGAAGGAGACGGTGTTGATGACGTCCGAAAACCCGATGACCGCAATCGTAAAATCGATCTTATTCTGGATCAGAAGCTGGAGCAGCTCGGACGATTTCTCGCGGATCAAGGTCTCAAACCCGCTAATACTCCGGCTGTTGTCTATTAAAAAAACGATATCCGCCGACGGGCTTTCTCGCAGACTCTTGACTTCCACGTACTCTATCTTAACCTCGCGATCGTCCTCGTAAAGCGTCATCGCGGCATCACCTATTTTACCTTCTAAAGTCATATGGAAGCGTATGATCGGGAAGCCTTGGAGTTCGATCCCTTTGATGTAACCGCCCGTGAACCCCAAAGCGGTGAACCCAAGGCATACGATCAGTAACAGGGCTGCTTTCGACATCGTCCTCCTACCCTCACGGTTGAACGGTGACGACAACCGAACCTTTCATCTTTATCTGCCCGAGGGAGACTTCTACGTATATGTTATGAGGGCCGATTTTCTCGGGCGCTTTCCAAGTGATCTCCGACACGCCGTTTGGGGATACGAATGAGCCGTCCGCGCACTCCCAATAATAGAAAATGTTTTTTGGCGGATAGGCGTGGCAGGTCAGCAAAGTCGTTTCTCCCCTCCCCAGGATCGCGGGCGAAGAGGTCACGGTATTGATTTGTAAGCGGGTTTGATAGCTCAAGTCCGAGAATTGAAAAAACTGGATAAATAAGCGTTTGCCGTCTTTGGACAAGGTAAAAAAACTCGGGTCATAACAAAACTGGTAGAAGGCTCGGGATTCATAGGTGAGAGCTTGTTGCTGACGAAAGAAGTCCTCAAAAAACCCATTCAGGTATTGATGGGTCGGTTTCTCGCCGAAGCCGATCCACGTACCAGGTGTCATCCGATTGATATAGTCGATGTAATCGTTCTTCTGCGAAATGAAGAACAGCCCGATGTTGTTCTTTAAAGAGGTCGCGACGATCGCGTCTATCAGGGGCCCGCCGGATTCAAAACCCTTTCGTAATTCGTTCTGGAACGCGTCGGTGATGAAGACAATGGCTTTCTGACTGTTCGCGCGGTAATGATAGTTAAGCGCCTTATGGAACATCTCCGGAATCGCAGCCGTGTTGGTTACCGTTTTCACTTTCAAATACCGATTAAATAGATTGGCGACCTGATCGAGGTTTTCCGTCAAGTCTTGATACAAGATTTGTTGATCTAGCGGGATCACGGCCCCCAAACGCAGGCTGATGCCGATGTCTTCGCAATACTGGATCAAAGTGGCGACGTGCTCCTGTATTTGAGCGGGGTAGGAAATCGAACTGTTGGCTAGATCGACAATCAATACCAAATCGACTCGATCGGGTTGATAGGGAGTGATGTGCACCGACCGAGCGAAATCTATATTCTCACCGTTTTCTTCCGCCTGGTACCCTTCGGTGGCCTCCCCTAGTCCGGGTGAGAAAAAGAGGGTGACGATCGGGCTGTCCCGGGTGTCCACGCCAAACACCTGGATTTTGTTGGCCGTCTCGGGAATGTGGTATGAGAACTTTGCTTCCGATTGGGTCGTACAGTGCCGCAGGGCGCCTGTCCTCTCTCCGAACTTTCCGGGAGAATAGTACGTTATCCGCGCAAATGTGTTTTGTTCGACGGCCAGGCTTCGTAAAAATTCCCAAAAATAAGCGCCGAAGGCAAATCCTCTGTCCGAAATGACCTCGTTCGGAATAAAAGGATAACTCTTCCCTCCCGAAAAAAGAGCCAATTCGTCGTAAATCGGGTCCGGCTCTTCTTGCGAGAAGACGGGAACTATGACCAACCCTTTTTCGTCTATTTGTTCTTTCAAATCAGGGAGATAGTAAAGATTACCCTCCAGGTCATCTTGTGTGTCCTCATCCGTAAAAAGTACGATGAGCTTCACGGCGTTTTCTCGAAAATTAAACTTCGAGGCTTCGTAAAGCGCCTGGATCTGACACTCTTCGAATCCAATCGGGATTTTCCCTTCGGTCATCACTTTTGAGAGATAGTCTTCGAAGGCGTCAAGGTCTGAAGTGAATTCCGGGGGTGGATCACAGCCCTGCGTGTTCGGGTAGATGTGCAACACTTCCGCGGCGAAACCGACCCAAGACAGGCGCGTATCGTACCCCAGATTCTTCAATTCCGCGATAAAACCAGACAGCCCGGACTGAAAGCTTTCGAGGTATCCCCTCATACTCCAAGAAAAATCGTAAACGAAGACCAAGTCCAACGGTTTTTGTGATCGCATATCGTAAGACGTGAAATCGACGATAGGCTCGATCTGTACGTTGTTTTCATACAGGCAAACTTGATCGGATGTCAAAGGTTCTCCAGAAACAGAGAGGGTCACATACGGGTAAAAGGCGACGTCCACCTTCTGGACTTTCAACGCGCCATACCCCGAGGTCAAAACATATATCAACACAAGCGGAACTACCCAAAACCGCTTATTATACATAAATACCCCCGTTGAATGAGAGACAGTGAACCCCAAGAATCGACAGGTTTACTTTTGGATGATCTCTCCCCGATAGTAGGGCAGTCCGTTTGGATTGACTTGAATGCCCCCGTGGATTATCTCACCGATGAGTTGGCTATTCTCTACCGCTATATGATTCTCTCCTCTTTCGATTTTTACAGCCACCGGGGCCTTTACTGTCGTTTGTCTGATCAATCCGGCAAATGAACCAACTTTCCCTGTCGTAGGCAGGAATCCGGAAAACTCTCGCGTGCGTAGGATGGGCGAGGTGATCGCGAAAACCCCGAGATTGTCGGCTTCCACCGTGCTGTTGTTCAACTCGAAATAGGCGTACTCCAGGTGTATCCCATCGGTGACCTGATAGACGATGATAGAGTCCAAAGAAGCGTCGGTGTTGACGAAAATCAACCCCGTCTTCAGGTTTTTCAGGGTAATATTGCGCATCCTCACCACGGAATCCTCGATAAAAAACCCTTCCTGTTGGTCACGAGCGATCCCGTCAATCGTCACATTCGAAAGCTCGACGTCTTTGGAGGTGGCGATATACGCCCCGCGCTTCTCTACCCCCGTTATGTTCACCTGATATATCCGAATCAGTTTATTATTCAGGAATAGAAACCCTTCTTGAACATTACGAAAGAAAGTGTTTTCGACGGTCACTTCGGAGTTTCTCGCGGAAATGGCCAGTCCAATCGTGGTGAACCGGCTGTTGCCGGATACTTTTAGTTTACTCCCTTGCGCCAGAATGCCTTTTTGGCAATTCAAGAAGGAGGTGTCCTCGATGGACCCCTCGGAACTGTAAAGCTGGAACGCGATCGCCGCGTTACTCACCTCTATCGCGCGTTTGACGTAAACTCTGCCACCGAAAATGTAAACGCCCTCCCAAAGCTCGTTGTTCTCATTCTCCATAACGTTCAGCCGTACGTCCTCTTCTAAGTACAACGTCCCCATTTCGATGCGTAGGCTCGTTTTTGGCGGAAATTTCAAACGAGACTGGGTGATCCGCAAAACGGCGTCTTGGTTGACCTTGATCGATCGCGAGACGAATCCGTTGTTGGTCTTTATCGTCTTCTCTTGTTTCGCCGGAACATCTTCATAGAGGTAATCGTCGGCCTTCATCGTATAGATGTCTTGGGTCTCGCTAAAAACGGTGTTCGTCTTGCTATGAACCGCCCGAAGGTGTACGCTCCACACGCCGGTTAATCCGTCTTTCCGGGAGATGACGGCGTCATAAACGGGGGAGAAGGCGGTGAAGGTATACCGCTCGTTGTTCTTGTTCGAAATAGTCCAATAGTATTCCATACCCGGGGCGGAGTCTATCGCTTCCAGCCGGATCTTATCCTTCGCGATTTGATAGGCTTCTTTTATCCCTCCGGTGGACGGAGGAATGGTTTCGTAAACTTCTGTGGTAACCGTTTGGGCGATCAGGTCTTTATTCGTCTCGATATCGTATTTGATACCCGCTCGTATGAGATAAGTCTTGCCCGATTTAATCGGCCACTCGAACGAGCCCGTGATCGAGTCAAAGGTTTTTTTGAGACTCTCCTGTTGCTGTTGGTCAAATGCTTCAAAGCTGATAGATTCGAAACCTTTCTGGTATTTGACATAATATACGATCTTCCACGTCTCTTTCCCCGACTTTCCTAAATTCCAATCCACCAACCGATTGAAATCCAGGGGTAGGAATTCGAAGGAGCGGTCGTCCAAGCGGACTATCTCATTTTCCCATAACGCTTCGAGCGTCAAGGTCAACCGATAGTCTTTTAGTGCGCTCAAATCAATTTCTAGACTCGTTTGCGTGGCCTCGTACCGATAACTCTCACCGGTAGACGTTGTCACATTCACCGCGAAATCGCGGTACCTCTGCGACAACACTGGGTCCTCCGCTTTCCACTCCAGCAACAGCTTCTCATCGTTAATGAGAAACCTTACGAATTCCACCTTCGGAGGTAGAAAGCGCACGACCTCGAAGTCCTTCACCGCCGATTGATTGAAGGTGTCCAAAACCTTGATCGACCCGTTGATTTTCAAGGGTTCCTCTAAAGGAGGTAGCGCCTGAAGATCTTTAACAGGGATCCAAAAAGAAAACTCTCCCGCCTCGGAAGTTATCACATCTTCTGCTACGATCCACTCTTTTTGACTCACCTCATAGATGAGCCCCGCGCGCTCTTCGGGCCAGCCGCCGCCTTCGGGGGCGTAACGGTCTATGCGATAGAGAACGGTGAACGGCGTCGTTATAGAGGCCCGTCCCTCCACGACGATCACGTCTTCCTTGTGGTCGTAATCGATCCGAATCAGGGTTAAGCCAGGTTTCTCCGGTTTGATGATCACTTTTTCCAAAAAAGAGACGGTGCCAAAGAAAACGGAGAACAGCTTGATCTCTTGCTTCTTCGATTCATAGGGAATGTGGAGCGCGTTCTCAGTGGTCGTCTGGGTCCCTTGCGGGGTTTCCACGTAATAACGGGTGGGGTTGATCTTCCCTTCGCTTCGGTCTGCGCTCCATTGTAGATACAGCCTTTCGTCTTCCGTCACCTCTGCTTGCGCGGAAAAGACCCTAGAAAGGGATGGTAAGGTAATGGCTTCCGTTTCTCTCTCCTCGCGCAAAGGCATCGTCCGACGGAGGATAGAATAATCGTTCACGGTGTATTCAACTGTGAGGGTCTCCTCGGGTAGAAAGCTCAAATAGAAGGCCTTTATCGTCTCCCCCTCTAATCGCAGAGCCACCGGGCGTTCATTGATGAAGACCTTCAAAGGCGCCGTTTCATTCACCGTACGCCATTCATCGTTGAGCGTCGA
The DNA here is from genome assembly GCA_002071085.1 of Thermotogota bacterium ADurb.Bin062. Taxonomy (GTDB): domain Bacteria; phylum Thermotogota; class Thermotogae; order MWEM01; family MWEM01; genus MWEM01. The sequence continues at coordinate 47,218 of MWEM01000009.1, read as the reverse complement.
CGAGAAGACCGTCTCATACATATAGAACACGCTATCGGATCTAGAGAGGACGATACCATCCGATATGGCCTCTAGTGTGAGGTTTATTTCTCTTCTCTTTCCCTCGTTCGGTTGGGGGTTCAACGTCTCTAGGTCGAGCGTCTCAGAAGTAGCGGAAGGACCGACGCTCGCGTATTCCCTACCTTCCACGAGGATTCGGTAACCGGTCGGGGTGAAGGTTCCCTTTTCGTGCTCCCAAGAAACCTCGAGTTGTTCCGCCGAGAGCGCTTTTGTCTCAGTTTTCTTGAAATGTTTGACGGGAAGGTCCCCGCTGTAGAGCGTTTGGTATTGGTTCCCACTCAAAACGCGGATGCGTACGTTCAACGCGTCCAGTTGGGTCAACGCGTTGCTTTCTATAGGAAAGTATAGCTCATTGTTTTCCGTCGTCAAAGTTCCGAAGTCGGTTACGGATACTTGGAATGTAGCCTTTTTAGACCAGCCGGAATTTTTCCAGCGTATCCAAAGCTTTTCTTCTTTCAAGGCGAACGAAACGTTTTCAGGGCGGATTTCAACCGCGGGGGGCACCGTGAACCGCACTTCTTGGGTCCGCGGTTTGAAGCATAGATTTCCCCAAGGGATCGTGAGCTCTTCCGAGAGAAGATTAACCCCATCCAAGGTCTCTATCTCTATTCGATAGGTACCTTTCGATAGAGGAATAGAATCATACCGCTCTACCCCCAACACTTCTCTATGTATCGCCTGCCCTTTGAGGTCCTTGATACTGATGAAGAGCGATTTCAGGAAGGTTTCCAAATTGGGTCTCTGAGAAGGCGCCGTTTCGACAGTAACGCGGAAAATCCCCTTAACCGGAAAGAGCAGCAACACCAGGATACAGACAACGACAATAGACAAAGAAACGATCAACCATTTCTTTTTCTTAGACACAGTTCCTCCCCCTTGCCAGACGATACACTAAGTAAAAAAACGGTCTGTAGTCGTTGCTTGAACTACAGACCGTGAATTAGATTTAGTCTTACTTCACCTCGTAAGCTTTTACGTAAATCTCTTCTTTTGACTCGGCCATACGAGCCGGGAACAGGTTGAGCGGATCGAGCGGTTTAACGAGAACGGCTTCTCTGACGATCGGGCCTTTAAATCCAAGGAAGTCAAGCCTCAGTAAATCGACGTTTCCTACGCTGACCAAGCCCAGGTCATTGAAGAGGGCGACTTTCGTGTTCTCGTGGAAAAGGAAAGTGGCCAGGTAAGGATCGACCTTAACAGCCCAGTAGCCTTTCGCCAAGGTCACGCAGCAGTCTTCTACGATATCGCCGAAGCGGAAGACTTTCTTGGCTTCTGCCTCTTTTTCACAAATCGTTTGGTTCAACTTGTTGATCGCATACTCATCCTGAGCTTCTCCGAAGCAAGTGGAGACGGCGGCTGACGAACCCGGGTCGAAAGCGTTCGCATTTTCGAGATCACAGAGTTTGGCATCCGTCCCAGGCTTTAGCTCGAGCTGAACCAGCTGACCCAGCACGAGTTCCATCATCTTGAATTGCGTGGTGGTGGATTGGACTTCGCGGTCGACGGTCGGCGTCTTGATGATCGCTACGAGTTGCGCACTATCGGGAATGTTGTGCTCTTTGGCAAATTCAACGAGTTTCTTGTAGTAGGCGACCATCGGTTGGTTGGGATCGGTGGAAATGGTGTCGATGAGGCCGGCATACAGATCAACGAAATCTTTGACACCTTTAAGGGTCAAAACTTCGGTTCGGTGGTTCAAACGGTCGATCGCGGGTAACAATTCAACTTTCTTTAAGGCGACTCCGCCGTCCAGCGGATTCACGTTGAAGGAAATGTTAAATACGACTTTCTCGCCCTTCAACAGGTTGTCAACAGCAACGGCATTGGCAGCTCTCTTGACGTAAAGATCGAAGTCATAGATGCCCTGTTTGCCATAAACGATCATATCAACGGCTTTCTCTAGCCCTCTTCCCTTCTGCGTGATATCTTCGATATTGGGGAAGAACAGCCGGTAGAGGTCTATCGCGCCAGATTCTATCTTTTTCGGGTATTTCGCGGTGATGTCTTTCAGTTCCAAACCGTAGACGTTTTTCACTTTTTCGTAGGCTTCTTGCTGTTTCAAGGGTATCCAGATCTTGTCCACATTGACCATTCTGGATTTGTTGTCCGCAATCGTCCCGAAACCGATGGCTTCCAAAGTGAAAGATTTTTCGGTCGTGACAGATTGCGGGTGGGCAATGCCTACCTCGCAAGGATTCTCCGTATTGACACCGTCATCGGCGCAATAGGTGTTGGCGAACTGGATGCCGTTCGGGTACCCGTTGTTGGAATCCCAAACGGTCATGTCGGTCAGCACGTAGTACTTCCCGTCTTTCAGCTTCAGGAAAGTAGCCCGAATATCCGAAGCGGCGGCGCCGAGAGCGGCGTCTTTACACCCAGCGCAAAGGATCGAGGATACTTCTCCTTCAACGCAGCCGACTTTATTGAACATCACTTGTCCCTTGAACACGCCGACGGGTTTGAAAGCGATGACGTTGTTGATGATTCTTTCGGGCGCTTTCATATTGCTTTCGACTTTGGACTTTTCGGCGGCAAACACTTTCGCGAAGAGCGCGACAGCCCAGAATCTTTCGGCCGGGTTCGCAGCCAAAACGGTTCTGTTGGCGCCATAGTTCTCATTGAGAACAACGTTTTTGCCGGACTCGATACGAGAGCGGAAGGTATCGAGGTACAGCAAGGGGGCGGCTACCTTACCGTCTTTCGCAGTGTCCATCTCGGACAGGAAGAAGAACTCGAAAGCGTAGACAAAGCCGACGTTTTCGGGATAAGATTGTCCGTACAGCGTTCTCAAGTGTTTGCTAAGCGCTTCGGAGACGGCGACGATCCCTTTGTTTTCCAAGTCGAGGGCTTTCGTAACATCGGCTTCCAAAGAGACGCTGGAGAAAAGCTCAGGGTATTTCACTTGGGCTAAACGTACGATGAACTCAATGACTTCCGCGCGCGTCGCTTGGGTTCTCTGCAGGGTCGCCACTCCGGCGTTGTTCGCTTTGGGGTCGGCAGCCGCTTGCGTCCAAGGTGTGGTGTAAACGATCGTGCCCGTGCCATCGATCCTGATGTCTTGCTTGATCTGAATCCCCGTGATATCTAAAGAGGATTTCGGTTCTGGCACGAAGTTCATCAGTATCGGGAATTCCTTCAACAGGAAGTTTTGATAGTACTCGGCATACCCGTAGGCCCTTTGGTACAAGAATTCTTGGACCGCAAACGGGTCTCTTTCCAACCCGGTCTGAATATCCGCGAAGGTGGGAGATACCATCGGGTAGAGTTTCAACGCCATATCCTCCCTGCCAAGCGCTTTGACGGCCATAACGTAGAGTTCTAATTTTGTGATCGGCGTCTCAGGTTCCCACGCGACTTGCAGTCGCTTTCCGAAGTTCGGTATCTCGATGCTGGGATCCAGGTTCTTTGCAATTGCTGACTGAATCAGTTCAACGAGCTCTGTCTTAACATGGGGCTTAAGTCCGGTCAACCCATCCAAGGATTGTCTGACATCAAAGTTGTAAACATCCTGAACAGGAGCATTGACCGCAAACAAGACGCCTGTTAAGAAGACTAATAGTGCTGCGACTAAACCAAAAAACTTTCTTTCCATAACTTTTCTCCCCCTCTCTAGAGTTTGTAATATTGTATTTCTGTTATGGTCTCTCGCTGCATTCGACACTTGCGCCATCTGGATTGTCCCAAGAAACAAATACGTTTGCGGGAGATTATATCACAACTTCCCGATTACTGTCAACCAAATTATTAGGAGAACTGAGATAGGTTTTTCCCTTAGGAGAGCGCGTTTAGTCGAGCGATACCTTTCTTTCCTCTCCCTTATCCGCATAACCCATAAAGACCGAAAAGAGGTCGTGGAGCGCCAGGCAGAGCAAAAAACCTCAAGTCGGCACGCTTTTGTTCGGCTTTCAAAAGCGGACCTGAGGCCCCAGGGCTTTTACATAGGTCAAGTTATGGGTTGTAATCAGGAAACAAGGCCGGAATCGATCGCGCGATTTTTAGTCTATATAGTCATCGCGGCGTAAGCGCTTCTTCTTCTCGCGACGGCGCGATACGCCTTTGTACCTACCCTTAGAAACAGGGATTCGCGCGGAGGGCACAGAGAACACGGTGAAAAGGTTCTTGTGAACGCCGAACCAAAGTTCCCCGTTCACATTTTGGTGTACCCCGATATTATACCCACACCTCCGTAATTTTTAGCCTCACTTTTATTGTATAATAAGAGGTTTTATCCCGGATACCAATTTTCGAGAAATGGGAGGGGGTTACGTGGAAAAATTAGCCAGAGCGTTCTTCGTCTTAACGCTAGTTTTCGCCGCCGCTTTCGTCGTCTTTTTCTTGCTATATTTTCGCGCCAATAATGAGCAAACGGCTTTGGTCATAGAACGAGCCAATTTGAAACAGCAGGTCACCACGTTAAATACGGAGCTGAACCGACGCGGGGTCTATCAACAGGAACTCGAGAGAAAAATCCTGGCGCTGGAAACGGAAAAGCCCGAACCCGCCGCGACACAAGTGGAAGAGATCGACAGGTTGACCGCCCAGCTGAACACGCTCCAAGACGAGCTAGAAAAGAAGAACGCGCAAATCTCGTTACTGTCAACCTCTCAAGTCTCGGCACCTTCCGAGCGGGAAAAGGCCTTGCAGGAAGATATCGTCCGGCTGAAACAGAGCTACGACGACGAATACGCCAAGCTGCAGCTTTCTCTTCGCAAGAAGGACGACGAGATCGCGCGGTTGACGAAAACCCTAGAGGCGCAAGGCTCCGGAGACGATCAGGTCAAATCTTTACAAACCTTACTGAACACGACCCAAAAAGATTTGGCCAAGGTCCAGACGGACCTCGACTCCGCCAAGCGGCAGGTGGCAGAAGGCCAAACCGAGATCGCTGCCCTGAAAACACAGATCGAGACCTACCAGAAAGGCAATCAAACGCTCGTTCAGAAAGACCAAGAGATCGCGAGCCTGAAAACGCAGGTGGCCGACCTGCGGGCACAGTCGACCCAGCAAGAGGCTCAGATCAAAAACCTGAATGCGGACGTCCTCACCCTGACAAAAGAGAAAGAGTCTCTCTACCAGCAGCTCACGAAGGAACGGGTCTACCAGCCGATCCCCCCCGGGGAGAGCGACGCCGTACGCTATAAATACCTGATTTTGGGGGAGGATGCCCTTCTCGCCGAGAAATACAAGGAGAGCGCGGAAAACTTCCAGAGGGCCCAATTGAAGGACTTGGCCCTAGACGTTATGGCTACGGTCTACTTACGAAAACGGGACTTAGCCTACCAAAAGGCCATCTCCCTTTACTATTCCGAAGGGTTCGATCACTACAAAGGAAACCGCTTCGAACAAGCCGTCGCTCCGTTCCTAAAAGCTGTCTCTTTGGCTCAAGAGGTCAAAACGGATTACGACGACGACGTTCTCTATTACCTGGGGCTTTCCTACTACCAACTCAAGCGTTACACGGATGCGGAAACACAATTGAAAGCGGTTTACGCTATGAAAGAATCGACCTTCAAGGTCCACGCGCTCTACTACCTGGTCCGGGTGACGATGGACGCGGGTAAAAAATCCGAAGCCCTGGCGTACGCCAATCTATTGAAGGGCTTCTCTCAGTACGCCACGTTCGCTCGAGAAGCGATTAAAACGTTGGGAGAGTGACGTGCGTATTCTATTTGGGACCGACGGTATCCGAGGGATAGCGGGCGCCGAGCTTTCGGCGGAGTTGGCCTTTAAGGTCGGTAACGCGATCGCCCTCATCGAGAAAGAAAGACAGCGCCACAAGGTCGCCGGAAACCCGCAACTGTTTGTGGGGAAGGATACGAGGGTCTCCTGCGATATGCTCTGCAACGCCCTCTCGGCCGGCGCAGCCGCCGGTGGACTTTGCGTCTACGATTGTGGCGTGCTCCCCACGCCCGCTTTGGCCTATATCACGCGACTACATGGCTCTGCCGGCGTGATGATCTCTGCCTCTCACAACACCTACGAGTTCAACGGACTGAAGATCTTGCGAGACGGGTTCAAGCTTCCCGATGCAGAAGAAGCGAGGATAGAGAAGGTGGTACTTTCCGACGGCGTCGACGTATGCACGCACGCCGGAATCGGCCGCGTACTGGATTACTCTCAAGCGCGTGGAGAATACGTGCGCTGGGTGCTCGGCAAGTACCCGGACGGAAGAATCGGCTTTCCAGGCAAGAGCGCTGTGCGCGTCGTGATGGATCCGGGCAATGGCGCCGCTTATCGGATCGCGCCCGAAGTGTTGCGAGTTTTGGGCGTCGAGGTCCTCCTGGTGAACGATGAGCCCGACGGCTTCAACATCAATTTGGAGTGCGGCTCCCAGCACACCCACACCCTTCGCCGTAAGGTGCTGGAAACGAAAGCCGACTTCGGGATCGCCTATGACGGTGACGCGGACCGTTGTATCTTCGTCGACGACCGAGGAAAGCTAACCGATGGGGATAAGTTAATGGCGGTCACCGCGCTCTACTACCGGGACAAAGGCATCCTAACCGGGAACCAAATCGTGGCGACCGTGATGAGCAACTTGGGTTTGGAAACGTTTTTGAAAGAGAACCACATCGGAATGGAAAGAACGCGAGTCGGGGATCGGTACGTCTTGGAAAAGATGCTCGCCAACGATCGGGTCCTGGGCGGCGAACAATCCGGACACGTGATCTTTTTGGATCGAAGCACCACCGGAGACGGGTTGATCACGTCGTTAACCGTTCTCGAAGCGGTCGCCCACTTCGGTCTTCCCCTATCGCGACTGACCGAACGGATTCCCGAATACCCGCAAATCCTACGAAATGTCAAGGTGAACGACCGCGAACGGGTGATGGAATCGGCAGCCATTAAAGAAGCAATCGAAGAGTGTAAGGGCGCCCTCGGGGACGACGGCAGAATCTTGTTGCGCCCGTCGGGCACCGAGCCGCTCATACGTATTATGCTGGAAGGGAAGGATATGGACGTGATATGTAGAATCGCAGAAGAGATCGCAGCAAAGGTGGAACGCGCCGATGCTTGATTCTATCGTCATCAAAGGCGCTCGTGAGCATAACCTGAAAAACGTCTCCCTAGCCATGCCCCGCAACGCGTTCATCGTCATCACCGGTCTCTCGGGATCGGGAAAATCCTCTTTGGCTTTCGACACCCTCTACGCCGAGGGGCAGAGGCGCTATCTGGAATCCCTATCCTCTTATGCCAGACAGTTTTTGGGAGACATGAAAAAACCCGAAGTGGATATGATCGACGGCCTGTCGCCAGCTGTGGCGATAGACCAGAAGACGGTGAGTCACAATCCCCGGTCCACCGTGGGCACCGTCACCGAGATCTACGATTACCTCCGATTGCTTTATTCGCATATCGGCATTCCGCATTGTTCCAAATGTGGGAGGGAGCTGAGCCGGATGAGCGTAGACGAGATCGTGGACATCCTGATTAAAGAGCTGGGAGAAGAGGCGAAGATCCTGATTCTCGCCCCGATCGCGCGTGAAAAGCGCGGGGAGTACAAAAAAGATTTCGAGGCCTTTCGAAAGAAAGGGTACTCCAAGATTCGCGTGGATGGTATCATCTACGACCTCGAAGAGAATATCCAGATAGACAAGAATCAACGCCATACCATACACTTGGTCGTGGATCGGATGAGGTTTCAGAAGGACAAAGATCATCTGCAGCGCCTTGCCGACTCCCTCGAGTTGGCGTTAAAAGAAGGAAACGGGTTTGTCGAGATCGAGGAGATGGATGGCCACCGGAGCTTCCTGTACAGCGAGGACTACACGTGCCCTATTTGCGGGATCAGCATCCCGTCGATCACCCCGAAGATATTTTCTTTCAATACCCCTTGGGGAGCGTGTAAGACGTGCACCGGCTTGGGCTATACGATGGAAGTGGACCCCGATCTAATGATCGATCCGGAACTGTCGCTCGAAAAAGGCGCCCTCAAGATGTACAAAGAAGGATATATGTACGACGCGATCGCCCGAGTCGCGGAGTTTTACGGAGCGCGCCTGGACGTTCCTTGGAAGGACCTACCCAAGAAGGCGCGAGATGCGGTTCTTTTCGGAACACAGGAGAAAATCAAACACCGGCACGAATTCTCAGATGGCTTCTACGAGATGTCGAGGCCGTTCGAGGGAGCCTACACGAATCTGGTCCGCCGGTATCGAGAAACACAGTCCGCGGAGGTTCGCAGCTGGATCGAATCGCTCTTTATGCGTATGCGCGAGTGTGAGGAATGCAAAGGGAGAAAACTGCGTCCCGAAGCCTTGGCGGTCACGGTTCACGGCAAGAATATCGCCGAACTCACGGACCTGCCCATCGACGCGATGGCCCGTTTCTTGAACACCTTACCTTTGACGGAGCTGGAGGAAAAAATCGCGGGTGAGGTGTTGAAAGAGATTTCCCGGAGACTCACCTTCTTGCTGGACGTCGGTCTCGACTATCTCAGCCTTTCCAGGCGCGCTTCCACGCTGTCGGGCGGGGAGTCGCAACGTATTCGGCTGGCTACCCAAATCGGTTCGAAGCTCCAAGGGGTTCTTTACGTCTTGGACGAACCGACGATCGGGTTACACCAACGGGACAATACCCGGCTGATTCAAACGCTGATCGAGCTGAAGGAGATCGGGAACACCGTGCTGGTCGTCGAACACGATGAACAGGTCATACGCAGCGCCGATTACTTGGTCGATATGGGCCCCGGGGCGGGCGTGCAAGGCGGGCAAGTGGTCTTCTGTGGCACGGTGGACGAGCTGATACGCAAACCTCCCTCCGGTTCGTTGACAGGGGCCTATCTAAACAAATCGAGACAGATCGAAACGAAAACCCGACTTCGCGACACCTCCGGAGATCGAATACGTCTATGCGGCGCAGGCCAAAACAATCTCAAGGGTATCGACGTGGAGATACCAATCGGCGTGCTGGTTTGTGTCACCGGTGTATCCGGATCGGGGAAATCATCGCTGATCAACGAAACACTCTATCCGATCCTCAAGAACCGGATCTTTTTCACCCGCAGCGACGAGGGCATACATCGCGACATCTCGGGGGTCGAGCTTATCGACAAGGTCATCAATCTCGACCAATCGCCCATAGGAAGGACCCCGCGGAGCAACCCGGCGACGTACACGAAGGTCTTCGACGCCATCCGTGACCTCTACACCTTAACCACGGAAGCCAAGGCGCGCGGATACAAAAAGGGACGGTTCAGCTTCAACGTCAAAGGCGGACGATGCGAAGCCTGCGAGGGGCAAGGGCAGGTGAAGATCGAAATGCACTTCCTGCCGGACGTCTACGTCGACTGTGAGGTCTGTAAAGGAAAGCGGTTCAATAGAGAAACGTTGGAAGTGAAGTTCAAGGGCAAAAACATCGCGGACGTGCTCGATATGACGGTCGATGAGGCCGCGGACTTCTTTGAAAACCTCGGGGCGATCAAAGGGACGCTTAACCTCCTCCAAGAGGTCGGACTGGGTTACGTGAAACTCGGACAGCCCGCGACGACCTTGTCCGGCGGTGAGGCGCAACGAATGAAAATCGCCTCCGAGCTGCGAAAGAAAGCCACCGGAAAGACGCTCTACATTTTGGACGAACCGACCACGGGATTGCATTTCGAAGACGTTCGTCGGTTGTTGCAAGTTTTGGACCGCCTGGTCGATCTTGGGAACACCGTCCTGGTCATAGAGCACAATATGGACATCATCAAGAACGCGGACTGGCTGATCGACCTCGGGCCCGAGGGTGGAGAGAAAGGTGGCCGTCTGGTGTATCAAGGACCTACGCGCGCGATAGTTAACTGTTCGGGGTCTTACACCGGCTTTTACCTTAAACAGGTGTTGGAAGGAGGCTCTTTGGATCGTGTCTCGAGTCGACCGAACGCTTCAAGCTTTTAGCAAAGCCGTCGAAATTATGCGCACGCTACGTTCTGACAAGGGGTGCGCTTGGGATAGGGAGCAAACCCACGATTCGCTCAAACCTTACCTGATCGAGGAGGCTTACGAAGTCATCCAGGCTATCGAAGAAGGGGACGCGCAGCATCTGAAGGAAGAGCTCGGGGATGTGTTACTTCAGATTCTGTTCCACGCCCAGATCGCCGAGGAAGAAGACGCCTTTTCCTTGGCCGAGTCCATCGAACACTTGAATGAAAAGATGATCCGCCGTCACCCCCACGTTTTCGGAGATTCGAAAGCCGGCTACACATACAAGCAATGGGAAGAGATCAAGGCAAAAGAGAAAGGGAGGGCCAAGAGCTCGCGCATCGGGGAGTTCAACCCGGCGCTTCCGGCCCTATCGATGGCCCGGCGGGCCCAAGAGAACGCCTCGACGGTCGGCTTCGATTGGCCGGACGCGTCTGAGGCCTTTTGCAAGGTGGAAGAAGAGGGCGACGAAGTGAAAAAGCTGCTGAATCGGAGCGCCCATCGGGCGGGAGTGGAAACGGGAGAAGACCGCGCGGATATCGAACTCGAGATCGGCGACCTGCTGTTTTCGGTCGTGAACGTCGCCCGACTGCTTCACCTCGATCCGGAAGCGGCGTTAAAGAAGAGCACGCGTAAGTTCATCTCACGCTTTCAGAAGATGGAACGCTTGCTGGAGGCGGAGGGGTTGGTCTTGGAAGACCAGACCTTAGAATTCCTCGATCGCTACTGGGAAAAGGCGAAGGCAGATGGCGTTTAAAATCAATCAGGAGATGCGACCGTCTGGAGACCAGCCGGAAGCGATCGAACGTCTCATCACCTCGATCCAAAGGGGGCATCGGTTTCAGACATTGCTGGGCGTGACGGGGTCCGGAAAGACCTTCACCATGGCGCACACGATCGCGGCGTTAAATCGGTCTGCACTGATCATCTCACCCAACAAGACTCTCGCCGCTCAGCTCTACAGGGAGTTTAAAGACTTCTTTCCCGAAAACCGCGTGGAATTCTTCATCAGCTACTACGATTACTACCAACCCGAAGCCTACATCCCCACGAAGGACATCTACGTGGAGAAGGAAGCGCAGATCAACGACATCATTCAACGTATGCGCCTTTCGACGCTCAAGTCTGTTTTAACACGCAAAGACGTGATCATCGTCGCCAGCGTCTCCTGCATCTACGCCACGGGGGACCCCGACGACTTCAAAAACATCAACCTCTTTTTGGAGGTGGGGAAGACCTATTCGCGTCGGAGTATCTTATCAAAGTTGACGCAGTTACAGTACGAGCGGTCGGAAGACTTGTTCAGCGGGGGCAAGTTTCGGTGGAAAGGCGAGGCCCTGGAGATCTTTCCCACCTATGATGAAGGGGGCATCCGCTTCGAATTCTTCGACGAGACCCTGGAGCGTGTCTATTCCTTCGACCCGGTCTCCCGCAAGGTCATCGAAGAGTTCGACCGGATGGTGGTGTTTCCCACTCGAGAGTACATCACCACCGAAGAGAAAATCCGGCGCGCGTTGGAATCGATCCAAGCGGAGCTCGAAGAGCGCATCCGCACGTTCAAAGACCAAAACAAGCTCCTGGAAGCGCAGCGCATCGAGCAGCGAACGCTTCAGGATATGGAGATGCTGAAGGAATTGGGCTACTGCACCGGGATCGAGAACTATTCCCGTCATTTCGACGGGCGCGCCCCCGGAGAGCCACCGTGGACCCTTCTGGATTTCTTCGGCGACGACTACCTTCTCTTCATCGACGAATCCCACATCTCCGTACCGCAAATAGGGGCGATGTACCGGGGAGACCGCTCACGGAAATTGAACCTCGTCGAATACGGGTTCCGACTGCCTTCCGCGATCGACAACCGCCCGCTCCAGTACGAGGAGTTCCTCGAAAAAGTCCATCAAGCCGTCTTCGTGTCCGCCACGCCGGGAGAGTACGAACGGGGGATTTCCGACACGATCGTAGAGCAAATCATCCGCCCGACGGGCCTGGTGGATCCGCAAATCGAGGTCAGAACGACGCAGAATCAAGTGGACGACCTGATCGACCAGATCCACGAGACCACCCAGAAAAAGGAACGGGTCTTGGTTTTAACCCTCACAAAATCGATGGCCGAACGATTGAGCGACTACCTGCAAGAGTTGGGCATCCGCTCGTTGTACCTCCATTCCGAACTCGGCACGATCGAGCGGGTCGAGGTGTTGAAAAAACTGCGGAAGGGCGAGATCGAGGTGGTCGTCGGCATCAACCTGTTGCGTGAAGGGCTGGACCTCCCGGAGGTCTCGCTCGTCGCTATTTTGGACGCGGACAAAGAGGGATTCTTGCGCTCGGAGACCACGTTGATCCAAATCGTCGGGCGCGCGGCGCGTAACGTGAACGGTCGCGTGATTATGTACGCGGACAAACTCACCCCGGCTATCTCCAGAACGGTGGAAGAAACGAACCGGAGACGCAAGCTGCAGTTGGCGTACAATGAGAAGCACGGAATCACCCCGCAGACGATCAGAAAGAAGATCGACGACGATTTATTCTCCGAATTCCGAGTTGAAGGAGAAGAACAGGAATTCTACTCCACCGAAACGCGCGAAGTCCTGAAATTGGCTGAGCGGATCGATCGTAGCGATTATGTGGCCTTGTTGGAAGAAGAGATGAAAAAGGCGGCCCAAGAATTGAGATTCGAAGACGCGATGCGCCTCCGCGACGAACTGTACCGGTTGAAAAAGGTGTATTAACGATGGAGCTTTCTCGAAGGACCTTGGCCGCGCCTGGAAACGCCCTGGGAACGCTTGGGAACGCCCTGGGAACGCCGAACTTCAGTTCGGCATGGGTTACTGGGAACGCCAATCTTTAGATTGGCATGGTTTCTTTACTTTTCTGGGAACGCTTGGGAACGCCAATCTTTAGATTGGCATGGTTTTATTTTTCCTGGAACGTTTGGGAACGCCGAACTTCAGTTCGGCATGGGTTACTGGGAACGCCACACTTCAGTGTGGCATGGTTTCTTTCCAGGAACGTCGTATAAAGGAGACCCGTATGATGCTCAACCCCGCGCTTCTTGAAACCATACTGAAATTCCGCGAAGATCGCGATTGGGAACAGTTCCACACCCCAAAGAACTTGGCGATCTCCATCACCCTAGAAGCGGCGGAACTGCTGGAGATTTTCCAATGGACGAAAGAGACGGAGACACCCGAGACCGTATCTCGAAAACGGCTCGAGATCGAAGACGAGATCGCCGACGTCTTCGTCTACCTGCTACTGCTATGCCACGACCTCGGCATCGATCCGGAGCTTGCGATTTACAAAAAAATGAAAAAAAACGCGGAAAAGTACCCGGTTGAGAAGTCCCGGGGAAAATCCGATAAGTATACCGAGTTCTAACCTCATTTATAGGAAGAAAGGCAGGGTTTGATATGCTGATAGACGAAGGGATGTTCATACAGGTTTTCTCGATCGAAAAAGACAAGCAAGAGATCCAAAAAGAACGCATTATCAATATCTTTAGCTCCCCGTACATGAAGGAACCGCTGGTCTTCGTCGCGAAAGACAATTTGAACAAGGCGCGAAGCGCGGACCTGCGCAATCCGGAGGTTCTCAAGGATATAGAAGCCGTTTTATCCGATGCCGGCGTGGAGTACATCGACCTCGTCACCCGACATGTGATCCGGGACACCTTCACAAAGTACATCAACGGGTAAAAAAACGACATCCTCAATCCACCCGCACGCCGATGCGCGAGACTCTTCTCCTCCCCGCAGAAAGAAAAGACCGGGAAGCTCTCATCGCCCTCAGCAGCCGCATATGGGAGGGTGAGGACTACCTTCCCAAAGTGTTCGACGACTGGTTGTCCGAGGAAGACCCGTTCTTGCTCCTTTGGGATAAAAACCGAGAAAGGCTCATCGGGTGCGCCCACCTCGCCTTTTTCGGGTTAACCGCTTGGTTGGAGGGGGTGCGTGTGGATCCGGCCTTTCAGGGAAAAGGCTACGGTGGGGCTCTGTTCCGCGGAGCGTTGCTCGAAGCCTTCCGAAAAAAGGCCGACCGAATCGTGTCTCTCATCTATTCCGGTAACGTCGAAAGTCTCCATTTAGCCAAAAAACACGGGTTCGATAGCATCGGCGAACCCTATCTGTTGGAAGCCGAACCGCTTCACGAGCCTTGGGGAAAAACTGAACCTCCGCTCCCCATCCATCCGCGTGAGATCGGAAGGATGCGGTCCGCTTTCTGTGAGTTCCTGATCGCCTCAAACCAATACTGGCACGACGGGTGGCTCGCCTATCCGGAAGCGGACCACCTCAAAGATCGATTCCTCTTCTCCTATCCAGACGGCAGCGTGATTGCCGGTATCTGCTCTCGAGACCCCGACAACTTCACGGTTTCCGCCTTCACAAAGCCCGGGGAGTGGTTGGCTCAAGCCTTGGAAGAGATTCGCCGCTGGGCCGGTCATTTGGGATGTCAGTTGGTGACGCTCACGCTTCCGCAACAGATGGAGGGGTTCCTTCCTTTACTCGAAAAACACGGGTTTCTTCCCGTCTATGATGAGGACAGCCCGGGGGAGCTTCCGGCACGCGTGTGTCTTATGGAGTACAACCCTTACCACTGGGACGCGGCAATAGTGCAAGCCCAACTCGGTTTGTCAGCCGAAAAGATGAGCAACTACACCGCCACATCTTACCGCTGTGGATACGGATTCCCAGCGGTCGTCGAATGCTTTCCCCTTCAGAACGGGAAGCCCTTCCCCACCTCCCATTACTTGACCTGTCCGCATCTGCGGTATGAAATCTCACGGTTGGAAGAGAGCGGAGAGATCAAGCGGTTGGCGCCCCTCTTCGACTCGGAAGCAATGCGGCTTTCGCATGGAGCGGTGCGTAGACTCCGTTGGACCCGCTTACGTAATCTCGGGATGGAAAAAGACCTGCCGGAAAGCTATACAGAGGCTCTGTCAAAAGGAATCGGCGGAATCCGAGACACACATCACGGGAAATGCCTGCATCTGCATACCGCCGTCTATCTGGCCGGTATTTCAAACCCCGCCGGCCAAGCGGTTATCGACCGTTTGAAAGCGGATGGCCTTACTCTGGACTGTAAAACGATGCGGTGCGCCGAATTTTGGAGCGCCCAGTTTTGATGGAATCCGGC
This sequence comes from Thermotogota bacterium ADurb.Bin062, assembly GCA_002071085.1. GTDB lineage: Bacteria > Thermotogota > Thermotogae > MWEM01 > MWEM01 > MWEM01. The sequence goes on along the minus strand of MWEM01000009.1, from coordinate 32,123 downwards.
AGGATAAACCGGACGCTCCAAGCTTCTCACTATTAGATAAACAGGTTGACGTTCGCGTCTTCTGCTTCGGCCAAATAGGAGGCGACGCCGCCGAGCTCCACGCCGTCGATGAGTTCCTCGGCGCGGATCCCCATCAAATCCATCGACATCTGGCAGGCGACGAGGTGGACACCCTCTTTTATCGCGTTCTGAATCATCTGTTCCAGAGAGGCGATCTTCTTTTCCACCATCCGAGACCGGATCATCCGAGTCCCCAGTCCCGCCATGTTCATCTTGGACATCTTCAGTTTCCCTGCGCCACGGGGCATCATCGCTCCGAACATCCGCTCTATAAATGGTTTTTGTATTGAGGATTTGTCCGGTTTTCTCAAGATGTTCAATCCCCAAAACGTGAAAAACATCGTGACTGACTTCCCCATCGCTAAAGCGCCGTTCGCGATGACGAAGGAGGCCAACGCGCGATCCAGATCGTTGCTGAACACGACGATCGTTTTTCCGGTTCTGGACGCGGACGCCGTCGGCTCCTCCGGTACGCGGTCTCCTTTCCGGAGCACGGCCGTCGTTACCCCGTTATTCTGATCGATCTTTATCAATGAGTTACCGGTCTTTTCGGCCCATTTGGCGATGTCTTTTCGAAAACCGGGGTCGGTGGCCAACACTTCGAGGAAGTCTCCGGTTTTCATATCGAGCATCCGTTTGTACGTTTCCATAATCGGTCCGGGGCATTGTAGCCCGCATGCGTCCAACTTGATCTTTTGCGTCGACTCCACCAACACTTCGGCAGGGAAGAGCGCTTTCGATACCTTGGCCGCTTTACCGTACTCTTTCTCGCTGAAGGCCTCCACAAGCTTCATCCCGCCGGTCAAGTCTTTTACGTTTTTGAACCCGTTATCTTTCAAGATGCGATAGGCGATGTATGCGCGCTGGCCGATGGCGCAGACGGTCACATAGGTTTTCGTCCGATCGAGCTCCGAAAGCCGGGCGCGAAGTTGAGCCAGTGGAATACTCTGGACGTTTTTAACGGGTAAAGCGCTGAGCGCCTGCTCTTCGGGATCCCGAACGTCTAAGAAAACAACCGATGGATCGGCTGTTTGGATGTCTTCGGGAAAGAAGACTTCGAGCGCGCCGTCAAGGACGTTGGACGCGACGTACCCGGCGATGTTCACGGGGTCCTTAGCGGAGCCGTAAGGCGGGGCGTAGGAGAGTTCGAAGGTCGTGAGGTCACGCACATTCATCCCCATTTTGACTGCTACGGCAAGGAGATCGATACGCTTGTCCACACCGTCGATGCCGATGGCTTGCGCGCCTAAAACCTTTCCGGATGGGTCGTAAAGTAGTTTTATGGTAATCGGGAAAGCGCCGGGATAGTAACCGGCGTGCGAGTTGTTGATCGTGTAAGACTTCAGATAGGGAATCTTCTTCGCCTTGAGCTGTTTCTCGTTCAAACCGGTCGCCCCGGCCGTCAATTCGAAGACCTTCGCGATGGAGGTGCCGATCGGTCCCTCGTATGAAGACCGATTGGGATGGAGCATATTGTCGGCTGCTATACGCGCTTGCCGGTTGGCCGGCCCGGCCAAGGGCACCACCGTCGGCTCGTTCAAAAGGGGATGATGCGTTTCCACCGCGTCGCCCACGGCGTAAATATCCGCGTCGCTCGTTTGCATATAACGGTTGACCCGTATCCCTCTGGGTCCCAATTCCAACCCCGCATCTTTGGCCAGCTTCACTTCCGGGCGGACGCCAATGGAGAACAGGACCATTTCGGTTTCGATCACGGTTCCATTATCGAGAGTCGCTTTGATCGTTTTCCCAACCGTTTCGAAACCGGTCGTCTGAGTCTTCAAGTACAAGGACACCCCGTGATCGGCGAGTGATTGGTGGATTGGCGCGACCATCTCTTTGTCCATATTCACCATCACCTGGTCCGCCAGTTCGACCAAAGAAACGGATACCCCTTTTTCGACGAGGTTTTCAACCATTTCCAAACCGATGAAACCGCCGCCTATGACCAACGCCCGGGTGATCGACCGAGCGGCCATCCAATCTTTGATACGGTCCATATCCTCCATATTCCGAAGGGTAAAGAACCCTTCATCGGCGACACCGGGTAGGGTCGGCCGTATCGGGACACCCCCGGGAGAAAGCAGCAAGCGGTCGTAGGACTCCGTGTACTCTCGATTGGTGCTCAAATCCTTCAACACGACCCGTTTGTTTTCCCGATCGATGCGCAAGGCTTCGGTCCGCGTGCGGACATCGATGCGAAAACGGTCTCGAAACAACTGGGGTGTGGAAACCAGAAGGCGCTCACGCTCCTTGATCACGCCGCCTATGTGGTAAGGCAACCCGCAGTTTGCAAAACTGATGTACCCGTTGCGTTCCACCATGATGATCTCGGCTTTTTCGTTCACTCTTCTCAGACGGGCGGCCGCCGTGGCGCCTCCCGCCACGCCGCCTATGATCACAATCTTCATCTCGCTATCCCTCCAGATTATTTTTATAGGTTCGTATTTCACGCGCTAACGATTCGGAAAGCCCCAACAATTTACCCAACTGTTCTTTACTGTGCCAGTTTGTCTTCCCCAGGCGAAGAAGGAATGATTTGAGCGAATCGCAAAGGGATTTCGGAATCTCGCCACACTGACAAGAAACCGTCATCTGAAAAATCCCGAGCGCCCTTTCGGTGTCTCTGTCCGTATCACCCGCGAGATGATTCTCAACCCACTCCTGACCGGCAGGCAGCAGCCGATAGGTCTTTTTCCGCCCGACTTCGGAAGACGCCACGAACCCTTCACTTTCGAGCTTCTTCAGGAGCGGATACACAGAGCCGGGAGAAACGGTAAGCCCATTTTTCGAACAATACCGTAAAAAATCGTAACCGGTCATCTCCGAAACCATCGATAGATACTTCAACAAACTATGCCGAATAAAGGGTGGTCGCGGCATCTCTTCCTCCTAATATCGTCACTGATATATCGTTGACGATATTATATCACAGACTATTCTGAAAAATCAAGAGAGAAGCGGGAGAACTATCTCTGCTGGGAACGACTGGGAACGCCGCACTTCAGTGCGGCATGTTTTCGTTTTTCCGGCAACTTCTCTGGGAACGCTGAACGCCTGGGAGCGTCGGACTTTAGTTCGTCTTGTCTACTGGGAACACTGGGAACGCCACACTTCAGTGTGGCATGTCTATTGGGAACACCTGGGAACGCCACACTTCAGTGTGACATGGGTTGTGTTTTATCTTGAAAACCTCAAAACAAGCCAACTTGAAAGTTGGCAGCCCTTAAAAATAAAACAGGGGTTCGCACAGAGAACACGGAGAACACAGAGGGGGGCTCATCGCGGGGTAACCAAAGGGACCCCGCGATACATCCTTTGCCTTTCTCGAAAGAGGGTATCGCGCCTGGGAACGCCGCACTTTAGTGCGGCATGTCTACTGGGAACGCCAACTTTTAAGTTGGCATGCCTTAAAAATAAAACAAGGTTTCGCACAGAGAACACAGAGAACACGGAGAACACAGAGGGGAGATTCACGCTGGGAATGCCGCGCGCTCCCAGTTAAGCCCAATAAAAAAACGGGAGACGTACTCCCGCTTTTTTTGGAAATATATGGAGTTTTTATGGATAAAAGATTTGTGGGGACTGATGGCCCGTATTTTGGGGCAAGATCCATGAATCGTTCTGTGCGCGTTGGTAACACAACCAGAACAGTCTTAAGATATTGTTGTCGAAAGCGGGGAAGGTCAAGCCCGTTACCTCACCCCAATGCGCCTCCGAGGTATAGTACTCCATCTTTAGGAGGAAGTCGCTCGTAAACTCTATCCACTGATCGTCATTGCCGTTGACGTCGGTTTGGCCGTGCGCCACATCCCAATCAGGATAGGCGCCTTGGTCCCTACTGGTGGACGCGATCACCATTTTCAGGTTGAGCAGACGAGGAGATAGATCTCGAAAATAATCGCGCCAGCTCCCTCCGTGGCAGGTTTCGACGAAGAGGATAAATTTCACGCCAGGGTAGCTTGCCATCAGCGTTTCTAGCTGACTGGCGTTAAAGCCCGTCCCACCCACGCTCATATATTCGATATTCCCGTGCGCGATATAGTAGAGAACAATATAGTTGACCTTCTTATTCTCCACTAGGTCCCTAATCGCATCCGCGACGTCCGTGGGTTTGTTGTTCGGATTCTCGACCCTTTTGACATAGTCGACGGCGACAGTGGGGGAGTTAAATAGTTTTTTCATTGCGTCTACCATCATAGCGTGTATATTGGAGGCTTCCGTATACAGGCTTTGGGTAGGGGTCAGGCCGTTCACGACAACCGCCCCGAATTGACGCATTCGAAAAACAATCACAGGCCATCTGAACTCTGGCCAAATGGCGATGTTTTTCGGATTATAGATCGTCATCGAGGTATCCGCCAGCATCGCCTGGAAGGTCCGATTCATCGAAGCGGGTTTTACCCCGTTCACCACTGGCCATCCTTGAGTTTCCACTGAGTAAAGAATCCGCCCGCTTTTACCGATAACGCAGATCCTACCAGGATGACTGTAGAACGATCCCGGCCACTCGTCCACGTAGAAGAGCCACCCGTTTTCGGATAACGGGCCTGAGCCGCGTTCAGCCCGCCCTCCTGCTAGAGGCGTCGGGTCAAACGAGCCCACCTCATCTCCGGCTGAAACTTCCCCTAAATACTGGCCGATCGCGTGCTCTTCCACCCCCAGTCCTCCGATCCATCCAATAAACTGAATTTTCGCATCGTCAAGGGTAACCACACCAACGGCCCCGCAAGAATTGAGCGCAACCACTAACCCAAAGACCAAAACACAAATCCCGATGTTCATGAAACGACGTTTCATAGAACCACCTCCTAAGAGATTTAGTGTTGGCGCTTCTGAGGAAAGAACGAGCTTATTATATCACGTTTTTTTAAAAGCCCGGAAGAAATACACGGATACCGCCGCACCGGGAACGCCACTGGGAACACCGCACTTTAGTGCAGTATGTCTATTGGGAACACCTGGGAACGCCACACTTCAGTGTGGCATGGGTTGTGTTTTTTCTTGAAAACCTCAAAACAAGCCAACTTGAAAGTTGGCGCGCCTTTAAGAATAAAACAGGGGTTCGCACGGAGAACACGGAGAACGCAGAGGGGAGATTCACGCTGGGAATGCCGCGCGCTCCCGTGGAGCCCAATAAAAAAGCGGGAGACCTACTCCCGCTTTTTTTGAAATATACCGAGTTTTTACGGAAGGTAGTGGGTAGGAGTCTGATGACCCGTACGTTGGGACAAGATCCAATTATCGGCCTTTGCGCGGTCGTAACACAACCAAAACAGTTTCAAGATATTGTTTTCTAAAGCGGGGGTGGTCAAGCTCGTTACCTCACCCCAATGCGCCTCCGAGGTATAGTACTCCATCTTTAAGAGGAAGTCACTCGTAAACTCTACCCACTGATCGTCAAAGCGATTGTAGTCGATGAGGCCGCCCGCTTCGTCCCAATCGGGGTAGGCGCCTTGGTTCCGACTGGTGGACGCGATCGCCAAACGAAGGTTGAGCAGACGAGGGGATAGATTTCGAAAGTAATCGGGCCAGCTCCCTCCGTGGCATGTTTCGACTAAGAGGATAAATTTCACGGTCGAATAGGTTTCCATCAGCGTTTTTAGCTGACTGGCGTAAAAGTAAATCCCACCCACGCTCATTAACTCGATATTCCCGTGCGCGATATAGTAGAGAACGATATGGGTGACCTTCTTATTCTCCACTAGGTCGTTAATCGCAGCCGCGACGTTCGCGGGTTTGTTGTTCGGGTACTTGACGTCTTGGACATAGTTGATGCCTGTAGTGGCGGTGTTGAATAGTTTTTTCATTGCGTCTACCATCATAGCTTGCGCATTGGAGGCTTCCGTATACAGGTTTTCGCCGGGATTCAGGCCGTTCACGACAACTGCCCCGTATGTCCGGAACCGCCAAACAATCACAGGCCATCTGAACTCTGGCCAAATGGCGATTTCTTTCGGATTATAGATCGTCGTCGAGATATCCGCCAGCATCTCCTGGAAGGTCCGATTCATCGAAGCGGGTTTTTCCCCGTTCACCACCGGCCATCCTTGAGTCTCCACTGAGTAAAGAATCTGCCCGCTTTTACCGATAACGCAGATCTTACCAGGATGACTGTAGAACGATCCCGGCCACTCGTCCACGTAGAAGAGCCACCCGTTTTCGGATAACGGGCCTGAGCCGCGTTCAGCCCGCCCTCCTGCTAGAGGCGTCGGGTCAAACGAGCCCACCTCATCTCCGGCTGAAACTTCCCCTAAATACTGGCCGATCGCGTGCTCTTCCACCCCCAGTCCTCCGATCCATCCAATAAACTGAATTTTCGCATCGTCAAGGGTAACCACACCAACGGCCCCGCAAGAATTGAGCGCAACCACTAACCCAAAGACCAAAACACAAATCCCGATGTTCACGAAACGACGTTTCATAGAACCACCTCCTAAGAGATTTAGTGTTGGTACTTCTATAGGAAGAACGAGCTTATTATATCACATTTTTAAAAGCCGGAGGAAATAGGTGTGGGTCAAGTGATGGGGCACTTAACTAAGAGGTACATCGCGGGATAACCAGCGGGCTGACTTCGGAAGCCCGCGAAGTCTCGGGATACGCTTTTTGTTTTCTTTACACGCGATGATGTCGGGGTACCGCGCCGTCGCGAAGAGAGGGAGCGCATACGCCGTAGTGAAGCGCTTGGGAACGCTCCCAGCAAAAAGACAAAACCCTGCCAAACTAAAGTTTGGCGTTCCCAGGGTGTTCACAAGAGTCTTTTTCGCTGTGTTCTCTGTGCCCTCTGTGCGAACCCTGTTTTACTTGTAAGAGGAGCGCGACAAAAAAGCGGGAGTACTCCTCCCGCTTTTTGTTATCGTGAATCTTACTCAGGGTACCAGATTTGTGGAGTTTGGCGATTTAGACGGGCAGTTAAGAGTAAATCTTCGTTTTTCACCGCCTGGAAACTCAAGTAGAACAGCTTTAAGATGTTGTTGTCGAAAGCGGGGTTAGTCAAGGCTTCCACCGAAGGCCAAAACGTATCCGAGGTATAGTGCGCCATCATAAGGAGGAAATCGCTCGAGAACTCTACCCACGTATCCTCTTCGGCATTGTAGTCGGTTTCGCCCTCCGCTTCGTCCCAGTCGGGGTAGGCGCCTTGGTCCGCCCCTGTGGACGCGATCACCATATGGAGGTTGGCCGGACGATCGATGAGTCCGCCGAAGAAATCGGCCCAGCTCCCGGCATGGCAGGTATCGAAGATGAGGATAAATTCGACGTTGCTAAACTCCTCGAGCCAGTTTCGTAAAACGATGGCGCTGAAGGACAGGCCACCGATGTTCATACGTTTGTCACCCCCATGCGCGTTGAAATAGAGGATGATATAGTTGACGGAATAAGAATCGACGAGGTACTGAATTTCAGCTTTCACATCCGCGGGTTTATTATTGGGGTAGGTCACGGAACGGACGAGGTTGAGGGTTCCTAACAAATCTCTCATAGCTTTTCCCATTTGAACGTGAATTCCGCTGGATTCGGTATTAAGGCTTTCAGAAGGAATCAAACCGTTGACAACGACGGCGCCCGTGCGAATAAACCGGGGGATCAAATCCGGAAATTCGGCAAGTTGAAGACCTACCCGGATATTGTTCGGATTGTAAATCGTCATCCTATTGTCAGAGATCATATCTCTGAAAGACCGTTTTGTTGACTCAGGTTTGTCTCCGTTCACCACGGGCCAGCCTTGAGTGTTTCTCTCGAAAAGAACCCTTCCAGTTTCACTGACCACGTATATCTTTCCGGGGTGATTGTAATACGAACCCGGCCATTCGTCCACGTAGAAGAGCCACCCTCTTTCCGGCAAGGGTCCAGAATCCTGTTCAGGTTCCTGATCAGGTAGGGGTATCGGGGTAATTGAACTCACCACATCCCCGACTGAAACCTGTCCTAAATACTGACCGATCGCGTGCTCTTCCACTTCTTGAGTTAATAGCCAAGCGATAAACTGATCCTTCGCATCGTTATAGGTAAATCCTTCCACGGCTCCACAAGAATTGAAAGCGACCACCACCCCAAAGACGAGAACGCAAATCCCGATACGCCGAAACCAGCGCTTCACAGAACCACCTCCATAAAGATCATAATGATTAAGTTTACCAAAAATAGAAACCGGAGCTAATTCTACCATATTTCGCGCACACTTCTGAATACCTCAGTTCTATCCCACACGGCGCGACAACCCGCCGGCGCGCCAAGCTTTCCGGGGCCCCGGAACTTTAGTTCAGCATGTTTTTATTTTTCCGGGAGCTTTCCGGGGAACCCCAACTTTTATGTTGCCATGCCTTAAGAATAAAACAGGGGTTCGCACAGAGAGCACGGAGAACACAGAGGGGAGATTCACGCTGGGAACTCCGCACACCTGGGAGCGCCTGAGAACGCCACACTTCAGTGTGGCATGGGTTGTGTTTTTTCTTAAAAACCCGAAAGCATGCCAACTTTAAAGTTGGCATTCCCAGCCTTTCAAGCCTCGCAATTCGCGCTAAGTCTTTCTCAAAAGCGTAAAATAGAATAAGGGTTATCGCGGGGTAACCAGCGGGATCCCTCGATGCTGGCTTGAGAGCGCTACCAATGAAAAGATGAAACTATGCCAAACTAAAGTTTGGCGTTCCCAGGCGTTCCCAAGCCCACCGAAAACCTCGATTGTGATAGAATAAAAGAAACGCGAAAGAAGGGGACGACAACGTGGGACTGATGAAGAATCCTCACGATAAATTCTTCAAAGCAGCCTTCTCCGATATCGAAACGGCCAGGGGCTTTTTACAGCACTATCTCCCTGAAGAGGTCAAGAAACAGATTGACTTAGCGACGTTAGAAGCGACCCAGGGAAGTTATGTGGACAAATAATTAAGAGAAAGTCATACGGACCTGCACCTACGGGCGGACATTGCGGGTAGGAATGGGTACGTCTATTTTTTGTTTGAACACAAGAGCTACCACCACAAATCGGTAATACTCTAATTGTTGAAGTATATGGTCAAGATCTGGGAGAAAGAGCTTCGATCGGAAAAGAAGCTTCCTGTGATCATCCCGATTGTGGTCTACCACGGACAGAAACGCTGGGAAGTAGCGGGACGGTTGAGCGGACTGATCGAGCGATACGCAGAGCTACAGGAGGCTCTGTGGAAATACATACCGGACTACGCGTACGAACTCCACGATTTGACGTCAGAAGAAGAGGGAGAGCGCATAGAGTCCGGAGAGGTGAAACTGACGGTCTACCTATTTCGAGCGGTCGTGGCCCCAGACAAAGGAACGTTATTACGGCGGTACAAAGAAGCGATGCAAGCGCTGAAAGAGGTGTCAGGTAGAAGGGACATAGAAGACTTGATCGAACAGGGTTTCGGTATCTCCTTAGCTCGAAACCAGAGATCGAGTTAGAAGAGCTCGCCGAAATCGCGAGTAGGATCTCGGAAGAAAGGGGTGAACAGATAATGACGCTTGCGAAGAGACTCATCGATAGAGGAATGAAAAAGGGTCTGGAAATGGGAAAAGCCGATGTGATCTGGAAACAGATGATAAAAAAGTTCCCGAACCTCCAAGCCGCCTATCTCGATAAGTTAAAACAGTTAGACGAGATTAGGTTAGACATACTAGCTTTGGAATTGTTGGATATCCAAAGCGAGGAGGAGCTGAAAAACCATTTACCGATGTAGAAAACTTCGCTGATTAATCGCGAGCGCGCAGACGCGCCTTATCTTGGCGTGCTGAGCTGTAGTTCCGAAAGGTTTACACTGTGAACGTGGCACTTTAGTGCGGCAGGTCTTGAAATACAAAACAAGGGTTCGCACAGAGACCGCAGAGAACACAGAGGAAAAATCTTGGAAAGACGCTCCCAACAACCTAAACCATCCCAACTAAAAAGTTGAAGTTCGCAGGCGCTCCCAGGCCTTCCCAGAAAAACAAAAGACCTGCCAATCTGAAGATTGGCGTTCCCAGACGCTCCCAGAAAAACAAAAGACCTGCCAATCTGAAGATTGGCGTTCCCTAACGTTCCCAAACGTTAGAAGGCCGCAAGGGCGCTCGGAGGGGGCTTTACCAGACCCGCGCTCTATCACTTGACGCGCCTAGGGGATTATGTTATAATTCGCAACGTTTACGTCGGAGCGTGGCGCAGCTGGAAGCGCGCATGCCTTGGGCGCATGAGGCCGCTGGTTCAAATCCAGTCGCTCCGACCAAGTAAGGCGGCTGTAGCTCAATTGGTAGAGCATTACCCTTCCAAGGTAAGGGTTGCGAGTTCGAGTCTCGTCGGCCGCTCCAGCAACAGGCGAGCGCCCATAGCTCAACAGGATAGAGTATTGGATTTCTAATCCAAGGGTTGGGGGTTCGATTCCCTCTGGGCGCGCCAGGAAAGCCTTACAAGTTAAGAACGGTGGTTATAGCTCAGCGGGTAGAGCGTCTGACTGTGGATCAGAATGTCGTGGGTTCAAATCCCACTAGCCACCCCATTTGCGCTTGTGGCTCAACTGGATAGAGCATCGGACTTCGGATCCGATGGTTGGGGGTTCGAATCCCTCCAGGCGCGCCAGTTGATGGAGTAGCACGTGGGTTTCTTTGCCGGGGTGGTGGAATTGGCAGACACGCATGGTTGAGGTCCATGTGGGAGTTTTTCCCTTGCGGGTTCAAGTCCCGCCTCCGGCACCAAGTTGGGCCGTTAGCTCAATCGGTAGAGCAACTGACTCTTAATCAGTAGGTTACAGGTTCGATTCCTGTACGGCTCACCAACAAAGTAGATTGCCACCCGATGGTATCTCACCTTCCGACAGCGGTCGATAAGGTTCATAGACGGGTATTTTGGTCAAGCGGGTGGTCCGCTTTTTTTTGGTGAATAGAGAAAGGAGTGGTCAGTCATCGCAAAGGAAGGAAAACTTCCTCCTGTCAACGAGGAGATACGTGTGCCGAAGCTGCGTGTGATCGGTAAGGACGGTCAGCAATTGGGGGTTTTAACGTTACCCGACGCGTTATCGAGAGCGCGAGAAGCGGATTCGGACCTGGTGTTGGTCGCTCCCGGAGCCCAACCTCCCGTTGCGAAGATTATGGATTTTGGCAAGTACCGGTACGAGATTCAGAAGAAGGAAAGGGAGTCCAAGAAGAAACAGAAAAAGACGGAACTGAAGCAGATGAAGTTTCGGCCCAAGATCGACGATAACGACTATCAAACCAAGTTGAAACACATCAGGCGGTTCATCGAAGAGGGGCATTTGGTCAGGGTAACGATCATGTTCCGAGGAAGAGAGATGGCCTTCACAGAAAAAGGTTTGGAAATCTTGAATCAAGTGATCGCCGATACAGCACATTTCGCCAAATGCGTTTCGAAACCGAAGTTGGAAGGGCGAGATATGCATATGTCACTCTCCCCGATGTCTGAAGAAGAAATGCGAAGGTTGGAGAAACAGGAAAAAGGAAAGGTCGAGATAGAGGGGTAGTCCCGATTACCCGTATCCACAAGGAGGATTGGTTATGGCCAAACACAAAATGAAAACCAGCAAGACGGCTGCGAAGCGGTTTAGGGTCACGAAAACCGGGAAGATTATGCGGAACCATTCAAACCGCTCCCACGAGACCGGAAAGAAACCGACGAAGATCCCTCGCCGTTTACGGACAAAAGGCCAAGTCGCCAAGAGCAGAGTTCGCAACATTTTGCGAATGCTGGGAAAAGCGTAGCACAGCGTAGAAAAATCGAGGAGGAACAGAAATGCGTATTAAGCGAGCGGTGATGAGCAAATCAAAGAGGAAAAAATTCCTGAAAGCCGCAAAGGGATACCGAGGCGCTCTAAGCCGAAGGGTAAGGTTGGCAAAAGAGATGTACTTCCGTTCCGGAGTGTACTCTTACGTCGGCCGGAAAGACAAAAAAGGTCAGTACAGAAGAATGTGGATCATCCGCATTAACGCCGCCGCCAGGTTGAACGGTATGAAATACAGTCAACTGATTCACGGGCTGAAGTTGGCCGGAGTGAACATCAACCGAAAGATGTTGTCCGAAATCGCGGCCACCGATTTGAATACCTTTAAAGAATACGTCGATATCGCCAAAGCATCGTTAAGCAAAGCCAGTTAACCGTCGTTTAGCACTTCAGGGCGTAGTTCAGTTGGAAGAACGCCAGGTTCGGGACTTGGAGGTCGTGAGTTCAACCCTCACCGCCCTGACCAACGGGGGATTCGGAGGAAAACCTTTCCTTTTGAATCCCCTTTTGTCATAGAGGCTACGCGAATACAGAAGAACGGGGTACTTCGCTATGGGTCGCAAGACAGCGCGCGCCTCTCGATTCGGGCGCTTTATGTTGCTTTTGTTTATGGGCGTCTTTTTGGGCGCTATTTTTATGCTTCTATTCCCCCAATACTTGGTTAAAAAACCGCCGGAAGGCGCCTTTTTGAAGTCTGCTTTCAACGGAGAGGGGTTGCCCCTTTCCTTTTCGATCGTGCTGTGGAATGGCCTTCGCCCTCCCGGCTTTTACGGGAAGCAAACCCCCCCATTTTTCCCTGAATCTCTCCTTCAGTTCGCAGAGACCACCCTTCCCGATCTGCTGGTTTTCGCCTGCGTCCCACTCGTTGAAGAGCCCACTGCCAAAGGCCTTCCGGAACGGCCAATCCTCCCAAACGAACTCGACCGACGGTTTTCTCGATACGGCCTCTACGCGGTGAAAACCGAATCCGACCAAGATACGCACACGACACTCCAGACCTTTCACCTTCTGTGGAGTCGAACGAAACCGGACGTGATACCTAAGAACACCGCCTCACTCGGTTTGGGAATCTTCGTCAAGAAAGAGCCGTCCCTCTCTCTCTCCATTCTGGAATATACGAGAGAACAAAGAAAGCTGCTCGTCTATCTGCCCGATTTTTCGGCAGTTCGTGACCGATCCGATTGGGAAGACTGCCTGAAGGCTCTGAAAGAAGAGATCGTGGCGCAGTATGCGCAGGGAAAGAGTGTGCTCGTTGCCGGAGATTGGCGCGGCTGCCTTCCGGGCGCTCAAAACTGCTTGGCGACGATGGAGCAGATCCCCATACTGTGGACGCCCGAGGGCTGGAGCTGGTTTTACCCGTGCTATCCGGATCTCTCCCCGTTTGCCTCTTCACCTTTCCGAGACGCGTTTTCCGGCATCCTCGCCTCTCCCGACCTCCTCGCCCGCGAGTTCGAGACCTTCACGCCCCAGGCATCCACGAGCGAAAACGAACCGATGGTCTTCAACAGCGCCATCCGCGTCGTGTTTTAACGCACGCGTTTTCTGCCGCTAAAAACGGCTGGGAACGCCGTGAAAAACCAAAAAACATTTGTTCGCACAGAGGACGCAGAGAGAATACGAGATTCATGTCTGGGAACGCCCTGGGAACGCCGCACTTCAGTGCGGCATGGTTTAAGGGTTTTTCTTTACTGGGAACGCCGCACTTCAGTGCGGTATGTGTTCACGTTCTCTCCGTGCCCTCTGTGTTCTCTGTGCGAAATCTGGTTTTAGCCCAAGAAAAGTTAAGACTTGCCAATCAAAAGCTTAGCGCTCCCAGGAATGCGTTCCCGGGTGCTCCGGTATGGGATTACCCGCGGATTAGAAATTCGAGGATCTCGCGAATACCGCTCACCATGTACTCCAAAGGTAAAAAGGGTTGCTCGCGTTTTTCTAACGCCATCTCCGGTAGCGCTGGGACGTGGATGAATCCGGCCAGGCGCGGGTATCCTTTGGTCTGCGCCTCCAGCAGTAGGGTGTAGAATACGGTGTTACACACGAAGGTACCCGCCGTATACGAAATCCGCGCGGGGATGCCCCGTTCTCGCAAGTGGGTGTCCAGCGCGCGGATCGGCAGGGTCGTTTCCAACGCGAGGGCGCCCTCCGGCTCGACCAGCGTGTCCTGAGGACGATAGTGATCGTTGTCCGCGATACGCGCGTCTTCGATATTCAAGGCAATTCGCTCTATAACAAAGCAGTCGGCCTTCGCAGAGTACCCCAAGCAGATAGCTATTTCCGGCTTCACTTCCTCAACCGCTTGCCATAACGCTATCGGCGCTTTCGTAAACGAAACGGGAAGGATGCACGTTCGGAGGTCCCAGTGCTCAGATTTGCTTTCGGATAGCGCTTCACAGATGCGTTGGGCCGGGTTGTGTTTGTCCCCGCCAAAGGGCTCGAAACCGGTTAGCAGTATTCTCATCGTCGTCGTCCTCCTATTCTCTATGTCTATTCTATTGGGGATGCGAAAGGTTCGCGCCATTCGGGCGCCGGTTCTTCGGCCGACCAATACTCCTCGATCGAACGAATCGCGTCTCCCTCAAATCGGTAAAAGGTCGTCGCGTAATGACCCGCTCCACCCGCTTCGCTCGTCACGTGCACGACGCTCACAGCCCCTTCCGGGGTCTCCTCGTACCGCCGTAATCTCAAACGCCAGCGACCCGGATAAGCCGCGTTCATCGCGATGAAATCGTCTCGTGAAAATCGCTCCCGCGTCTGAGGCCACACCGCCCAAAAGTCCCGCGAGAGACATTCCCGCGCCTTATCCCAATCCTGCCGGTCGAAGGCATCCACGAATCTTTTAACGGTCTCTCGATGCTCCGAGCGCCGATCCCCTTCCTGTTCCTTCTCTTGCATTCGTCCCCCTCACCCCTATTCAGCCCCATGCTTCGGTGTATCAGCCTTCTCCACACAGTGGAAATGGAGGTTTTTTAAATTAAATAACCCATTATTGGCTTAATTTTCGTGCATAACCCAAATGATGTATTTTTATGGATTTTTCCGCCGCACTGGAACCCCTGGGAACGCCTTGGGAAGCCACATTCGCTTACGCCGCGATGACCGTCGAAACGCTGCGATCCCCCTTCTGTTTTCTTTACACCGCGATGATGTCGGGGTATCGCGCCGTCGCGAGATGAAGAAGTGCTTACGCCGCGATGCCCGTGTGGGGTAATCGCGGGGTAACCGAAGGGAGCCCGCGATCCCCCTTCCGTTTTCTTTACACCGCGATGATGTCCGGGTATCGCGCCGTCGCGAAAAGAAGGGGCGCTTACGCCGCGATGCCTGCATGGGGGTATCGCGCCGTCGCGAAAAGAAGAAGCGCTTACGCCGCGATGTATGTTCGTCTCCGCGCCCTCTGTGAGGTTCGTGTAAAACCTTTTTTCTTTTCAAAAAACGTGCCGATCTAAAAATTTGCGTTCCCAGACGCTCCCAGGTGCGCCCGGGCGCGCTATTTCGCGCGTACCTCCATCACTAAAACATTTCGGTTGTCCCGCTGTTCCCTGGTGACGGTTCCGATGTAATTGCGGATGATCGTGGCGCTGATCTCGTCGATTTCGGCGCCCTCTTTGAACGGGTCTGCGAGTTCGCCTTCGCTTTCAAGGGTCATGGTCAGGGTGTCTTTCTTTTCATAGTAGTCGAGGGCGAGTGTGTACGGCGGAGTTTGCAACTCGGTGAGCTCTTCGGTCAACAGGAGGACGTTGCGGACCGTCTTCGGGGGCAAGTACTTTTCGCAGAAGGTTTTCACCGCGCCGTTCATCGCGTAAAAGTCGTAGTCTTCGGTCTCGACCGCGTACGAGAATCCCCGGATACGGTTGATGAAGGCCTTCGTCTTCTCTTTTTGAGGGTTATCGAAGATGCGCTGTGGGGTTCCCTCCTCGTAGATCAACCCCTCATCCATATAAAAGACGCGGTTAGAGACGTTTTTCGAGAACTCCATCTCGTGTGTGACGATCACCATCGTCATCCCCGCCTTCGCCAAACGCCGGATCACGGCGAGCACTTCGCTGACCATCGTCGGGTCCAGCGCGGAGGTCGGTTCGTCGAAGAGCAGAATTTTCGGGTCCATCGCCAAACATCTCGCGATCGCCGCCCTCTGTTTTTGACCGCCCGATAACTCGTCAGGGAAGCTCGCGGCTTTTTCGCTCAGACCCACGGTGCGTAACAGTTCGAGCGCCTTTTCCTCCGCCGCGCTTTTTGTTTTACCCAGCAGTTTCATCGGGCCGAGCGTCAGGTTCTCGAGTACGGTCAGGTGAGCGTAGAGGTTGAAGGATTGAAAGACCATCCCCATCTTCTGTCGCAGTTTTGGTATGTTCGCCCCTTTGGCCAGGATGTCCTCTCCGTCGATGTAGATGTGCCCACCAGTCGGTTTTTCCAACAGGTTCAAACAGCGTAAAAAGGTGCTCTTCCCCGTGCCCGAGGGGCCGATGATCGAGATCGCCTCACCTTCGTGGATCTCGCACGTGATGTCTCGCAGGACGGTTAACCGATCGAACTTCTTCTCTAATCCGGTGACTCGAATCATCGCGCATCCCTCCTCACGATAGCGCCAATCTCCGCTTTCATATACGGGATGGAGAAATCGACCTGCGCCGCTCTGTCCTCTATCAAATAGTAATTGGCGATGGCGATATCGATCTTTCCCGATTCCAACGCCGGGATGATCGCGTCGAAGGTCATATCCATGATCTCCAGCCGCTTGTCCAGCGCGTGGGCGAGACGGTGACCCAATTCGATGTCGTGTCCCACGATTTGCCCGTTGTGCACGAAGCCAAAGGGTTCGGTCAGGCTGCAGGTGCCCATCCTCAACACCCCATTCTTCCCGTCCGTGGGTAAATCCGGTAACGGGGGCGGGGTGTCCCAGTCCTCTTCGAACCATCTACGGTACATCTCGGACAGCATTCCCGATTCCTGCAGCCCTCTCAGGCTCTCGTTGATCTCATTGAGGACGGTGGTGTTGCCTTTCTTTATCGGGATCCCGATATCGACGCTGTCGATCTCGCCCGGAAGCATCACGAACTCTTCGTTCCTGATGAGGACATATTTCAGGGAGTTTTTGTCAAACACGAAGGCGTCTGCTTTGTTCTTTTTCATCGCGAGTACCGCGTCGGGGATGTAGACGATATCCAGGTATTTCACATTTTTGTAGAGCCGCTTCATCGCGATATCTCCGGTTGTTCCCGTGATCACGCAGACCCTGCGGCCTTCGAGGTCGGCCAAGGAGCGTATCGGGCCCTCCGAGACGCCCCGCGCGTTCTCGAGCAGCGGAGTGATCAGGGCTGCCAAGACGACGACGGCAAAGAGAATCAGGTATACAAAGGGCTTGTATCGTAACCAGGCGCGTTTGATTGGGTTCGTAGACACCGACGCCGCGGCCTTCCGCCTGGCCTTCGGATCGACCTGAACCTCCACCAAAGATAGGATTTGGATCAGGACGCCCGACAACAGGAAGTACAGCACCGCCACCATGATCAAGGGGAAAAACGCGTCGAAGGTTCGGCTTCGGATGATATCGCTCGCCTTCGTCAAGTCTTGCACCGCGATGTACCCCACGATCGAGGTTATCTTCACGAGCGAGATGAACTCCCCCTTGTAGACCGGTAGGACGCTTTTCAGGGCTTGGGGTAAGAGGATGTACCGGAAGGTCTGGAGCTTCGTGAATCCCCCCGCCCAACCCGCCTCTCTTTGTCCTTTGTCTATACCTTCAATCGACGCGCGGAACATCTCCGAGACGTACGCCCCGAAGTTCATTCCGAAGGCGATCACGGCCACCAGAACCGGATCGATGTTCACCGACGCGAAGATCACGTAGAAGATCAGCATCAGCAGCACCAACACCGGCATCCCTCGGATCACCGAGATGTATACTTTTGCCAACCATCGGAGTATCACGTTCTTCGACATCCTGAGCGCGCAGATTCCCGCCCCCAGCGCCGTCCCAAAGAGACACGCCAGCACCGATATGACCAGCGTCGTCCGCAAGCCGCTCAGGATCAGCAGGTATCTGTTTTCTAAGATGATATTGATGTAAAAACTGTTCGCCAACCGTTCAAAAAAGCTCTTCCGCTCTATCGGGGCTCGTGCGCCTTCATAGGCCGCCAGGTTCTTCTTGAGCGCCAGGAAGGAGGCGCCCATTTCGTAGTATGGCTCCGATAAAAGCGGTTGTGAATCACCTTCTTCGGACAAAAACATTGAGGCCGCGATCATATCGACCTCACCGGTTGAGAGCGCCCCGGCCAGGTTCTCGGAAGTAAGGGTTAAAAACACCGGTTTCTTCCCGACATACGCGGCGAATCTCTCGGCTATCTCGATATCGAATCCAATCGGCCGACCGTCTTTCTGCGCGGCGAAGGGCAGGCTCACGTCGCTGACGATGCCGATCGCGAGCGATCCGTTTCTTCCGTCGTTTACGATCGCCGGTATCTCATAAACCCTTCGGTTCATCCAGCGATCGACGATGTCCTCATAAGTTCCGCCAGACCGGAGTTCTCGTAGAAAGTGATTGAACTGGTCGCAAAGCGGGGTGTTGTCTTGACTGAAACCCATTCCGATCGGGATCGAAAACACCGGGCCGCCTAACAGGCCGAGCGTCTCATCCAGCCGCGCGGCCTCCAGAAAGACCTCGTGGCTGTACATCAAGGCGTCGACTGTTCCGGACTTTAGGGCGTTTTCCATTTTGGATAGGGTGTTAAACCGAAAGACCTTCGCCTGGGGGTAGGTTTTGGAAATATAGGCATCTTGCGCGGAACCCGTGAATACCCCGACGGTTTTTCCGTTGACATCCTCCGGGACGGCCAATCCCAAACTGCTTCCGTCATCTTCCTTCCTGATCAAAAACCGGTTTGGATTAGAAAAATAGGGTTCGGAAAAATCGACCATCCGCGCCCTCTCTTCGGTTCGGGTCATATTCGCGATGATGAGATCCACTTTTCCGGATTCGAGGGCGTTAATGAGCGCGGCGAATTTCATATCGTGGAATTCGACCCGCATTCCCAGTCCTGCGGCGATCCGACAGGCCAGCTCCGGGTCCAACCCGGTGATCGTCCCGTCCCCCGCGACGAACTCGACGGGCACGCGGTTCGCTGCGACACCCACCTTCAACGTCGGTCCGGATGGCGGCATCGGAATCTCCACCGGCTCTTGCTCCCGATAATCTTCCAGAATCCAGCGGCGCACCATGTCGTCCAGGGTGCCGTCTGCTTTGAGTTTGCTAAGAACGCGGTTCACGTCCGCCAACAATTCCGGGCGCTGTTTCGAGGCAACGACACCTGCCGACTCTTGCGTTAAGTCCCCGGGAAGCAGGTCTAGGTCGGGGTTATTCCTGGCCGCATTCAAAGCCGTCGTATACAAAGTAATGACCGCGTCGATTTGGTGGGCCTTCAATGCGGCAACCGCGTCCATGATGTCGTCGAAGATGCGGAGGTCCGCGTTCGGGTAGCGCTCACGGATAGTAGTTTCGCCGATTGACCCGGTCATAGCGCCTATCCTGGCGGTTGCCAAATCGTCCGGACGCGTGTAGAGTTTCTTTATTCTCTCGGGGGCTGGCGCCTTCGGCGCCTTCACAAGCGCGCCCAACCCAGCGGAATAGTAGCTATCGCTGAACAGTACGCGTTTTTTACGCTCTTCGGTGATCGAGATGCTGGCGCCGATCATATCCACTTTGCCCGCTTCGAGAGAGGTGATGAGCGCGCCGAACTCCATATCCACGATTTCGAGCTTCATCCCGAGGCGTTTGGCCACATAGGTGGCGATCTCGACGTCGAACCCGGCGGGCTTTCGATTATTGTCGACAAAAGAGAACGGCATCTGTTCCGAGCAGGTGCCGAACACCAGTGTGCCGTTTTCTCCCGTAAGAGGGATATCGGGCATCGGCTCGGGTTCTCCGCTCTTCGGGAACCAGCGGGCGCGCATCGCTTCGTAAGTCCCGTCGCGCTTGATTTCGGCGAGCGTGGCGTCGATGGCCGCCTTCAGCGCATCATCTCCCAGGCGGACAGCGAAACCGTAGTAGTCCGGAACGATGTATCCGGGAAGCATCGAAACCTCGTCGTTGGAACCGGCGATATACTCCAAAGACAAGGCGTCCGCAGCAAAAGCGGCGATTTTCCCGTTTATGACCGACAAGACGGCATCCATCGGTTTTACGAAATACACGATTTTCGCGTTGGGAAACCGCGACAAAACCATCTTATCCGCGATATTCCCTGTTTGCACGCCGATCGACTGACGCGCCAACTGCTCGATATCCGTAATTTCCGGTTGGCTTTGGCAGCTTCCCATAAGCAAACAAAACGCAAGACAGACCACGAACACCCAAACGTACTTCCGCATATGTCAGACTCCTCTCGTCAACGCCAGAAAGCCCCAGCGCTCGTCATCAGCGACTTCCCATTTCCGCCCGGATCCCCGTACCCGCGGATTTCCCCGCATCTAGGGATTATACAACAATAGACAACCGAAAAACTTCCGTGTGGGGCAATTTTGGGGTGACATAACTAAGAGGTTCATCGCGGGGTAAGTGATTTTTACGACTCCGCGATCCTTACTTTGTCTTTTCTATACCGCGATGAGTCTTTTCACAAGCGTATCGCGCCGTCGCAAAAAGAAGAAGCGCTTACGCCGCGATGCCCGTGTGGGGTAATCGCGGGGTAAGTGGTTTTTACGACCCCGCGATCCGCACTTTGTCTTTTCTACACCACGATGAGTCTTCACAAAAGCGTATCGCGCCTTCGCGAAAAGAAGAAGCGCTTACGCCGCGATGTATGTTTTCTCCGTGCCCTCTGTGTTCTCCGTATGAGCCCCTCTTCTTAAAACCATACCGAACCAAAGTTCGGCGTTCCTGTCCTCAAAAAAGAATCCTCCGTAGGCTCAATTGCAAATATTCTATCGCCTCTAGGAATTTGGGAATGGATCGAATAAGAAAGCCCGACGTATATAGAGGTTTGATAATCACGTGAAAAACCGCTCGTTGACCCCGTTAGAAATCGTTTTACAGAAAACTCGATTTGCCTTAACCGACCGACTTTTTTAGAAGTTATTCGTGATATACTATACTATGATAGAAGGGGGGATTGATCGTCCGGATTTTCAAGCTACCCTTTTTTGCATTGAGTCTGATCGAAATCATCATTTTCTAAAAGAGGAGGTATTTACAGATGAGAAAAGCGTTACTCGTATCAACGATTTTGCTGCTACTTTCGTTGTTGTTTGTAAGCTGCGCGACGAAAGGAATCGATTATGGACTGGTTCTCGACAATTCTAGCCCGTTTTCGATTCGAGAAGGCGGAACCTACGGCCCTAATTCTGTTCTGGAGCTGGCTTGGAAAGGGTTGGAGGGTCGCGAGATTATAGCCGACGTCTCTGTGATGTTGAACAATGTGAAGATCAAAGAGTTTTTCGGCGTGACAAAACTCACATTTACGGTCGAAGAAGAAGGGAGTTATGTCGCGATCATCACTGCTAAGGGTGCCAGAGGAAATACGAAGGCCGTCAATTTTTCTGTCAACCGGTTATGGGCAGAGTCTTTATCCAGTTTCAACGGATCCAGCGACGGATTATTCTATTTTGATACCTGCAGTTCGCTTCTACGTTCTTGGGTTCTGAACGGGCACTCGCCTTTCATCGCGTTTTACGGCTTAGAGCAGAACGTTATTGCCAACGTAGTGCCTGAAACGGAAAACGTCAGAACACGGTTAACCCTCGTGGATACGGACGATGACGGTGTTTATGACGCGTGGCAGGAAGTCGCGACTTATGCCCAGCAGAAGATTCCCTTACCCGTGAGGGAGCACCCGACCTACGGCCTTTTGGTTCCGCATCAGCTCATTTACACAACGGATCGGATAGAAATCTGGCAATGGCTGATCCTCACAGGGCAATATGCTGGCTACTTGCTCAACACCGCACAGCCAACTTTATTCGCTTCGGTCGGTTTTGAACTGAATTGGCCTTACACGCGACGGCTGGATACCTACGAAGAGGAATCGAACTATGCTTACGGACAAATCATCAAGCTCCACGCCTTATACGATTCGGACAAAGTCCCGATGTTCTCGCTCGATGTCGCCCTCGGGAACCCCGCCAGGGATATCGCCTTCACCGCCGTGATTACGGCCGAAAATGTCGCCCGATTCGGCCAGATTTATAACACACGGTATATGCAGATACCGGTTTTCTTCTCCACTAACATTGCATTTAGAGGAATCACATTCGATAACTTCATGCCCGGATTATCTGACATCTCTTCCTATCGGGTAATCTACGACGTAATCAACGACGAAGGCGAAGATTGCAACATCTTGATGATCTATCGCGGGTTTTTGGAAGGCGCGGACGAACCGGTCGCAACCACTCCGGTTTTCGCCAGCATCGACTTCGAAACTCTGGATGACGAACCCGGTTTTATCGCGCTTGATTACATCGACGAGTATGGCGCGGATGTGATGCCAGTGTTCAAAGACAACCAAAACAAGAACGTTGACGGATTCGTAATCGATTACGATACTTGGATCCCGGTCAATGGAATTTAAGGACGAGAGGTGATGACGATGAAAAAAGCGATCTCTCTATTCACTGCGCTATTGTTCCTTTCTCTCAGCCTTTTTGCGGTTTCTGACGCGCAGCCCTTCATAGAAAAAGTGAACGCATCGATCGAAAATATGGGGTTGTCCTGGAAAGCCGGCTTCAAAGACGCCTTTTTGGATATCTATGGAGAAGGGATTTCTACCGTCGAAGAGATGGGCAGAGTGTTGAATCAGTACATTTTTATTGAAAAAGAGCTGGAGATCGGCCGCGCTATGGGGTCCCGGTTGACAACGACCGATGATATGCTTATGTCTTCTCTCCAAATCATCGAGCCCTTGACCGACATTACGGTCCCGACCTTCTACCGGTTGGAACCCATCCGTGATCAATATCTCTATGGCAGCTGTTGGGCTTTCGGCACCGTGGCGGCTTTTGAGAGCGCTTTGGCCGTGCAGACTCTGGGAAAGCGCGAGATCGGCGTCGGGAATACCGACAATACCTACGATTTTTCCGAACGTTGGGTCGGCTTCCATAACATCAACTGGTCGCTATATCAGTGGAATAATTGGTATTATGGGTTCTATTTACAGGACCATGACAGGCTTAATGGGGGAAACGCATATTTCGCCCACTATAACGACATTCGCTACGGGATGATAGAGGAAAAGAACGCTCCTTACTCCGATATCTTCCTGTCCAACCTGGAAGGGCTCCCCTTACCAGCCACCGCGTGGACCGCGCCGAGAACCTATTCGACCCGTACAGCCATAGCGCCGACTCCTCGCACCGGCGTATTTGAAACTCGGGACGAATATGTCAATAATATCAAAAACCTTCTCTACAATTACGGGTCATTGACGGTTAGCTACACAGTTTTAGATGATTTCAATGGGTATGAACGCGGTATCTACACACCAACAGCGACGGAAGTGGGCGGCGGACATTGTGTCACACTCGTCGGATGGGTGGCCGCGGAAGACCTCGACAAAGTCGTTCTCGGAGGCAAACTCAATCCGGGCGCGCTTACGATCGTGGACGACCCCATCTCCGAGTTGAAATATTATGATCCGACGGTGGAAGCTACCCGAACAGCGACCGAATTCTGGATTATAAAAAACAGTTGGGGATATGCGTGGGGCGATGGTGGTTACTTCGTCATGCCGATCATTTCGGAAGAGGATTTCGACAACGGATGGTTCCCGAATTGGCAAATCGAATACAACCATATGTACGTCCCCCTATTCGATCGCCTTGAGTTGCATGAAGCCGATAGCCTTGATATCAATGGAGACGGGGTCGTGAATGCCACGGATTATCAATTCCTAGTGTCCTTGATCGGAACCACGAACCCGGCCGGCGATATCGCCTACCCGAAAGACGGAAAAGTCACCTACGAAGACGTTTCGACCTGGGTCTTCCTCTATAACGCGAGGTATTAAACCTGTTTTTGACTAAAAGCCCCCGTACGGGGGCTTTTTTTATACGCAAGACGCCGTGCCATCTCGCTCGTTGGATTTTTAACGCTTCTGAGAGCGCCGCGATTACTACGCAGTTCATCGCGGGGTAAGTGATTTTTACGACCCCGCGATCCGCTCTTTGCCTTTCTAAAAGCGTATCGCGCCGTCGCGAAAAGAAGGGGCGCTTACGCCGCGATATATATTTTCTCCGTTCCCTCTGTGTTCTCAGCGCAAAACCCTTTTTTCTTTAAAAAAGCTGCCGAACTAAAGTTCGGCGTTCCCAGGCGTACCCAGAAGTTCGGTGTTCCCAGGCGCCCTTCGCTTCGACACGGCGTTCCCAGGCGGGTCGTCACTGCGTCACCGGCAAGGGGAAGGCATGTTTCAAGGGAGCGCTGTGTTATAATCCCGCGGTCGCGCGAGCGGTTTGGGGTTATGTCAGGCCGATTCCACGTGATCGGTTCTCATCGATACCGCATCCAGATGTGGATTTTTATATGGAGGTTAGGCCATGAAAAAACCGCTCCTTTTGCTTCTTTTAACTCTTTGCGTTACCCTCTTATTTGTTTCGTGCGCCGGTATTGTTCGTCCTGCCGGGGTTTTGCGTTTTGTCGTGACGAACTGGAACTCGGGCCCCGGGGTCGTAGGCGCCACCGTAGAGGTCTATGAAAGCGGCACCGCGAATCGGGTCGGACACGGTGTGACGGGCGCCCTCGGAGCGGTCGAAATCGATGTCAGCACGCTACCTGCAAAAATCGATGTCAAAGTCACCAAACAAGGTTTCGCCAGGAGCTTGGTGCAGGGGCTGAAACCGGAAACCCCCGGCGAAACCCCATTCGGGATCATTATGAAAACGGCGACCCTGAACCCTGACCCAGCCACGGAAACGGACCCGGTCGTCCGGATCGGATTCTTCGGAATAGAAACGGGCATCGGCGACGGACGCGCCGGAGCCCCGATTGACATCAATACCCAGCCGATCACCGGTCCTTTTACAGTCAAAGTCGAGGTCACCGCTTTCCATCACATTACGTGTATCTACGCGCCCCACATCGGACGGGTCCCCGGCGACTCAGATGTTACTTTCGATCAGGACCATGTCGAGAACGACACGGAAGCCGAATTCGACATCACTCCCATCGGGCACGACGGCGAGGTCGCGCTGTACACCGCCGTTTATGACTACAACGGAAACCGCGCGCTGAAAGTGGACTACCTCCAGGTGAATGCTACGGATCCCGAGGAAGTGGCGATCTATCAGCCGATGACTTTATCTGAATTGGCTGATCGGTATTTTGATGGAGAGTTCGCATTAGAGAACATATGGACCTACACCCGTAGGCGCGGAAAAAAGCTAGATGTGGATCCGAGAGAGGCGCGAATACTTGGAAAGGCAGAACCTCTCCATCCTTCAGAACGCATAGAAAGCCATTGGGGAAGTGACCCGCTCGAGGGAAGCCGCGTCGCGCCCGAAAGCGGGAACCTGTGGTCGCACCTTTTTTGGACCGATTGGCGCACCGCTTATCAGCGCCACATAGACGACCCCGGAAAATTCCCAAACCCCGGTGATGAGCCGGACGGCTATAACCTGTACTATTCCCTCGACGGCGTCAACTACGCAAAACTCGGTTTCGTCGCCGAAACTTCGGTGGCAGAATTTTGTGAACTTATTTTATTCTTTATAGGCATTGATTTTGATGTCAACCCCGTAATGAATTCCTTCGCCCTCTACAAAGACCCCTCGATTTTCCTGCACCCCGGTGTGAGGATGCATTATCGGTTGACCTCCGTATACGGCACGCTGGAGTCCACACCGACCTATTTGGGTTCGGTGGTGCCGCTGGATTCCTTCAATATCGAGTTGGAGAACCCGGTTGACGATGAGGTGGATGTGTCCCTAAACCCGGTTCTCAAATGGAAACCGACGAAGGCTCTGGAATCGCCCGAAGGCGATGTGACCTACACCTACGCCCCATTCATCTACGATTGGGTGCAGTCAGATAGCGGGCTCATCTTTCCCGTCACGCTTGCTGGGAAATTGGCCCTATTTACCTCCGACTCGGCGAGCAGCATCGAATTGCCCTTTACCGGCGCGAATCCGAGTGATCCCATTATTGGGTGGACTTGGTATAACCCGTACTCGGATACAAACAAATTCGTTCCATATGACGAAGATACCCTCGAACCCTATAAAACATACAACTGGGGCGTCAATATCGCCTTCGCATGCGTCAAAGACGCCGACAGCCGAGCCTATTCGATCGCGGCGGACTACAAAATTCCATATTACGGTTGGGGCTTCGATCCAATAGGTTGCATGGAGCCCGATCTGCACGCCGCCTTCACGACCGGCGCGCAATAAGGGGGATGAATAGAAATGAAAAAGCTCATCACGATATTTTCTGTCTTTTTTATCATCGCGCTCGTTTTCACCGGGTGCATACGCCAGACCGGCGCGGACACGAACCCGGTCCCGCCGGAGGACCTGCCGGAACCCTATCCTTTTGCGGTCAGTTACACCGCCTACGACGGCTATGAAGTCCTTGCCCATACCTTGCTCGTTGGTTACGATCACCTTGAGTCATTGGAAGCGCTCGCCCGTACATTAGGGGCCGAGATCCGACGCGCGCTACCGCAAATCAACGTCGCCGAACTGCAAATTCCCAATGATGTCGCCGTAACCCTCGAAAAGCTGAAAGGTAAGTCAATCGAAGGCATCCGGTACATCGAGCCGAGTTACAAAAGAGAACTGAATCAGCCGACGACCCAGAGGAGCATACTCACCCAATCGAGGACGACAGACGATCCGTTTTACGACTACCTTTGGGGGCTGAAAAAGATCAACGCGGAAGCCGCCTGGGCATTAGGATACACCGGCGAGGGCGTCATCGTCGCCGTTTGCGATGACGGTAGCGACGCGTCGCACCCCGACCTGGCCGGACAATACGTCATCGGATACGACGCGGTTTTGGAAAAGGAGATACCCGCGGGAGAGTCCGTTCCCTACGACTCTCACGGAACGCACGTGTCCGGAACCATAGCCGCCGTCAGAGACAATCGGGAAGGCATCGTCGGTGTCGCCCCAGATGCGAAGATTATGCCGATCCCTATCTTCTACGGGCCCAAGAGCGAGTACATCGGAGATTTGAAGGTTTTAGAAGCTTGGATTTGGGCGGTCGATCACGGGGCGAAGATTCTGCAAAACAGTTGGGGCGGGGAGGGCTACTCGCACACGCTGAAACGGGGGATCGACTATGCCCTACGCGAAGGGGCGATCGTCGTGGTGTCCACGGGGAATTCTCACATCAGCGAAAACTGGGGATACCCAAACAACTTCCCGGGTGTCTTAGGCGTTGGCGCCAGTACGGTCAACGATTCTCTGACGGATTTCTCCTCTCGCGGCGATAGTGTGAGCGTCGTCGCACCCGGAGAAAGGATCCTGTCTACGATCGGTATGGATGATCCCGAAACCTTACAAGGCGGTTTGCCGTACGCCTATTACAATGGCACCTCAATGGCTTCTCCGCACGTTTCCGGCCTGGCCGCTCTCCTCTATCAGAAGTATCCCGACGCGACTCCTTACGAAATGAGGAAGCTGATCGAAAACTCCGCCGTGGATTTGGACGTCCCGGGATACGACAAAAATACGGGATACGGAAGAATCGACGCCTTGGCGGCAGTCCAACAGACCGCCTCCACACGGCAGGATCTCGGCGGTAACCTAAAGGTGATTGTTCTATGCAAGGATGAAACGTTCGGCATCCCCTTTTGCAACGTCTCGCTCAAACGAAGGGGGAAGCCCAGCTACTACGCCCTATCTGATTTACGGGGGTGGCCGGTAAACTTCTTGGGTATCGACCCGGATACCTACGACGTGTACATTTCCGGCCCCAGTTATAAAGCTATAGGCAGCCGGTTGGAAGAACAACTCACCTACACTCAGAAAGGGGTCGTCGTCGGAGAGGACACCCTGCTCACCGTGAATCTGGCGTCTACATTCTCTGCCGAAATCACGATGCCGGAAAAACCGGGGCAGTACACCGCGAAGATCGTCGGAAAAGACGACGGGGATGAATTTCAAAAACAGACCGTCGGGCCGGGCGGAACCGTAGAATTTACAAAACCCGTCGAAACCGAAGAGGCCTTTTTCTATATCACCGTAGAAGCCTCTCCGGCGCCGGCGCCTCTAGTCTCCATCCTGACTGAAAGCTTCGAAACCGGGGATTTTTCGAATGCGGATTGGGACTGGAGCCTAGGCGGCGATGCCCTACCGATCGTGACCGATGAAGAGGCCTTCGATGGAACCCACTCCGCGCGGTTCGGCGAAATCGACAACGAGGGAGTCAGCTGGATGAGAGCCACGCCGAATATTCCAACCGGTAGCTACTGGTTGAAATTCAACGTGAAGTGTTCGACCGAAGAAGGATGGAGCTTCGTCACGGTCAGCATCGACGGCGCGCTCATTTATACTTGTTCAGGTGTATTCGATTGGGAAGAGGTGACGCTTCCTTATTCTGGCGGAGAAATCGCGTTTGAATACGAGAAAAACGAGCTCGAAACGGAGCGCACAGACACCGCTTGGATCGACAACCTCCGTATCATTCCGATCCCGGAGGATTTCGACGATTATTACGTCACCGGCACGGTAACCCTCAACGGCCACTTGATTCCGGTTTCACAAAACCTATACCTGGGATCCGAGGTCGACGAATACGAGTGGGATACCGTTCCTTGGCTGATATTCTAACGCCTTAGGAATTTCCGAAACAGTCTATGAAAAAGCCCGCCGACGCCGGGCTTTTATCTTGGGTTTCGGGGTGTGCCCTGGAACCCCCTCGTTTCTGTTCGGTATGTCTTTTGGTAGAAAGAACAAGGGTTCGCACGGAGAACACAGAGGGGAGACCCCCACTGGGAACCCCTGGGAACGCCAGACTTTAGTCTGGCATATCTTTTTGCTTTAAAAACGTATCGCGCCGTCGCAAAAAGAAGGGGCGCTTACGCCGCGATGCCCGTGTGGGATATCGCGCCATAGGGTAATCGCGGGGTAACCGAAGGGACCCCGCGATCCCCCTTTTGTTCTCTTTAAGCCGCGGTGATGTCGGGGTATCGCGCCGTCGCAAAAAGAAGGGGCGCTTACGCCGCGATGCCCGTGTAGGGGTATCGCGCCATAGGGTAATCGCGGGGTAACCGAAGGGACCCCGCGATCCCCCCTGTTCAAAAGGGTTATCGCGCTATCGCAAAAAGAAGAAGCGCTTACGCCGCGATGACCGTGTGGGGTATCGCGCCATAGGGTAATCGCGGGGTAACCGAAGGGACCCCGCGATCCCCCTGTTCAAAAGGGTTATCGCGCTGTCGCGAAAAGAAGAAGCGCTTACGCCGCGATGTATGTTTTCTCCGCGCCCTCTGTGATCTCTGTGCGACCCCCTTTTTTCTTTTTTCAAAAAACATGCCAATCTAAAGATTGGCGTTCCTAAGGCGTTTCCAGAAGTTCCCAGGCATTTCCAAAAGCCAGAAAGTCCACCGTTCTGGCGGCGCCCTGCGGCGCCTGCGGATTGCTTTAGAAATAGAGTTCAATAATTTCTAAAATAAACTCACAGACTAGTGAGAATGTCGCCCTAATATGGTAAAATATTGATTGTCGCCTGGCTCTATTTTCGTCGCGATGTACCCCGTTTTCTTGTGAGACTGAGCAGGAAAAAATGCTTTGGCCTGAAGCGCGAGTTTAGGGTGACAAAACCTGAGAATGTTTAGGAGGTCGTCGATATGAAAGTAACGTCTTATGGGGTGAAGCTGGTCACGCTGATATCGGTACTTTTGATTGTGGCTTGTGGCGCCATCGGGATTTTGTCCTACCTTTTCGCGCGGCAGACTCTTCTCGCGGAAGTGGACACGTTGTTGGCGCTCGAAGCGAAAAATGCCGCTCAAAATATTAAGCTGCGTGAAGAGCGGTTTCTCGCTGAATCGCAGGGCGCCGCGAATCGCCCCGATATCCGTTCGATGGACTGGGCGCAGCAGAAGCCTGCGTTGATCGAAGAAACCCAACTTATCGGTTATTTAGCGATGGCTATCGTCGGGAAAGACGGAGTCGCCCACTACACGAATGAAACAACCGCCAATTTGGGAGATCGCGAGTACGTGATCAAAGCCTTCCAAGGCATTTCGAACGTGTCGGACGTCATTCTTAGCAGGGTCACGAACTCGCTCGTCGTTATGATCGCTTCTCCGATACGTGACGATAAAAACACCATTTCGGCAGTTCTGATTGGGCGACTCGACGTGAAAACCCTGTCCGAACTCGTCCTCTCCATCGACCTCGGAGGGCAAGGATACGCCTATATGGTGGATAAAAAGGGCACGATCATCGCGCATCATAATACCGACTTGGTTTTAAACCAGGTGAACTACATCGAAGAAGCGAAGAAAGACAAGCAATACGAAGACATCTCCAACATGCTTCAAAAGATGGTGAAGCAGGAGACGGGGTCAGCGAGCTACTTCTATGAAGGGTCGCAACGGTACCTCAGCTACACCCCCGCAGGTTTGAACGGTTGGTCGATCGCAGTGGGGATCTTTCCGGAGATCAAACTGAAACCGCTGAATCAGCTAGGCTTCCGATTGATTTGGATCAGTTTGGCTGTTTTGGCCCTCGGCATTCTCGCCTCCTTCTTCATCGGCAGAATTTCGGCAAAACCGTTAAAAGTGATGTCGGCGGGAATAGAAAAGTTCGGGAGCGGCGACCTGACGCAAAAGTTTAATATCAAAGGGAAGGACGAGTTTTCACAAATCGGCGAGAAATTGAACTGGATGTCGGAGAGGCTGAAAGAATCGATGGCAGCGGTTTTGGACTCCTCCACACAGCTTAACGACGCTTCTGAAAGTCTCACTCAGACAGCGGTAAAGTCGAGCGAGGACGCGGACCGCCTCTCAGAGCAAGCCGCAGTCGTGATGAAGGAAACGGAAGCAACCTCCACGCTTTTTATGGAGGTCACGGGGGCGGTCGAGCGGATGGCCCAGTACGTCCAAAGCGTCTCTCACTCGTCTCAGGAGTTGACCAAAATGGCGAGCGTGAGCGCCAAAGCCATTGGTGAAGGACAAACGGCGCTGGAGGGCGTCGTGTCTTCTTCGAACCAAGCGAACGACCAAACGGAAAAAACTGCGAAGGTCATCGGTTCGCTTTCGGAAAAAACGAAAAACGTCGGGGCGATCGTCGAATCCATCGGTTCGATAGCTGAGCAAACCAATTTGCTGGCGCTGAACGCGGCGATCGAGGCGGCCAGGGCAGGAGATGTCGGCAGGGGGTTCGCGGTGGTGGCCGATGAGATACGGAAACTCGCCGAAGAGAGTCGAAAAGCCGCTGTGGATATCTCACGTATCCTAAAACAAATCGAACAGGAAACGGGCCAGGCCAGCACGTCGATCCAAGACGCCGTTACCTTCGCGGACACCGTTGTTCAGCGAACCGAGCGCGCGGCGGCTGAATTCACATACATCAGAGAAAAAATCGAAGAGATGGACCGGATGATCGAGAAAGTCGCGGCGAACTCGGCAGAGCAGAGCGGAGCGACAGATGAGATAGGCAGTTCCATCGCGACAGCCGCCAAAGGCGTGAAAGAGATTTTGAGCAATATGAAACAGATGGTGGAAGCGATCAACCGGCAAGATCAGTACGCGCAAAACGTGAGCGCTTCCAGCGAGGAGCTCAACGCGTTGTCCATTTCCGTGAAAGAGGCGTTGGAACAGTTTAAGATATCGTAAATCTATCTCTTCTTTACGCGGCACGTCTGAAAACGTCGAACTTTTGCTCGGCACGTGTTCGATGTTTTCTCCGTGCCCTCTGTGCCCTCCGTGCGAACCCTGTTTTTCAAGATTTGTACAAAAGCGTATCGCGCCGTCGCGAAAAGAAGAAGCGCTTACGCCGCGATGACTTCCCAAAAACCTAAGACATGCCAACTTAAAAGTTAGCGTTCCTAGGGTCATCCCAAAGAGACAGGCCGACTGGAAGTCGGCCCCCCGAGCTTTCTTCAGTCTTTTCTCTGTGTTCTCTGTGCCCTCCGTGCGAACCCTCTTTTTCAAGATTTGTACAAATGCGTATCGCGCCCTAGGGTAATCGCGGGGTAACCGAAGGGACCCCGCGATCCCCCTGTACAAATGCATATCGCGCCGTCGCAAAAAGAAGGGGCGCTTACGCCGCGATGTATGTTCTCTCGGTGCCCTCTGTGTTCTCCGTGCGAAACCATCTTTTCTTTTAAAAAGCTGCCGAACGTAGGGTCAAGAGAAGGCGCCGTGGAGTCAGAGATGTACCGCTCTCGATTTATGTGTGTGAGTGTCCATCACA
>MWEM01000008.1 GCA_002071085.1 Thermotogota bacterium ADurb.Bin062 | reverse complement strand
TCTCAGTGAAGCCCTATTGGGAACGCCAACTTTCAAGTTGGCAGGTCTTTTCAAAACCAAAAGATAGTTTCGCACAGAGTACGCAGAGGGCACGGAGAGAACACTGAGAAACGCCCTGGGAAAGCCTGGGAACGCCAACTTTCAAGTTGGCAGGTCTTTTCAAAACCAAAAGATAGTTTCACACAGAGCACGCAGAGAGCACGGAGAAAACACAGAGAAACGCCCTGGGAAAGCCTGGGAGCGCCAACTTTTAAGTTGGCAGGTCTTTTCAAGACCAAAAGATAGTTTCGCACAGAGTACACAGAGAGCACGGAGAGAACACAGAGAAACGCCCTGGGAACGCCAACTTTTAAGTTGGCAGGTCTTGAAAAAAGGTTTCGAACGGAGGACACAGAGAGAACAATGAACCCACGCCGCACAAAAGTGCGGCGTTTCTATTCCACAGAAACGTGTGCTCCGCCTTCTTTCTTTAAAAACCGTATCGCGCCGTCGCGAGAAAAAAGAGCGCTTACGCCGCGATGCTGCGCTTGGGAACGTTCCCAGAGCTCTCAGATGTGTTCTAATCTCTCTTTTGCGTCCTCTGTGTTCTCTGTGCGAACCCCATTTTTTTCCTCTCAGGAAACCATCCCAAACTTAAGTTCAACGTTCCCAGGCGGTCTCAGATGTGTTCTAATCTTTCCTTTGTGTTCTCCGTGTTCTCTGTGCGAACCCTTTTTTTCTTCTCAAGAACCCATGCCAAACTAAAGTTTGGCGTTCCCAGGCGCTCTCAGATGTGTTCTAATCTTTCCTTTGTGCCCTCCATGTTCTCTGTGCGAACCCCGTTTTTTCCTCTCAGGAACCCGTACCGCGCTAAAGTACGGCGTTCGCAAGGGTTCCCAAAGAACCGAGTAAAATAAAAGTTCGGCGCTTCTAGCGAAACTTTCGTGTAGGCGTTCAAAATAGAAAATCAAAAATGGAGGCGAGTTCCTGGACCCAATACTTGAGTATCGAAGGTTTGCACTTGCTGCAGGGTTTATAACCCGCTTTGATCGCCTCTACGTAGGTTTGGAAATATATCCTATTACTCTCGGCAGGTAGGGAACCGCAATCCAAATCGTGGAGCACTTTCGATTTGACGTTTCCTATATAACGGCCCTTTTGAGGATCAGGCTCAACGGTACTTTTGGAGTCTCCCTGCTTCACCGTACCCGCTGAGGGAGCGGGAGTTTCGCTCCAAAGCCCATATCCCTTTTCTTGCGCTTTTTCCTGGGCCTTAGCAAAAATCTCCATATAATCCTTACGGAAAGTATATTGTAGATAGGCATACCCAAATCCGTTTTCGACAATGGCGAGGTTCGCCAATACCCACTCTCCGTCGTCGCCTATTATCCAGAGATACCCCAATAGCCTTTTGTACACATCTCTGTGATCCCAATCGTAGCTCAGATAGACGTCTTGGTCAGTTTCGCATAGGCTTTTTAGGAACTCGGAGGCCTCTTGTCCATAGGCCTCAACCGCTTTCGTGGGGTGTACGGTCTCCGGTGTGTCCACCCCGATCAACCGGACCGTTTCCGTTCCTGTGGGTAATTTCACCTTGATGGTATCTCCGTCAACCACCCTCACGACTTGCGCATAGTCCGGCGTTATTTGCTCGCCAACTAAATTCGTGGGCGCCAAGTTTTCATAGGAATAGACGAGCTCTACACCATTTCTCGTCAAACTAAAGGTTATGCCGGTTAAAAGAATACAAAATAGAACAAAGAGCTTCTTTTTCATTAGCTACCCCCTAACGGTAATTCCACTATTGATTATAACACGATATAGGAGTCGCGCTTGATGGGCGCCCCTCGGGATATGTAGTCTAAAAAAGGACTAAAAGGTTTCTCACGGAGCCTACGGAGGACACGGAGGAATGATTCCCGTGAACGCCTTCAGGGCGCGCCAAAAAGCCATTCCGAACCGATGTTCGGCGTTCCCAGAAGTTCCCGATGCGCTCTCGAGAAACCAAAACATGCCGGACTAAAGTCCGGCGCTCCCAGAAGTTCCCGATGCGCTCCCAAGAAACACAGACATGCCGGACTAAAGTCCGGCGTTTCCGGAAGTTCCCGGAGGGACGTTCCTATCGGAGAAAACACCAGTAGAAGAAGAGTTGAAAGGTTGTTAAGGGGATCCCGACTTTCGAAAAATCCCAAAATGAGATGATTTCTCCCTTTTTTTCCGCGCTTTGTAGGATGATAATGTTGCTCGCCGCTCCTAAGATCATCAAATTTCCCGCTATCGTGCTCCCCGCGGCTAACGCGGTCAGCGCTTTCGTTTCAGCGTTTAACAGGAGGAGCAGGGGTAAATAGAGCGATACGAAGGGCACGTTGGAGATGAATTGGCTGGTTCCCGCGCTGAGGAGGAGGATCGTCGGAATCGCCCCCGCATCGAAATGCCTGACCATCTCTTGAAAGACCCCGGTGTTCCACACGCTTTGCATCAGGATAAACATCGAAGGGAAAAAAACGAGGGTTCGCCAATCGATGTGCCGCAAAATCTGCCAGCGTTTCGGACTCAATAATACGATAGGTAGGCAGGCCAGAATGGCGATGTAGGTCAACCGAAACTGGTCTCCAAACCCGAAGAGTACGGTAACGACTTTAAGGATGATTAAAAGGAACGTCAGATAGAAAGATATCGCAGATAGCTTCGCCAAATGCGCATCTTTGATCTCTTCGGAAACGCTTTCCATCCGCAAATTTACCCCTTTCTTCCTGTAGATAGCTTTGATGAAGACGTAGACGGCGAAGAGGTTGAGCAGGGTCGGAATCGTCAGATAGCGAAAGAACGTGACGAATGGGTTCTGAATCCCCCCATTCAAGGCCACCAATAGGTTTTGCGGGTTCCCGATCGGGCTGAAGACGCTTCCCGTGGTCACCGCGAAGGCCATCGCGAGTAGGAGGGGCTTCGGGGAAAGGTCCAGTTTTCTTCCCAAGATTATAAGCATAGGAGTCGCGACGATCACCATCGTGTCGTTGATAAAAAACGGAGAGAGTAAACCCATCGAAAATATGATATAGAGCAATAATTGATCATAGGTTTTAGCTTTGCTGAAAAACCGGAAGGAAAAATGGTTCATATACCCGCTGGCGCCAAAGGCCTCCCCGACGATGAACATCCCGAAAAGAAAGACGATCACGTCGTAGTTGACCGCCCTTACCGCCTCCATAGGCGATATCTGTCCCGTGATCAAGACCGCCACCGCTCCGCCAAGCATCACCTTCCAGGGTTTAATGCGTATAGACCCGATCCGTCGCACCGCAATGAGAACGTAGACGAAAAGCAAAACGACAAGCGGGAAATATATCTTGGAAAAAAAGGCGTTTACCATCTCCGACACCCTCTCCCGAACGCCTTCGCCGATAATCGCGGCTATTCTAACATAAATAAGGAAAAGGGAAAGGGAAAGCGATTCTATTTCTTTCTCCTGTTTTGTATGTTATAATCTGGTCTGATCCTCTCGGCTTTTTCGCGCTTAGGACGCGGGAAGCGACTGTGTGGGCTATACGAAAGGCGTTTGCGCCGATCCATATGGTAACGCTCTATACTTCACCCCTAAGATCGGTTTGCGCGAGTCGGCCTTTTACCTTGATGAGAACCGGTCTATTCTATTGAGAGCCCTGGTCTCCTATCATAGGGATTTTATAGAAGATACGTCTGGGGATCTCCGTCTCATCATCAATACATAAGGAAGGTGTTTTTTTTCGTGGAACCTGAACCTCTGAGTTATAGCTCGTTAGCTTTTGAGATCCTGCTCCTGTTCGTTTTACTTGGTTTTTCCGCTTTTTTCTCCAGTTCTGAGACCGCGTTATCTTCGATGAGCAAATTGAAGCTCAAGAGTATGCTGGACCAAACGGATAATGCAGAGAAGAAGAAAGTGATCCATACGGCTTTGCATAAACCGAATCAGTTGCTCACGACCATTCTGGTCCTCAACAATTTCGTCAACATTTTCGCCTCGTCGCTTTCTACACTGATCGTCCTTCGCTGGCTTCCTCCAGGAAACGCGAGCACGGCGGCTGCGATTTCAACCGGCGTGATGACCTTCGTCATCCTCATCTTCGGTGAGATTACCCCGAAGATTTTTTCGACGCAGCGCGCCGAACGGATCTTTCATCGCTGCATTTCGTTCATTTCTTTCGCCAGTTACGTACTTTCACCCCTTGTCTTTCTTTTAGTCGCGATCAGCAATTTTTTTATCCGTATCCTCGGCGGCAAGAAGGTTCAAGAACCCCCGTTCATCACAGAAGATGACATTCTCTCAGTTATGAGTGTCGGGGAAAAGGAAGGAGCGATCGAACTGGAAGAAAGAAAAATGCTAACCGGCGCGCTCGAAATGAAAGAAACAACGGTCAGGGAGATCATGGTCCCGCGTGTCGATATGGTCGTTCTCGAAGAGAATAAAACGCTCCAAGATGCGATAAAAACGATACAAGAGGAGGGTTTCTCACGGTTTCCCGTGTTCAGGGACAACGTGGACAATATCATCGGCGTTGTATACGCGAAAGATATCCTTAAAACGCTTCACGAGAGAGGATATGAGGTCCTGCCCAAGATGAAGGTCAAGGAGATTATGCATCCGCCATTCTTTATCCCGGAAACGAAAAAGATCAACGCCTTGCTCCAGGATTTCAAACTAAATTTGGTCCACCTGGCCGTCATCGTAGATGAGTACGGGGGCACCGAAGGTTTGGTGACCATCGAGGATATCATCGAACAGGTCATGGGCGAGATTATGGACGAGTTCGACGAAGGCGAAAACACCGGGGTTAGAAAGACCTCCGATTTTGAATACATCATAGACTCAAAGGTGCCGATCAACGATATCGAGCGCGAACTCGACATCGACTTTCCAGACACGGAGTTTGAAACCCTCGGAGGTTATCTTCTGGAGAGGTTTGAACGGGTTCCGAAGGTCGGAGAGGAGATGCAGGTGAACGGCTTCCATTTCAAGATTCTCGCCGCGAGCAGAAGTAAAATCGAAAAAATAAGGTTCAAAATAATCAAATAGATCTAGTCGCCCGTCCAGAATACCTCTTTCTAAACGGGTGAAGAAAGGATGGATTGTGGAAAAACGAATCGTTACGGTCGAAAATTTGATAAAAAAAGCGATTCAAGTGATGAAGAAGAGCTATTCCCCCTACTCTCATTTTGCGGTGGGCGCGGCTTTGCTCTCAAAATCTGGAAAGGTGTATGTCGGTACGAACGTTGAAAACGCGTCTTATGGCCTCTCGATATGCGCCGAGCGGTCCGCCGTCGTTAGCGCCGTGAGCGCAGGAGACAGGGCCTTCGACTGTATAGTCGTGGCGACCAACACAAACCCGCCCTCTTCTCCATGCGGGGCTTGTCGCCAATTCTTGAGCGAGTTTGGTGATTTCCCGGTGATCCTGGTAAACCCGCAAGGAGACCGTATGGACACAACGGTAGACGGATTGTTGCCCTATTCTTTCCGGCTGAATCGGTCCGAATAGACAGCTAGTCTTCTTCGGCGGCCTGCCCGGCAAGTCCGTCAAGAATGGATTCCAAACGCGCCTTTTCTGCTTCTCCAAAGACATAGATCGTATATCGGCCGACTTCCGTGTGGGCTATCTCGTAATCGGATGGTATGGTGCCAAGGAGGGCTTCAGGGATTCGGGAAGGGTTTCGGGGATCTTTGGATCGAAACAATAGAAGGGCAACCGGCGCCGCATCGCCCTCTAATTCCAGTTTGA
Organism: Thermotogota bacterium ADurb.Bin062; assembly: GCA_002071085.1. Taxonomy (GTDB): domain Bacteria; phylum Thermotogota; class Thermotogae; order MWEM01; family MWEM01; genus MWEM01. The sequence continues at coordinate 73,250 of MWEM01000008.1, read as the reverse complement.
CCATCAGGACGGAGTACCCCGGATGTTCTTGCGCCTCGATGTTAGCAAGGGTGTAAAACCTTACCAGATGTGTGATGAACCTTTCAAAATCGTAGTAGAGCGCGCCGTGCGCGGAAAGAGGCCCAGCATTTCCTTCTCCTAAGCCATCCGAGTTTGCGATGCTCGCGTCAGTGGTTTTCGTGCCATCATCCCAAAAGGGTAAACTCCTGTAGAAGTTCATATCTTCCGAAAAGACTTCTCTCTCATACGGAAAGAGATGCTCATAGAGCATGATCGAAAGAGAATCCGCCTTCTCATATTCGATCTTGATGAATTGGTAACTGTCGCGCATTAGGATCAAGCGGTATTGACTGTGGTCTGGCAGGTTGATCACGACAAAAGAGGCCGGCAGTCCCGTATAAAGAACCTCTGAAACGCTGAATGTGATCGGACAGCTCTTCAATTTTTCGATCAGAAGGTCTTCGAGGTCTTTCAAAGGAACATCCACCTTCGTCTTCGTTCCGTTTTGCACGAGGTAGCCCTCGTCTTCGAAGCGAAACCAGGTTACTTCAAAGGGCATCTTCAAGGTCACGATCTTTTGGTCTGCAGACCGTATGAAGTATTCATAGCGAAACCGGTTTTTTGAACCGCTTTCTAAAAAAATACGGGTGCCCTGAACACTTTGGGACTCGTAGGCTTTCAATAGGCCCGCGATGTACTCATGCGCATTCCCCGATGAGTCCGGAGAGGTCGCGCCGGTGATCTGAAATCCATAAAGCGACGAGGTAAGCGTTAAAAAATAAAAAAAAATGCCGAACAGGAGAAGAGATCTACCCTTCCCCATACGGCATCCCAGAGGATGTGCGGCTTTTTGAAACCTAGTCACCATCATTGACGATGTATAGTATTCTTTCGGGATCTACGTAATCTTGCGGTGAGATGGACTTCTTGTCATTTCGAGGAGTTCCCGAAATCGTCATCGAAGCGTTGGAAGTGGGAGTGATCGAATGAATCGTAGTGCTTAGGATTTTCTCAAACCTTTGGTTGATGATCCGGGATTCGATGAAGGCTGTCACGGCGAAAAAGCATAAGAAGGCGACGGCAACGGAACCGGCCAATTGGTAAGGCAGCAGCTTTTTCTGTCGTATTCTTTTGACTAGCTTTTGCTTGCCGTGAGCGCTGGGAGAGAAGGATATCCGCGCTTTCTGCATTTGTATGAAGGTTTTATAGGTGGAAAAGGCCTTTTGACACTGAGGACAACCTTCCAAATGCGCTTTGAGTTCTTTGATCTCTTCGAATGTCAACTCCTTATCGAGATACCGGTCCATATACTCTTCACGAACGAGCTTACAATTCATTATTCTCCTCCCTGATTCTCTTCTTCCCGCAATCCATAGTAGGTTGTCAATAACTTTTTCAGTCGTTTTCGAGCATAATGGATCTTGCTTTTTACGGTCCCAAGAGGTTTTTCGACGATACTCGCTATCTCTTCATATTCCAAATCCTGTACGTCTCTCAGTCGAATCAGCTCTTGATCTTCCGCCGATAGCCGTTTGAGGATGGCCTCCATATCTTCAGAATCGAATTGTTTCTCTACCGCGATCTCTACATTATGGTCTGCTACAGGCTCGAGCTGGCCCGGTTCTTCTGAATCGAAATCGGTCATCGTCTCGGATCGTTTTGCGTACTTTTTCAATTGATCCTTGCATACGTTCACCGCGATCCTGTAAAGCCAAGTAGAAAAAGTGGAGTCACCTTTAAATTGCTTAATGCTTTTATAGACCCGTAAGAACACTTCTTGGATGACATCGTCCACATCATCTACGTTCAAATAGGACTTCGCGATGGACCCGATTAAGCCGGCATACTCGTCGTAGAGCTTCTCGTAAGCCCAAGTTCGCTTTTCTCTAAGAGCGCAAACAAAAAGGTTGTCGCCGTTTCTTTCTGTGTCTAACGGCCTCTTACCCCGTTTTTTTCGGGAAAGCAACCTCGAACCCCCTCGTTTATAAGACTGGAAAAAAAGGAATAAAGTTCAAAAAAGACGAGCAAATCGCCCCTTACCACTCCTTGCTCGAAGTATAACACATTTCGAAAGAACCACGCAACGAAAAGAAAAAACCCGACCTAGTCGGGTATTTGGTGCCGAGAGAGGGACTCGAACCCTCATGAGGGATCAACCTCGCCGGTTTTTGAGACCGGTGCGTCTGCCGGTTCCGCCATCTCGGCATCTTGGTGGAGCCGATGGGATTCGAACCCACGGCTTCTACCTTGCGAAGGTAGCGCTCTCCCAATTGAGCTACGGCCCCAGCGAACTAAAAAGCGAGGGTATTATAGCACACTAAAGAAGGTAGGTCAACCGTTTTGTGGGTATAACATCGCGGTACACCAAAATGGGAACGCCGAACTTTAGTTCGGCAGGTCTTTTCTCTTTCAGGGAGAACGCGGTCCCTTGCCTGTTTTCCTCCGTGTTCTCTGTGACCTCTGTGCGAACCCTGTTTTTTGATCTTTTGAACGGATGAAAGGGGTATCGCGCCGTCGCGAAAAGAAAGGACGCTTACGCCGCGATGCCCGTGGGGTAATCGCGGGGTAAGTGTTTTTTACGACCCCGCGATCCCCCTTTTGTCTTTTTACTCCGCGGTGCTGCGCTTGGGAACGCCCTGGGAACGCCGGACTTTAGTCCGGCATATCTTTTCTTTTTCCGAGAGAAACCTGCCCCTTGCCATTTTTTCCTCCGTGTTCTCTGTGACCTCTGTGCGAACCCTGTTTTTTGATCTTTTGAACGAATGAAAGGGGTATCGCGCCGTCGCGAAAAGAAGGGGCGCTTACGCCGCGATGCCCGTGGGGTAATCGCGGGGTAAGTGTTTTTTACGACCCCGCGATCCCCCTTTTGTCTTTTTACTCCGCGGTGCTGCGCTTGGGAACGCCCTGGGAACGCCGGACTTTAGTCCGGCATATCTTTTCTTTTTCCGAGAGAAACCTGCCCCTTGCCATTTTTTCCTCCGTGTTCTCTGTGACCTCTGTGCGAACCCTGTTTTTTGATCTTTTGAACGAATGAAAGGGGTATCGCGCCGTCGCGAAAAGAAGGGGCGCTTACGCCGCGATGCCCTCCCTCAAAAGCGTATCGCGCCCCCACGAAAAGAAGAGGCGCTTACGACGCGATGACTACAACGACATAAAAAGCGTCCGGTCGATTCTGGCCTTTTTTCTTGATAGCACCTCATCACTTGGCGCGCGACCGTTTTTTGCAGTTGGCCTCTCTTCCTATTTCAGCGAAAAAATGGTATAATTTTAGGAAGCGCCGAAACCGTGGTAATAGACTGCTACCGAAGGGAACAGGGGAAAATTGAATCAACAGAATCGAATGATCAAAATCATCCATACCCTACTCAACCTCGATATCGTTCACTCCGATGAAGGCGTCAACCTGCTCGCTGAAGAAATCGGGGCTTTGTTGAATGTCCAGGAGTGTTCGATCTTCGTATACGAGAAAGAAAAACTCGCCTTCCGATTGATAGGCACTTCGATTCTGGATCGACGTTTCGTTAAGCAGTTCAAGATCAAAGAATTCCAAGTCCCTTCTATCCAAGACCTAAAACGCGGCTCGTCCGTCTTCTTGGAAAAAAAGGCGCTAGAAGACGAAAATCGTAAATTCGAATCAGAAAACCTACTAATTTGTCCGATCCTCGATGACGGCCTCTTAGACAGCCTCATCTTTTTGGGGGATGAGTCTCCGGAAAAGCTTCAGGCCCTGGATATAAAGAATTATGATTTCTTTCGTATTCTGGGGAAGATCATCCGCTTGTCCATCGAGAATCGCTTGCTCTACGAAAACGTGGGGAAGTTGCTCGGCTTAACGCGATTGAGCGACGTCGTGACAAAAACCGAGGCCATCTCCGAACTCTATGAACGCTCGCTTAAAATGACGTGCGACGTGCTCAATGTGGAAAACGGTTCGATCTGGTTGGCTAATGCCGAGGGGGATCTGGAGATCGGCTACTGGTACGGCTTAAACGAGAACCAACTGTTAAAACGCACGATTCCAGTCGGGCACGGTATGGTGGGATGGTGCTATAAACATAAGAAGCCGATGCTGTCCATCTCCGTGAAGAAAGACCCGCGCGCAGCCCTGGATATGCTGGCTGTCGACATTAAATCGTCGATAGCGGTCCCACTCTTCCACGAAAACGAGATCTTCGGTGTCATCATCTTGATCAACCGCAAAGACCAAGAGCTCTACCGACCCTACAAACACTTCGACGAGTTTGACTTGGCTTTGTTGGAGGACTTCGCCGCGCGTATCTCTTTGATCGTTTCCAAAATGACATACTACAACCAGCTATCCAAAGATTACAAGGAACTCAGCGAATTGAGCGCCTCCAACGAAAGTTTGCTCGAAACGCAAAAAGAGCAGGTTAACCTCCTAAAAAACATCACCGCTATCAACCGCGCAATGCGTGAAAGCTATGATATACAGAACATCTATACGATCCTGCTGTTAGGAGCCACCGAATACGCCGGGCTGGGGTTCGACCGCGCGATGCTTCTCGCCAAAGATATAAAGAGTCAAACGTTGATCCCTCGCTATTGGATGGCCCGCCGCGAACAAGAGGGAACGCGAGGAAGCGGTTCGGCCACGGGCAAATATGGCAACCTTTCTCAGCATTTGAGAGAGAAGGCGATTATGACCGACCTAAAGGAGTATGAGTCGGACAAACTTCGGAATCGCGTCTTTCCCTACAAAAGCCACGCCATCTTTGAAAAAGCGGTCTTACGCAAAAAAATCGTCCAAGTTACTCCGGAGATGATCCGGGAGTGGGGTAACGAGTATCGTGAATTGAAAAACTTGCTGGAGACGGACCACTTCATCGTCGTTCCGCTCGTCGGAAGACTAGAAACCGTCGCGGTTTTGATCGTCGATCATTTCTCTTCTCAACGTGTGGTGAAACCCCACTTGATCGAGAGTTTGAAAATATTCGCGGATAACGCCGGCTTAGCCCTCGAGAACGTGCTCAATTATGACGAGCTTCGGGCGAAAACGTTGACCCTCGAACGCCAAACCTCGCTTCTCAACTACCACCGCGAGTTCTCGCAGAGTATTCTAGAAAGTTTGGATGTGGCCATCGTTGTGTTGGACCGGGAAAACAAGATCCGCGAATGGAATCGTCGAGCGGAAACGCTTTTCCAAAGAGCGAAGGAACAGGTCCTCGGAATGGGCTTCGATATGCTGGGCCCCGCCGTTTTCGACCTGCTCAATGTCGCGGATCGCGTCTATGAAGTGAAGAACACGATCTTGTTGACGAAATACGAGTATTCGGGGAAGGAGAGCAAACAATACCTCGATATCAAGTTCACTCCGTTACGTTCCCTGGAGATGGCCAGAATCGAGGGTATCATCATTATGTTTGACGATGTCACCCAAAAGAAACTTTTGGAGGACGAAATCCATCGTCAAGAAAAGCTGGCTTCCCTGGGAGAAATGTCCGCGCGCGTTGCCCATGAGATACGGAACCCTTTGTCTGTCATCGGCGGTTTCGCCAACCGATTGATCAATTCCATCGAAACGGAGATGAAGGAAAAATCCCTTCGATACCTCGCCATCCTCAATTCCGAAGTCGAACGTTTGGAAGGTATCGTCGAAGAGATATTGGAATTCAGCCGGCCTAGGCAGCGTTTGGAATTCGTGGAATTCAACATAAGCGATGTGATCGAAGACCTACGAATCCTCTATCAAGACAAGGCGGAGGAGAAGGGGATACGTTTGACAACGGACATCGCGGGTGAAATGCTTTTTGGAGACAAGCGCCGTATTAAACAAGCCTTGATTAACCTGATCCAAAACGCTTTGGAAGCGGGCGTGACGTTCGTCAGCATCAACGGATACCGTCAAGATGCCTATTATTATTGTGAGATAAAAAACGATGGGGAAAAGATTTCCGAATCCGTTGTCAAAAACCTTTTCTCTCCCTTTTTTACGACCAAGGTCACAGGTACCGGTTTAGGACTGCCGATCTCGAAAAAAATAATCGAGGAAGAGCATGGCGGGAAAATTTTTATCCATGGAGTGGGGGATCAAAAGGTCAAAGAAACGGTGTTTGTCGTTCAATTGCCGATAGAGAACCATCCAATCGGAACGACTTAGTCGAAAAGTTTTAAATACCTATGAGAATAGGAGGAATGACATGGAAAAACCAAGGATTATGGTTGTCGAAGACGAAGACAATATGCGGTTTTTAATCTCCGAGGAGCTCAGCGATGAAGGGTACCTCGTCGATACGGCCGCGAACGGATCGGAGTGCCTTCGAAAATTCGAAGAGGGATCCTACGATCTGGTGACCATTGATATAGAGATGCCCGATATGTCCGGATTGGAGTTGGCTGGCCTCTTGCGCGAGCGGAAAATCCCCGTTCGCATCATACTTCTCACCGCCTACAGCCACTACAAATCCGATCTGTCTTCTTGGGCGGCCGACGCCTATATCGTAAAAAGCTCAAATTTCTTGGAACTGAAGAGCACGATCAAGGAACTGCTGAACGCAACGAACGCTTAATCTGTTCGTTAGGTCTCGTGTTTTCTAAACCGACGGGAGGAATAGAATAGACTATGGAATACAAGGATACGCTGCAGTTGCCTAAAACGAGTTTTCCGATGCGGGCTAACCTTCCGCAAAAAGAACCCGAAATTCTCCGTTATTGGCAAGAGATCGGCCTGGAGGCCTATATCTCCGAAGAACGGGCGAATTCCCCGAAGAAGGTCTTGCACGACGGCCCGCCTTACGCGAATGGAGAAATCCACGTGGGAACCGCGCTCAACAAAATTTTAAAAGACTGTATCGTCAAGTATTGGACGATGCAGGGCTATCAATCGCCTTTCAAACCCGGATGGGACACGCACGGGTTACCGATCGAGCACCGCGTGTTCACCGAACTTGGCGACAAAAGCAAAAAGATGGATAAGATGGAAATACGGAAAGCCTGTCAAGCGTACGCGAAAAAGTACGTAGACTTGCAGAGGGAAGAGTTTATCCGTCTGGGCATACGCGGGAAGTGGGCCGACCCCTATCTTACCTTTCTTCCCGCTTATGAAGCCGGGGTGTATGAGGTTTTCCGAGAACTGGTGAAAAAAGGAAACGTCTATCGCAGCAAAAAGGTGGTTCATTGGTGTTACAGTTGTGAAACAGCGCTCGCCGAAGCCGAAATCGAGTACGCGGAAGACACTTCCGACTCTATCTACGTGAAGTTTGCTCTCGAAGGTGCGGAGAACACCTATATCGTCATCTGGACGACCACCCCTTGGACACTACCCGCTAACCTCGCGATTGCGGTACACCCCGATTTCGACTACGCTTACGTGGACATAGATGGAGAAACGTGGGTGCTGGCCGAAAAACTCGTCGAGCCGTTGATGAAAAAGACAAATCGATCTCGGTATCGTGTCCTCCGGACGGTTAAAGGCACGCAACTAGAAAACAAGCGCGCCCGCCACCCCTTCATCGACCGCGATTCTCTGATCGTTCTCGCCGATTACGTCGATCTTGAAACCGGCTCCGGGTGCGTTCACACCGCCCCTGGACACGGACAGGAAGATTATCTGACGGGTTTAAAATACGGGCTGGATATATATTCTCCAGTGAATTCTCAGGGAAAGTTCACCGAGGACGTGAAGGACTACGAAGGCCAGTTCATCTTCTCCGCTAATCCGGCCATCGTTCAGCACCTGAAGGAGTCCGGTCATCTGATATGGTCGGAAAAATATAAGCACCCATACCCTCATTGCTGGCGGTGCAAAAAGCCCGTTCTGTTCCGCGCCACCGAACAGTGGTTCATTCGGGTGGACGGCGACGATCTACGCGAAAAAGCCCTAGATCAAATTGACCATGTCCACTGGGTCCCCGATTGGGGAAAAAACCGCATTCTAGCGATGGTCCGAGATCGGCCGGATTGGTGCATTTCGCGCCAGCGGGTTTGGGGAATCCCAATCCCGGCGTTCTTTTGCCAATCATGCGGAAATACGGTGATGACTGAGGAGACCATCTCCCACCTGATTCCGATCGTCGAGAGGGAAGGAACGGACGTTTGGTTCGAGCAACCGCCCGAAAGCCTACTTCCGGAAGGGTTTCGTTGCCCGTATTGCGGAGGTAAAAACCTAAAAAAAGAAGAAGATATATTGGATGTGTGGATAGACTCGGGCTCTTCCTTCGAGTCGGTTATGGCGGCAGATCCGGAATTGGGGTTCCCCGCCGAACTCTATCTCGAGGGAAGCGACCAACACCGAGGCTGGTTTCAGTCTTCGCTGTTCCTATCCGTCGCAAAAAGAGGGATTGCGCCCTACAAAGAAGTCGTCACTCACGGGTTCATACGGGATGGCAAAGGGATAAAGATGAGCAAATCCCTCGGAAATGTCATCGTACCTCACGAAGTATACGACAAATATGGCGCCGAAATTCTCAGACTTTGGACCGCGACGGCTGATTACCGAAACGATATCAACCTGTCTATGGACATCATTCTCCAGCAGGTGGATGTCTATAAAAAGATACGCAACACGATGCGTTTCCTTTTAGGCAACCTCTCCGATTTCGTGCCGGAAAGGGAAACGGTTCCATACGACCGACTCAGCTCTTTTGATCGCTGGGCGCTTTCGCGATTGAACGATCTTGTGGAGACGGTAACTGAGTCGTTCGATACCTTCGAGTTTTACAAGGGCATTCAAACGATCAACAAGTTCGTGATTTCGGACCTGAGCGCCGTCTACCTCGATATTCTGAAAGACCGCCTCTACGTGGAGGGCAAAGACTCCCCCGTGAGAAAAAGTGGGCAAACCGTTCTGCTAGAAATTTTGAAAACGCTCACGCTCCTATTAGCCCCGATCTTGACCTTCACCAGCGAGGAGGTTTACCAATTCTTCCCGGCGGCGTTGAAACAGAAAAAAACGATCCAAGCAGAATCTTGGCCGATCCGACATCCGGAGTGGAAAGGAAATCACATCGGCTCTAACGGTCTGACACTCAATCAAAAATGGGAACGGTTGCTGGAGCTTCGCGAACGCGTGAACGCTTCTTTGGAATCAGTACGTACGGCAGGCGTCATCGGCCATTCTTTGGACGCTTCCGTATCCATCTCTGTGAAAGATCCCGAACTCTATCGATTGCTTCAAGAAGAACACGCGTTTTTAAGCGATTTTTTCATCGTCTCAGAATGCAAGACCACCTTCGTCGAAAACGCGGATTCGCCTCTTGAGATCGGTGTACAACGCGCTCAGGGAGCGAAATGCCAAAGGTGTTGGAAGTATGACCTCAAGATTGGAGAAGATCAGATTCACCCGGATATCTGCCCCCGCTGCGCGCAGATCATCCGACAGCAAACCTATGCCAATAGATTGACATAAGGAGAGAAAGGATGACCTCACCGATCAAACCACCCCAAGAGATCGTATCGACCATAACGAAAATCGCGCCAAAAATATACGATATGACCGTCGTTTCCACTTCCGAAGAAGGCTCTGCGGCCTTGATCTCACGAAACGCGAAAGCCGGCCAATTCGTAATGATCAGAGCCGACGAGGAGGGTGAGCGTATCCCGTTAACGATTGCACAAACGGAGGCGAAAAAGCGAGCCGTCCGCCTAATCTTCCAAGTGGTTGGCACTTCAACCCATAAGCTGAGCCTTCTGAAGCCTGGAGACCAGGTGCTGAACCTCGCAGGCCCCCTCGGGAAGCCGTCCGAAGTCGTCGAAGGAAAGAAGGTGTTGGTGATTGGGGGCGGTGTCGGAATCGCCGCGATTCTACCGATCGCCGGGAGCTTATATCATGCCGGGAACGACGTGACCGTCGTTCTAGGGGCTCGAACCCGAGACTTACTCATTTTGAAAGACGAGTTCAAACCGATCGCTCACCGCCTGGTCCTCTGCACTGACGATGGATCCGAAGGACGCAAGGGCTTCGTGACGGACGCGATGAACGACCTCGTCGCCAACACCGGCGCCTACGATGTGGGCTGGGCTGTTGGGCCCACGATTATGATGAAGATGTGTTCTGAAATAGCCAAACGATTGGATTTCCCGCTCTGGACTTCTTTGAACCCGATCATGGTCGACGGCACCGGGATGTGCGGCGGATGCCGCGTCTTGGTAGGGAACGAAATGTTTTTTGCGTGCGTCGATGGGCCCGAATTCGACGGAAGGCTGGTTGACTGGGATAACCTCCTCCTTCGGCAGAAACAGTTCAAAACCGAGGAAGCGGATTCGTTTCACCATTGCCGGTTAGAAAACCAGTTGCATTCTCGATGAGAAGGAGAGGCCGCGTATGCTGAACCGTTCCAAACAGAAGACCAAATTGATCGAACGCGCTCCGGAGGAAAGGCGTAAAGACTTTCTGGAGGTCAACGACGGATACTCTTTGACAGAGGCCGTCTCCGAAGCAGACCGCTGTCTCCAATGCCGAAACGCCCCGTGCATCCAAGGGTGCCCCGTCGCCATCGATATTCCGGGTTTTATCAAAGCCATTCAAGAAAAGGATTTGGAGCGCTCTTGGGAGATACTCTACGCGACCAACCGACTTCCGGCCATTTGTGGTCGGGTGTGCCCGCAAGAAAAACAATGCGAAGAGCGTTGTACCGTCGGGAAGATTAAAAACTCCGAACCTGTCGCCATTGGCAGGCTCGAGCGTTTCACCGCCGATTGGAAACGGAAAGCCGGATTCTCTCCCGCGCCCGTCGAACTCACCCATACCGAGCGGATCGCGGTTGTCGGATCGGGTCCCGCGGGTCTGACGGTCGCCGCCGAACTCGCGCAAAACGGCTACGCGGTAGAAGTGTTCGAAGCGCTCCACGAACCGGGCGGAGTGCTGACCTATGGTATCCCGGAGTTCCGGTTACCCAAAGAGATCGTCCGCGCTGAAATAGAGGGGATACGGAAGCTGGACGTCGTCCTTCGTACAGATTTTATAGTCGGAAAAACAATTTTTTTTGAGGAAATACGAAAACGGTATCAGGCGATTTTTTTGGGAATCGGGGCGGGAGCGCCAAAGTTTATGAATGTCCCGGGAACCAACCTCAACGGTGTTTTTTCGGCGAGTGAATTTTTGACACGGGTCAACCTGATGAAAGCGTTTCGGTTCCCACATGCGGATACGCCGATCACCATAGGGAAAAACGTAATTGTCGTCGGAGGCGGGAATGTCGCGATGGACGCCGCGAGGAGCGCACTGCGGCTGGGCGCCCAGACCGTGAAGATCGTCTACCGCCGAACTGAAACGGAGCTGCCGGCGCGATGGGAAGAGTACCACCATGCTATGGAAGAAGGTGTCGAATTCTTATGGTTGTCGAACCCGATTGCATACCTTCCTGACTCGGACTCTCGCGTCAAAGGAGCGCGAATACAAAAGATGGGATTGGGAGAGCCGGATGCCTCCGGGCGACGCAAACCCGTTCCGTTGCCTGGCGTTGAGGAAACCCTGGAATGTGATTGCGTTATCGAAGCGATCGGCCAATCCGCTCACCGCATCCTTTCGGAAGGCTTCAAAGAGGTTCGGCTGAATCGATGGGGGTATATCGAAGTCGATCCCGAAACGTTGATGACCTCTGTCCCGGGAGTATTTGCGGGTGGGGATATCGTCACGGGAGCCGCGACGGTCATCGAAGCGATGGGCGCCGGCAAAACAGCCGCGAAAGGCATTATGAACTATCTGAGGACGATCGGCTGAGAAAAAACGCCTTTTTCTGCGCGACTTGTGCATAAGCGCGAACCGACGGGTACAAACGATCTCTTTCTGATGGGGGTGTTTGGTGTGTTCGTTAGAGAGTGGTACAACCGTGAAAAACCCAGACTGGTCGGTGATATGCACCCAAAAGACGTCAAGAAGTTTTTTTCGAACGAAGACGTCAACTCTCTCCCGGTGGTTGACGAGCGCGGGTTTTATCTCGGAATCCTTCACTACGAAGACTTTAAGGATGCGGAAAAAACGGAAAAAGCGATCGATTACAGCAGCAACCCCGAGTTTTTCGTAGAAGAGGACGATACGCTCGAAGACGTCGCGCTTCTGCTCATGGAAAACCACGAGATGCTCGTCCCCGTTTTAGATAGCCAGAGGCGTCTGTTAGGGTGCATCACGATCTTCGAAATACTGGAGGCTTTCACCCAGGTCGCGGCATTCGACGAAGGCGGGATGTCGATATCCTTATTGTTGGAAGATACGCCAGGCAAACTGAAAACCCTGGTCGACCTCCTCGCGTTTTATAATATCAACATTCTCTCGATACTGACTTACAAAAAAGAGCATTTGTCGACGGGCGGAAAAGCCTTTCGGGAAGTGTATTTGAGAATTGACTCAAATAACGTCTCCGAAGTGAAGGAGATATTGGAAAAAATACGTGTGCCTATCAATTACCTGAAGAAACGAGAAGCCTACTAAAGGGGTGATCGAAAATGAGAATCGCGATGATGTCCTACGAAGTCTACCCATTTGTAAAAGTCGGCGGATTAGCCGACGTCTTGGGATCCCTACCAAAATACTTGGAGCGCCTGAGCTCGCGTTCGGGCTCGCAACCTATGGAAATCGACATTTACATGCCTTACCACAGAGCGGTATCCAAAAACGCCAAACCTTTCGGCTATTCCATAGAAAAAATCGGAAGCCCCTTCCCCGTTCCTTTTATGCAAACGATCCAGGAGGTCCAATTATACCGTTCGCGCCTGCCCGATTCCGATGTCAACGTGTACTTCATCGGCAACGACCATTTCTTTTCCGGTGAGAAAGTGTATGGCTACGAAGACCAAGGAGAGCAGGCCATCTTTTTCAATGTTGGGGCTCTGGAGGCCATTCGGGTCTTAGGCAAATCCTACGACGTCATCCACGCCCACGACTGGCAATCGGGACTCATCCCGGTGTATATAAAGACGCTCCTTCGCGAGGAGCCGATGTTTCAGAAGGCCCTCACCGTTTTTACCATTCATAACCTGGGGTATCAAGGGAAGTTTCCCAGCATGTACCTCAATATGGCCGGTCTGCCGCATTACCTGTTCAACGTCGACGCGCTGGAGTTCTACGGCGAAATCAATTTTTTGAAGGGCGGGGTCTTATTCTCCGACATCGTTACGACTGTCAGCCCTCGCTACGCGCAAGAGATACAAACGAAAGCCTTTGGAGAAAAACTCGAGGGCGTTCTGAGTATACGCAGCGACGCCTTATACGGGATTTTGAATGGAATCGACTACGATATCTTCGATCCCACCAAAACGAATCTCGTGCCTTACGCTTTCACCCCGAACGACCTATCGGGTAAAGCTCGCAATAAACGGTTACTCCAGGAGCGCTTGGGTTTGGAAGTGAATCCCGATGTCCCGGTTTTCGGCCTCATCTCGAGGTTGGTCGCCCAAAAAGGGCTGGACATTCTGTCGAAGATCACCCCGTTTTTCCTGATGCAAGATGTGCAATTGGTCGTCCTCGGCACCGGAGACGCCGAATATGAAGAGCTCGTACAAGAAATGGCCGCTGAAAACCCGAAGAAAGTTTCCGCTAACCTAAAATTCGACATAGATTTGGCCAACCTCATCTACGCCGGGTCGGATATCTTTTTAATGCCCTCGCGTTACGAACCGTGCGGTTTGGGACAAATGTTCAGTCTCCGTTTCGGTACGATCCCGGTCGTTCACTACGTGGGGGGGTTAGCCGACTCGATCATCGAATTCGACGAAAAAGAGAAAACGGGAAATGGATTCGGATTCAGCGAGTACAGAGAAAGCGAGCTGCTTCTCAGCATCTTTCGGGCTCTCTACTTTTACCGACGCAAAGAGTCTTGGGAGACTCTCATTAAAAACGCGATGACGGACGATTTCTCCTGGGAACGGTCTGCAAAAGAATACGTTTACATATACACGGAAGGCCTTAAAAATAAGCGCGCTTTGTAAAAAGGGGGGCATATCCCTATGCCAGAACTAAGAAAGGATCCGATCACGAACCGATGGGTCATCATCGCCACGGAAAGGGCGAAAAGGCCGATGGACTTTGGAAAAGCGCCCGAAGAAGCGAAGGGCGCCTTCTGCCCGTTCGATTACGGGAACGAGTACACGACTCCGCCGGAAATCCTCGCCTTCAGGCCGAAGGATTCTCAACCCAACCTGCCCGGCTGGTGGATCCGTGTCGTGCCGAACAAATTCCCGGCGCTAGAACCAAATCTCAAGATGCAACGCTATGGGCACGGGATGTACGATGCGATGACCGGTTTCGGTTACCACGAGATCGTCATCGAAACGCCGGACCACAACGCCACAATCGCGACCTGTGAAGGCAAACAGATCGAAGAGATGATCTGGGCGTACAAAGCCAGATACAAAGCGTTGGCGAAAGACCCGGGTATAAAATACATATTGATCTTTAAAAACCACAAAAGGGATGCCGGCGCCTCTCTCGCCCACTCCCACTCGCAGATCATCGCCACTCCGATTGTACCCAAACGCGTGCAAGAAGAGCTGACGGGTGCCCAAACCTATTTCCAATACAAAGAACGGTGCGTATTCTGCGATATCATCTATCAAGAACGGATGGAGAGCGTACGGATCGTTGAAGAAACTGACCAATTCATCTCGATCAACCCGTACGCCTCACGATTTCCTTTCGAGACTTGGATTCTGCCGAAGAATCACAGCCACGATTTCGGAGAGATAGGAGAAGTGCAGGTGCAAGAGTTCGCGACGGTGTTGAAAAAATCGCTCTTGCGGATCTATAAGTCCTTGGACAATCCCCCCTACAACTTCCTGTTGCACACCGCGCCCACGACGGGAGAGGCGAAGCAGTCCTTTCACTGGCATTTGGAAATCGTACCCCGTTTGACGAAGGTCGCGGGATTCGAATGGGGTTCCGGGTTTTATATCAATCCGACCCCTCCCGAAGACGCGGCGAAATACCTCAAAGGAGTCGAGATTTGAAGTCCGATAACGATCTCCTCATCTCACTCGGGGCGGACGCTTTCGTCACGAAAGATCGCATACAAGCCGTTTTTTCTCCCGAGAACGCCGCGATGAAAAAGATCAAAATGGTCGCCGACCAAGAACGAAAGGTCATCAATTTAACCTATGGAAATGAAACCAAGTCGATCTTGCTGATGGACAGCGGTCACATCTTGCTGACGATGATCGAGGTGGATCAGTTATTGTCAATTTACGAAAAGGGGAAGACCGATTGAAGACCTTCCTCGTTTACCTTTCCATAAAACCGGAAATGGCCAAACGCTCGAACTTACCCCTTCGCCTGCCTTTGTTGCTCGAAGATTTTGTGGAATTAGGCCCCGCCTCGGAAGTCAGGCCCGAGATGGTCTTAAGGGGGTTGCGGGCTCAGATAAAGGCGGGAACGGCGAAAGGTGCGACATCGGAAGAGGGGACTCTGGACTACTACGCTTCCTACTTCCTCTTTTTCTTGTACGAAAACGTGAAATCGGCCCTAAGTGAGAAGGCTTTCGACAAGGCGGGCGCACTTTTAGAGGAAGCGAGGGCCTTTCTCGACCGATTCCCTCATCTCGTTAAAGCGCACGACGCGAGACTAGACTTTTATCAAGCTTTGTACGCCTTTCGGACCGGCTTTCCAGGCCAAGCGGAGACGGTCTTGCGTAAAATCGTTACCGAGAACCCGAAAAATCCGTATTTCGCGATGGAATTGGCGCGGTTGTTGGAAGAACAAGACGATGTGGATAGCGCCTTGGAAGTCTATTCGAAAGTCGTGGAAGAAGATCCCGCTTTTTTACCCGCCCTGTTCTCTATGGGAGAAATCTTTCTACGGACGGGCGATTACGACCGCGCTGAAGACAGCTATAAAGCTTGTATCCAATCCGGGGCCGACTTCGTTCCGCCTTACGCCCGTTTAGGCGTCATCTACAACAACCGCCAACAGTACACGAAAGCCGTGCACATCCTCACACAAGGGCTTTCGCGCGCGCCCGATGACGTGCCGATGCATTACAACCTGTCTTTTGCCTTGCAAAAAATATCGAAACCCTTTACCGCGTTGGCGCACCTGAAAGCGGCGCTGGTTCAAAACCCAGACTCGATCCCTGTCCTAAACGAAATAGGCGTCCTGTATCGAAAGCTGGGACTCTTCGAGGAATCGCTCGATGCGCTAAAGAAAGCGCGCTCGGCCGACGAAGAGAATCTTGGGATCCTGTGGAATCTTTTGTGGACCACGATGCTCATATCGAAGGAAGAATTCGACCATTTACTGATCCGCTCCCTGCCGTTTTTGACGCGGCACGGGTTCGACGTTGAGCGGTTCTCTCCTTTTCATAACCGACGGACCTCGCGCCCTTTTGACCTTTTCACTTTCCTCGCCGAATTAGCGGGCGCCTACGAAGGAATACCGGGCTATCTCGAGGAGAGACTTCACGGACTACTCGTCGGCCGAATGCCCACGGAAGAGATGGACAGTAGCGAAGACCTCATCGTTTTGGACTGGATCGTCGACCTTTTCGAGAACTACGACGCAGACCCGATCGAACTCTTTCGAGGAATCCTGCTGGTCAACGTGGCCCTCACGAGATCCACACGATGGATGGCTTTCTGTTTTTCTCTTTTCGAGCTTGTCACGCATCGGGCCGGTTTCCCCTTTGACTTGGACAAAACCGTCGAAGCGCTGGCATTAACCGCTCAAGAGTACGATTGGGACTTGGCGAGCAGGATTTCGAGCATCGATCAAGAGTGCTTTTCCGATTGGACGGACTTGGTTGATGCGCCCCCAACCTTATCGAACCTGTACGAACTCATCCGATGGGTTCTCAATCTTTTGTGGATCGACCCGGCATCGGAGGAATTGGAGACACTACCCGTCGAACCGTCTTTCAAACGCTTGATCGGGTATGTCTTCCACAAGACGCAAGAAGCGCCGGCCGGAACTTGACGGTCGGGCGGCCTAACTTACAAAATCATAGAGGAGTTGAGCTATGGAAAAGATCACGTTCTCCTACCGCAAGACCTTTTTGTTAGGATTCGGCTTTTTTTCGATCTCTCTGTTATGGTCGATCTATAACTCCTATATCCCCATATTCCTGAAAGAGTTTAGCTTGAGCTCACTCTTGGTCGGGTTTATCATGACCTTCGACAACATTCTGGCGATCGTCTTGCAACCGTACATCGGGTTTCTTAGCGATCAAACGCGCACGCGATTCGGCAGGCGGATGCCCTTTATTATGGTAGGCGCGCCCATCGCAGCCGTTTTCTTCCTGTTGATCCCTTTCGCCAAATCGCTCAATATCGGTTGGATGATCACCACCATCTTGATAATGAACCTTGCGATGGCGATCTTTCGCGCTCCTGTGATCGCGCTGATGCCCGATACGGTCCCATCACAATCGAGAAGCAAAGCGAATGGCGTGGTAAACTTCATGGGGGGATTGGGCGCACTACTGGCGTTTCTCGTGGGATCAAAACTCTACGAAATAAATAAGAGTCTTCCCTTCATCATAGGCGGTGTTGCCCTCGTTGTGAGCTGCCTGCTCGTTTTCGTTTTCGTGAAAGAGCCGATCGCGGAAACCGACGACTCTTCTGAAAAACCCAGCAAAAAAACCGCCAAGATCGGTTTCATAGAAGCCTTCAAAGAACTCTGGACCGCGCTGAAAGAGTTGTTCTTATCGAAAGAAAAGAGCGAACTCTGGCTACTTCTCGCCATATTCTTGTGGTTCTGCGGCTTCAACGCGATAGAAACCTTCTTCACCAGCTACGGGAAATACCACCTCGGAATCGAAGAGAGCAAAGCTTCCTTCGCCTTGGGCCTTTTCTCACTGACCTTTATGCTCTTCTCCATTCCTGCCGGATTCATCGGGACGAAATATGGCAGAAAAAAGACAATTTTAGCTGGTATTGTCATTCTTTTAATAATGAATGGTATCATAGGTCTACTGACAGATTTTTCACTCATACAAGCGACGCTGATCTTCGGGGGGTTCGGATGGGCCTGTATCAACATCAACTCGCTGCCTATGGTCGTCGATATGGTCGAACAGGAAAAAGTCGGCGGCCGGACGGGGTTATACTACTTCTTCTCGATGTTGGCGGCGGTGGCGGCACCACCATTCGTGGGGCTATTGATCGACCATTTTGATTATCAATCTATGATTTTCTTTTCTATGGGAGGTTTCGTCTTAGCCTTCGCGGCGATGCTTTTCGTAAAGAAAGGCGAGGCGAGAACAGTCACAGCATAGGTTTGCCGTTTGGCGCTGAGCAGTCGAGGAGAAAAGGGGGGATGCGTGATGTCCGAAACAAATAACGCAAAAAGAAACTTCTTTCCGATCATTCTTTTTTCGATCTGTGTGGTTCTCTTCCTCTTTTTCCAGGTACACCAGATCGTCATCCAAGAGATCATCTCCTCGAAAACCCCGATTTGGTGGTTGATGGTTCTCCTCGCTTTCTCTTATTTCGCGGATAATCTCAGATTGAAGCACAAAGGGATGTACATCACGACCATATTCCTCCCGCTGTTGACGTTGATGTTGTGGACGGGCCCTTACACCGCGTGTTTTTTCACCGCATTTCTTTCACTATTCCGGCTGAACCAGGTCAAACTTCCGTTTTTCGCCGGAGCTAACCGGTATCTATTCCGTTTTTCGGTGCACTTTCTTATGTTTTTCGTTCCCATCATCGTTTTCCAGGTCTCTATTCCGTTCTTTTTACAATTAGCCCTTTATATCGTCCTCGCCGAAATCACCAACGTGCTGTTGATCAATATCGTCACACCGGTTATCGAGCCCGGTAAGAAAAAGATCTCGAAGGAGGTCCTCTCCCTCTTCCTGATAGAGACCGCACTCCAGCTTATGGTCATTCCTTATTTGAGTTTGATGAAGGCCCTCATCACCTACGAGTTTTCTTACGCGAAGGCCTTCTTCTATATGATCCCATTGGTTCACTTACTCTATTACGGTATGATAAGGTTTCACGCCGGATACACGGCCGGTTTGGAGGAACATAGGAAGCTCGACCGTATGCGCGTTGGACTAGAGAATATGCTCGGCATTGTGCGGACGATCCGCACGACCGATGACCGCGTCTCTATCTTGAAAAATGCTCTGACACTTTTCGCGCAAACGATGGGGTACGAAAAAGCGATCATTTCGTTGATAAACTTCGAAGAGTCCAAGATAAACCGGATCGCCTCATACGGCATCGATGACGCGGACTTCAAGGCTATAAGCCGGATGAACGCTCTACGCCCGTTTTACGATATCGCGTTCCAAGATCGCTTTTTGTTTGGGGAGACCTATTTTATTCCGGAAGAGGCGGACCCTTTCTCTGGCGCGGAATCTCCGATATACGTCTTTCCGGGTCAAAAGATCTGGATCAAGAAAAAGAATCTGCCGCTATGGAAACCCAAAGACCTTTTCATCGTCCCATTCTTCAATGAAAAGCAAGAGGTGATCGGGTACGTGTCCCTGGACAACCCGATCAGCGGGGAGCGGCCCACAATAGAAGACGCGCAATTGGCGAAGATCTTCAGCGACCAGATCAGCCGAATCGTGGAAGCTTCCAACGAGTATCAGATCGTTCTCGAGAAATCGAAGAGGGATATGATGACCGGGCTGTACAACCATTCGACCTTTTTTGATATCTTGCAAGAAAAGATAAGGGAAGCGGACTTTAAACACCCTTTGTCCTTGATCCTTTTCGATATTGACGACTTTAAAAAGTACAATGACGCCTACGGTCACCAAGCCGGCGATAAGGTGATCATCCGAGTGGCGGAGATTATGAAGCAATCCGTTCCCTATAATGCCTACCTCTCGCGTTACGGGGGTGAAGAATTCGCTCTCTTGCTTCCGGAAACGGGAAAGTTGGCGGCCATCCGACAGGGAGACCTGATCCTTTCACGAATCAGTTCGGAAGTGATCCATGAAAAGCCGATCACGTTGAGCGCAGGAGTAGCGACCGCGCCCGAGGACGGGTTCCAACCTTCCACCATCGTGTCGTCCGCGGATAATTCTTTGTATAGGGCTAAAAGGACTGGGAAAAATCGAATTATCGCTTCTTGATACTGATTGGGGTTATGGTATAATCTTGTGACAACGCTGATAAGGAGAAATGACGATGGACCTATACCGTTTTATTAGGGATATCCCCGATTTCCCTCAAAAAGGTGTTATTTTTAAGGATATCACACCGTTACTGAAAGACCCCGAAGCTTTCCGAGAAACCATCAACCGTTTAATCGAACGCCTCGAGGGGATGGATTTCGATTATATCGTCGTACCTGAAGCGAGAGGGTTCATCTTTGGAGCCCCGATCGCTTATGAAATGCGAAAAGGCTTTATTCCCGTCAGAAAGCCTGGAAAACTTCCCTATCGGACACGAAAGGCCGGGTACACGCTGGAGTACGGGCAAGCGGAACTCGAAATCCACGAGGACGCTCTTCACCCCGGCGCGAAAGTCGTCTTGCTCGACGATGTCCTGGCCACAGGTGGCACAATCAAAGCCATCGCCGGCCTAATAGAGGAGTTGGGCGGGAGTGTGGCTAAGATGCTCTTTCTCATCGAGCTGAAGTTTCTAGGGGCCCGTAAAGCCCTTGAGGCCTATTCGGTCGACTCTTTGATGAGTTATTGAGGACGAAGGCCCCCGCACGATAAGTCAAAGAATACAGCACTGGAGGAACTTATGCTAAAATTCGATTTTTCTCACTGCGTCGACTCTCGTTTCCCGATCTTTAATACCCGGGAGCAATTGGCCGCTCGGTATCGGGAAACGGAGGAAGCGCTCACAACGTTAAAAAGCCAGGAACCCGGCTTCTTAAAAATCCTGGAACATCCGGAAGCGCTCGACGAGTTGCTCGAGTACAAACCCGCGCTTTCGGATTTCGATAACTTCGTCGTGTTGGGAATCGGCGGTTCCGCGTTGGGGAATACCGCCTTACACCGCTCATTAAAACCGTTTCAATGGGAATTTTTTTCTCGCGAAGAGCGGAACGGTCTGTGTCGCGTCTTCGTTTGGGATAACGTGGACCCGGACTTTCTCCACGACCAGCTCTGGTTAGTCGGCTTGAACCCTCCGAGCGCAGAAGCCTCCAAGACCGTTTTCAACGTGATCTCGAAATCGGGCAACACCGCAGAATCGATGGCCCTATACCTGTACGTCCGAAAGGCCTTGGAGAAACAGGGCCTTGACCCGAGAAAACATATCGTCTTCACGACTGACCCGGAAAAGGGTATCCTACGAAAAATCTCCCGAAAAGAGGGATTCAAGGCCTTCTCTATTCCGCCGGAGGTAGGAGGTCGCTTCAGCGTTCTCACCGCCGTCGGGCTCCTTTCCGCTCTTGCAGCCGGCATCGATATAGAGAAGCTCTTTCAAGGCGCCCGCGAGGCGAAGAAGCGTTTGCTCTCCACTCCTGTCGCTGAGAACCCGGCGGCGCTCATCGCGCTCCATCACCTCCTCTATTACGAGAAAGGCATTTCCCTATCCGTGATGATGGCGTATTCCAACGCGCTCTACACTTGGGCGGATTGGTATCGCCAGCTGTGGGCGGAGAGCCTCGGCAAACGGGTGAATCGCTCCGGCCAAGAGGTTTTCGTCGGCCCCACGCCTATTAAAGCCCTAGGAGTCACAGACCAGCATTCGCAGGTACAGCTGTACAACGAGGGGAAGTTGGACAAGGTGCTCACCTTTCTCGAGGTAGAAAGCTTTCGTCACAGGCTCGACATACCGTCTATGCATCCCGAACACGAAGGACTCTCTTACCTTGGGAATCAGAAGTTCAACGATTTGATCAATCTGGAGTTAAGGGGAACGGAGTACGCGTTGACGAAGCACGGCCGCCCCTCGATGCGCGTGGTCTTCCCCCGCATAGACGAAACGCATATCGGCGAATTCATTGTCACCTATGAGATGGCGACGACGCTGATGGCGGCCCTTCTCGATATCGACCCCTTCGATCAACCCGGGGTGGAACTCGGGAAACAAGCCACCTACGCGTTGATGGGTCGCGCGGGTTATGACGCTCTTGCCAAAGAAATACGGTTTGCGGAAGGAGAAGACTCCTAATTTGGAACAGACTTTCGTTGACCGCGTTAAGATAACCGTCCGAGGAGGTAAAGGGGGCGACGGGATCGTGAGTTTCCGCCGCGAGCGGGGCATTCCCTTCGGAGGCCCGAACGGCGGTAATGGCGGAAACGGCGGAAACGTCTTTTTAGTGGCGAGCCCCGCATTGCGCACCCTACTGCCGTTCAAGTTCCAACAGCACTTCTTCGCGTCCAACGGAGAGCCGGGAAGGTCTTCCGATCAAACCGGGGCCTCCGGCAAAGACACCGTGCTAGAAGTTCCTTTGGGAACCGTCGTGTTCGATAGCGAGACCGAAGAGCTACTCTCCGATCTCACGGCCAAGGGCCAGTACGTTTGCGTCGCCAGAGGGGGTAGAGGGGGTAGGGGAAACAGCGTTTTCTCGAGCTCTACCTTTCAAGCGCCGAAGATCGCAGAAAAGGGCTTTCTGGGCGAAGAGCGAAAGCTCCTGCTCGAGATCAAGCTACTGGCGGATGTCGGGCTCGTCGGATTTCCGAACGTGGGAAAATCCACGTTGATTACGAAGATCAGCAACTCTCGCGCGAAGATCGGCGATTTCCCGTTCACCACGTTGGTGCCGAACTTGGGCGTTCTCAAGAGCCCTTCGGGAGACGGGATCATCATCGCAGACATTCCGGGGTTGATCGAAGGCTCCCATAAGGGGGCCGGTTTAGGCCATTATTTCCTTAGGCATGTGGAGCGAACAACGCTGTTTCTACACCTCTTGGATGTTTCCTTGAGCGAGCGATCGGACCCGATCGCTGATTACGAGACCATCTGGAAAGAGCTCATCGCATACAACCCTCTTTTAAAGGAGAAGGAAGAAATCGTGGCGTTGAACAAAGCCGATCTTTCGATCCCGGAGGTTATCGAAGAAGCGAAAGCTCATTTCCAACGCCTCGGGAAAACGGTCTTTGTCATTAGCGCGCTCACGGGCGAGGGGATCGACGAACTCGTCAAGGAGATCGTGCGGAAGGTTCAGGCGACGCGGGCCGCTAGCCAAGAGGGATCGGACTCGTTCTCGTTTACAGAAAGCGAACCGAACAAGATCCCGAAGGTTGCCCCGCTGTGGCAGCCTATACCGGACAGGATTTCGTTAGAAATCGAGAAGCTGGCGCCTGACCGGTATCTCGTCACAGGAAAGGCGTTAGATGATCTGTCCCGGCGCTTGGATCTGCGTTACCCCGATAGTTTTAAAAAGTTTATGGACATCATCGAGAACAGCCGGCTCAACGCCTTATTAATCAAACGCGGAGTTCAAAATGGAGACACTGTGGTTTTAATGGATCAGGAATACTCGTTTTTCGATTATTCTTTATGTGAGGAGGAAGAGCATGAAGAAAGCGATGATCAGATTACGGATGTCTGAGGCCGACGCCCACTACGCGGGTGGACTTGTGGACGGGGCGAAGATTTTACAGTTGTTCGGAGACGTCGCGACGGAACTGTTGATCGTATTGGACGGAGACGAAGGGCTTTTTCGCGCCTACGATTCGATCGAATTCTTAGCGCCGGTGTACGCCGGAGACTACCTGGAGATCACCGGGGAGATTGTGGAGACGGGAAAATCCTCTCGGAAGATGACGTTCCAAGCGCGCAAGGTGATCACGAACGCGTCTATCCCGGAACAGCCGAGCGCGTGCGTGGTTCTGGATGAGCCAATCTTAGTGTGCAAAGCCAGCGGGACGTGCGTGGTGCCCGTCAGCAAACAACGATATCGAGATATGTAAGGAGGAGATCATATGGCAAAATTCGACCAATTGATCATCACGGCGGCCATTTGCGGGGCGGAAGTGACCAGAAACGAGACTCCGTACCTCCCCCTCACGCCGGAAGAGTTATCCGATGAAGCAAAAAAATGTTATGACGCGGGAGCCTGTATCGTTCATCTTCACGTTCGGGACCCGGAGGGCAACCCTACCCAAGACGCCGCGATATTCAAGCGAACGGTGGGTTTGATTCGACAAAAAGCGCCAAATCTGATCGTGCAGGTCTCAACCGGTGGCGCCACTTGGATGAAAGCAGAAGAACGCATACAAAGCATCGAGTCAGCGCCGGATATGGCCACGCTCTCGACCGGATCCTGCAACTTCGGCGACGATCTCTTTCTCAACTCGAAGGGCATGGTGCTGGAATTCGCAAAAAAAATGAGTGAACGAGCGATTATGCCCGAGTTTGAATGCTTCGAAATCGGACACATCCACTTTGCCAATTGGCTGGTCCAAAAAGGCCACGTCGTATGGCCGCACTTTCACTATGACTTCGTCATGGGTGTCCCGGGAGCGATAGCCGCGACGGTGCCTTTGTTGGTGCGTATGCGGGAGGAGATCCCGGCTGAGGCCTCTTGGACCGTCGCCGGCATCGGCAGAATGGAACTTCCTATGGCCACGGTAGCGCTCGCTATGGGCGGGCACGTCCGGGTGGGCATGGAAGACAACCTGTATTACTCAAAAGGCGTGCTCGCAAAATCCAACGCGGAATTGGTCGCAAGAATCGTTCGAATAGCGAAAGAGCTCGGCCGGCCAATAGCCACGCCCGATGAGGTTCGAGATTACTTCCACTTGCAGAAAAAGAGTCTCTAACGTGGGCAAAATCGTCATCGTCGACTACGGTTCACAGTACACCCAACTCATCGCCAGGAAGACCCGGGATCTCCGCGTTTTCTCCGAGGTGGTCACCGCTACTTCCCAACCGAATTTGGAGGATATTTCGGGGCTCATACTCTCCGGCGGGCCATTCAGCGTATACGACCCGCGGGCCCCGAGAATCCCCGATTGGGTCAAGCCCCTCATAGAGAAAGAGGTGCCGATTCTCGGCATCTGCTATGGATTTCAACTGTTAACCCAATACTTCGGCGGTCGTGTCGATCGCGCGCACTCCTCCGAGTACGGCCGTATGCCTATCGTAAGACAAGGAGAAAACCCCTTGTTCGACGGGATCGACCGGTCGCTCACCGTGTGGATGAGCCACGGAGACTCCGTTTTGGAGCTTCCCCCCGGGTTCGCCATCTGCGCCCTCAGCGAGAACGAAATTATCGCCTCGGCCTTCCACGTGAAAGACCCGATCTACGGGTTGCAATTCCACCCGGAAGTGAACCATACGGAGTTCGGGGATCGCATTTTTTCGAATTTCCTTTTCAAAATCTGCAGGTGTACGCCCGATTGGACACTAAAGGATTTCATCGCAATCGAAAGAGAGAACCTGCGGGCTACGATAGGAACACAACGCGCGGTTTGCGCGGTTTCCGGAGGCGTAGACTCCACCGTCGCGGCCGTTTTGGCGCACCAAGCGATCGGGTCGCAGCTGACCGGCGTCTTCGTAGACACCGGCCTTTTGAGAAAAAACGAGGATGCCGTCGTGCCAGATTTGTTAAGGCGTTCTTTCGGCCTTAACTTGCGAGTGGTCAACGCCAGGGAGACTTTTCTCGCCCGCTTGGCCGGAGTGGTCGACCCTGAAGAAAAGCGCAAGATCATCGGCGAGACCTTCATACGCGTTTTCGAATCGGAGGCTCGCGAGATCGGGTCACCTCCATTTTTAATACAAGGAACGATCTATTCCGACGTGATCGAAAGCGCCGGTACGCTGGGCGGTGGCACCATCAAGATCAAAACGCATCACAATGTCGGCGGGCTGCCGCAAGATATGCGCTTCAAGATAGTCGAACCGTTGCGCTTCTTATTTAAAGACGAAGTGAGACGAGCCGGAGCGATCCTGAATATTCCCGAGCAGATACTGGCCCGCCACCCCTTTCCGGGTCCCGGAATGGCGATCCGTTGCCTCGGCGAGGTGACCTCAGATCGGGTCCGAATCCTGAAAGAGGTAGACGCAATCTTCCTCCAGACGCTACACGAGTTCGGTTGGAAAGAAAAGGTGTGGCAGGCCTTCGCTGTTCTCCTGCCCTTGAAAAGCGTGGGGGTAGCCGGCGACCAAAGGGCGTACGGAAACGTCGTCGCCCTGCGTTCGGTGGATAGTAGCGATGCGATGACGGCCGATTGGTCGCGCATCCCCTATCATATCCTCGACGAGGCGGCCAGGCGGATTATTAACCGCGTGGCGGAGGTCGGTCGGGTCGTTTACGACATCACCGCGAAACCGCCCGCCACGATTGAATGGGAATGAACCGTGCGTTTTGGAAACCATAAAACCGTAGGACAAGATCCCAATTACTTCTCGTTGCTGGAAGCGATGAACGCGGACGGTTGTGTGGTCTGTCGTTTGGCGGACCGGCAGCTGGAACGGATCATCGACTCCTTACGGTACGAGAGGATCGACGACTACGAAATCCGCCGGAAGATACACCAATCCGGCGGGTTTTGTCGTGAGCACGCGCTGCGGATACTAGAGCAAGGAGACCCGCTGTTGCACGCCATCATCTACAGTCGCCTATTTGAACAAAAAGTGGAGACCCTCCGCTCAGGTGAAGACATCGCCAGTCGCCGGTCCTCCTCGGATGGGCGAAAACGCTTCGGCGCCCGTGAGGGCTTACGGGCCCCGAACGGGTCCGAGTGCCTTATCTGCGAGGGCTTACGGGAGTTAGAAGACCGGGTTCTACCGTTGATTCCGATGTTTTACGACTGCGACGAAACCTTTCGAAAGGCCTTTGACGAGCGCGGGCACCTCTGCGTCCCCCATCTGGAGGCCGTCTTTTCAAAAAGCAAACCGGATGCTTCCCCAAACGGAATTCTATCCGCGCAAATTAGAAAATACGATCAGTTGGCGCGCCACCTCCGCGAGATCGAACGGAAGTTCGATTATCGGTATTGCAACGAAACCTCCTGCGAAGACGAAAAAAAGGCGTGGAGACTGGCAGTCGCTCTTTGGACGGGCTGCTGAACGCTCGGGTTTATCCAAACCCCATCGAGTCCCAGTGTGAAATCTTCAGAGGAAAGGCTCAATCGCCCGGTTTTTCGGGAAGCGCAAGGCGGTCCAAATACCCCCCGTCTAAGGCCAAATAGAGGTTAAGTTCCGCTGAAAAACGCAAGAAGAAATAGAAGAGATAAAATCCGAGGGTCAGAAAGACCAGCAAGGTGAAGGATAAGAGCGTGCGGTTTGGAAAGATGGATTGGAACTGGTCAGTGTAGCCTTCTACCTTGTAGAAACTATAAAAATTCGATTTCAACGTCAACAGTTGGCGACTGCAGAACAGGAGCCGATAGAGGAAGAAAAGGCTAAGGGACACACTGGCTAACGACAACAGGTACAGGTCGAAGTCGAACAGCAGCGAAAGGGTGTTAAAGACCGTGAGGAGGGCGAGTGGCCACAGCGGGACGGTGTTTTTTCGTAAATTGGTTTGCAACCAGCGGAGGTCGAAACTCGTTTCTTCATCGGCTTGGGGAATGAACTCTTCCGCTCGAAGGTACGTCAGCTTGATGTTCTGATTCAGAAGCAACGCCCATACCAGAAACAGCGCGACCTGCAAATAGAAAGACAGCGCGGACAGGGTTTGTGCAATGATATCCAGAAAAGAATCCGTCTCCAGATACAACACGAGAGAAAACGCCAGAACGGAAAACAGCCCGGTCAAAACGACGAGGAGCGGTAAAAAGCTTGGGACGTTTCGGGGCATCCGCGTCATACAAACAGCCCCCTCATTTGAAGATGTTGTCCTGGATGTTGCGCAATTTTCCTGTGACCCACATCCAAAGCTCGGAAAACTCGAACATCTTTTGGGGGGTGTATTGCTCGGGTTTTTGAAATTGACCGTAAAGGTCCGACACGTGTTGGGCAAAGACATCTATGCTCCAATGTTTTTGGACGTACTCCATCCCTTTGCCACGCATCTGTTGTCGTAGCTCGGGGTCTTTCATCAAGAGAAGCGCCTTTTCCACGAAGAAATCCACATTGGGATGTTCCGTTAGAAAACATCCTTCCCCCTCCGAAAGCGAGCTTTTCACGCCTTTTTGCGCGACGGCGATGACGGGTAAACCCGCCGCTAAAGCCTCTAAGACGACGAGCCCCTGCGTTTCCGTTGTCGAAGCGAACGTGAAACAGTCGGCAGATCGATAATAAGAGGCCAACTCCTCGCGCTTCATCTCTCCGGCGAATATCACGTTCTCGGACAACCGCTTTTTTCGGACAATCTCCGAGAGCTCCTCAAAGAACGGACCGTTTCCAACCAGTACTAAATAGAAGGAATGACCTTTTCGAATCATTCTTTCGACGACTTCCAAAAGAAAGACGATATTTTTCTCTTTTGCGATGCGTCCCGCGAACAACGCGATGAAAGACTCCTTCGGCAAGTGGTGTTTCGCGCGCAGGTCGATAGGCGCGGCCGTTCGAAACAAATCGGTGTCGATCCCCGTGGGTATGACGTGGATGGGCTTTTTCATCCCATAGGCCATCAGCTCGTTTTTCATCTCTGTGGTGGGCGCGATCGTGCAATCCACTTCCGAACAAAACCATTTTGAAAACTCCTGGATCACCTTTTTCGTCGGCCTGAAAAACCGTGGGATATAGTGCAGATAGTCAACCAACAGCGTATGGTAGGTATGGAAATGGATGAATCCGTAGCGCTTCTGGAGCCACAAAGCTGTCCATCCCATCGACAGGGGAGCGTGGCTGTGCAGGTGGGTGATCTGATTCGTTTCCAGAAAATCCAAGATGCGTTTGGTGTTAGGCAAAGCGATCCTTTGGTCTTTGACTTGCATCGACCGAAAACCCATCACTTTGAAAAAATAGGGATCCCCTTTTTGACCAACGGGAGAAACGATATAAACACGATGACCAAGCCTTTCCAGGTGTTTACGAAACAGGAAAAGACTCGTGGATACCCCGTTAACGTGCGGTAGATAGGTATCCGTCAACATAGCGATATTCATCTACTCAGACTCCTAATTCTAATTTAAATTGGTGACTCATTCGGGCAAGCTCAATTTTCCTAATGTGACGGCTTTTCGGGCCCCCGTCGCCGAAGGGACGTTCGCTGGGTGCCCATTGAGGTATTCGTTCCCGATTACGGCGAAGGCGATCGCTTCTTTAAACGCCGTCCAGTCATCGTCCAGTTTACGAATCTCCGTTCCCGGGAGCTCCGCGATGATTTCGGCGACGAGAGTGGGGTTAAGCGCGCCACCACCGGTCAAGATCACCCGTTCGACTTCCCCCAAGTACCGACGGTAGCTCTCGCCGATCGACCACGCCGTCAACGCCACCAGAGTTCTCACGAAATCGTGTGGGGAACAGCCGAATTCTTCTCTCAGCTTCCAAAGGCGTTCTCTATACTGCTGGTGATACCGTATTTCCTTCCCGGTCGATTTCGGCGGGCGCTCTGCCACGTAGCCTTCTTCTATTTCGCGCATCCTATTAAACAACGGACGGTTCACAGTACCTTTCGCCGAAATCTCGCCATCTTCGTCGAACTTACGCTCGAATAGGGTACGGCACGCCTCGTCAATGAGGACGTTGCCCGGCCCCGTATCGAAAGCCAAAACGCTTTCTACTCCGCCGGCTTTGGGAAGGAAGGTCACATTGCCGATTCCTCCGATGTTTTGCATCGCCACGTTTTTTTCTTTCGATCGGAAGAGAACGTAGTCGGCCCAAACGACCATAGGCGCCCCTTGCCCGCCGTAAGCCATATCCTTCACCCGGACATCGGAAAGAACCCGCGTCCCGGTTATAGAGGCGATGACATCTCCGTCACCGATCTGAAGCGTACAGGCCGGTTCGTTTTCCGACCGCCCCATAAATGGGCGATGGAAGACCGTCTGCCCATGGCTGACGATCAAGTCCACTTTCCCCTCGAGCTGATGGCGACGAATATGATCGAACGCCCAATCGCCAAACAGCGTACCCAACCGAAAATGGGCTTGCGCGACCTCGGCCACGGAGATCTTTCCCGAAGTCAGGCCACGGATCCAATCTCGTAGGTCGGGGGGGTATTCGATACTTTCGAGGTGCTCAAGCTGGAGCTCCGTGCGCTCCGCATTGTTGACAAACTGGCAACAAGCGATATCCAAGCCGTCGCACGAGGTCCCGGACATCAAACCGATGATCCGCTTCATACGACCTCACCCCTTTCCATAATGCTGACGGCGACTTGCGCGACACGCCGTCGAAACTCCCAAATGGCGTCTTTGCTTTGCGCCGTGTGCCGATCGTAGAAGCAGCGATTGGTCAGAATGCAGACGAAGCGGCCGTGGTCGGGATCTATCCACAGACTCGTTCCCGTAAACCCGGTGTGCCCGAAACTATTCGGAGAAAACAACGAACCGTCGGAGGTCCTCGAGGTATGCAACGCCCAACCTAACCCTTTGGGATCACCGGGAATTTGGGAAGTCCACGGGCGCGTCGCCAACGCGACAGTGGAGGGTACGAGGATGTGGCGTGGGCGGATCCATTCTTGCGCATATCGACACAGGTCTTCTATACAGCTGAAAAGGCCGGCATTCCCGCTGACTCCGCCCAAATAGTAGGCGAGCTCGTCGTCGACGAGGCCTCGCAACCGTACGCCGTCTCGAAAAGAGGTGGGCGCGATGGGTTCTTGATTATCCGGTAAAAAGCCGGTCTTGTTCATCCCCAAGGGCGCAAACACGGCCTCTTTGAGGTAAGCCGCGTAGTCCCCGACGATGGACGCGACGATCTGTTTGAGCAAAATGAAATTGAGGCAGGAATACACCACCTCTTTCCCCGGCTCCTTCACCCACGGGTTTCGGTAGATCTCCTGCAGGATCTCCTCGGGGTTGGCCGCCCACTTGTAGGCGTCGGAATAAGGCGGAAAGCCGGAGCTGTGTGTCAGAAGGTGCCACACGCGGATAGAAGGATAAGGAACGGGCAAGAACCGGGAAACGGGATCTTCCAAGTCTATCTTGCCTTTTTGAACCAACGTAAAAACAGCGGGCAACGTGGCGACGACCTTGGTCAAACTCGCGACATCATACAACGCCTCGACACAGACCGGCTGCTCCTCATCGAGCTTCCCAAAAGGAAAAACCGAAAACCGATCCGCGTTTCCGAAGCCGATAACCCCCCCGGGAAAGACCTTCTGTTGGAGATAGGCTTCCGTGATCTCGGAAAGACAGTTCACATTCATAGAACACCCCCATCAAATAACCGATGAATTATACCATTTACCGGGCGCTACGAAAAACACCGAAAGTGGAACGCCTGGGAATTCCTGGGAACGCCGGACTTTAGTCCGGCATGTCTTCTGGGAGCGCCAAACTTTAGTTTGGCATGGCTTTATCTTTTCACTGGGAGCATTCCCTAGTGGGGCATCGCGGCGTAAGCGCTCCTTCTTCTCGCGACGGCGCGATACCCCCAACACGGGCATCGCGGCGTAAGCGCTCCTTCTTTTCGCGACGGTGTGATGCCCTTTTTAGAAAGACATAGAGCGTATCGCGAGAGTTCGTGGGCCTTCGAAGTCAGCCCGCTGGTTACCCTGCGATGACCCCATACGGGCATCGCGGCGTAGCGCTTTTTCTTCTCGCGATGGCGCGATACCCCCAACACGGGCATCGCGGCGTAAGCGCTTTTTCTTTTCGCGACGGCGCGATACCCCCAACACGGGCATCGCGGCGTAAGCGCTCCTTCTTCTCGCGACGGCGCGATACCCCGACATCATCGCGGTGTAAAGAAAAAAGGCGTATCGCGGGGTCCCATTGGTTACCCCGCGATGACCCGCGCGCTAATCGCGGCGCAAGCGCCCCTTCTCTTCGTGGGGTCAACTTTCAAGTTGGCATGTTTTACTGTTTCTTAGAACTCCAGGGGTATTTCTTTTTTTACTCCGTGGCCTCTGTGCCCTTTGTGTGAACGCTGTTTTCTGGGAATGACAAACTTCCGTTCGGCAGGTTCTTGCCCGTCTCCTCTCGCCCAATCGCACGTTCTCGCCACGCGAAAACCGGTGCGCAACCCACTACGCCTGCTAATTGGAGGGGATTCGTAGCGGTAGGCAACGTTAAATTCAATCTCACGGCCTCTGTCTAAGGCGTAGTTTACATCTAGCCCGCAGCCTCTTATAACCCGTGCCCTCCCTTTCGTAGGACCTATGGGGTCGACCCTCTCAGTCGAGTTGGTATAGTCAAAATACCTATCGTAACACCATTCCCAAATCGTTCCACTCATATCGAACAGGCCCAAATCGTTGGGCTTGGTTTGCCCCAAGGGTTTGTCGTCATAATAGGGGATCAATAAATCCTCCAAGTCGTCAGTTCCGGGGAACCGGTAATCTCTCGTTCTCTTATGCCCGCCGCGGGCGGCGTATTCCCATTCCGCTTCCGTGGGCAGGCGGTAGCCCTCGACATTTTTTATTTCGGTCGTTATGTTTCCATTCGTGTCCAACAAGTTCCCATCAAAATCAAAGGCGGGTTTCAGACCCTCCCGCAGGCTCAGCCAGTTGCAGTACCTGACGGCGTCGCCCCATTTCAAGTAGCCGACAGGAAAATATCTTCTAGGAACCCATTCGTTCTCTTCGAAGGGATCACGTGGCTTTGCTTTTCCGATGCTCTCGCAGAAACAATCGTATTCCTGGCATGTAACGGGATAACGACCTATCCAATAGTCGTAGGTGAGGGTCACGAGATGGGAAAAGAATCCTAAGTGGATGGCATCCTCTACTCGGTCTTCACGTGTATGGCCCATTTTGAAACTACCCGCCCGCACGCGCACCATCTCGGAAGTAATCGAGAGCGCGTTCAACGCGGCTGACAGCCTGCCCTTCACAGACATCGCATTGGCGTTTTTCGCCGAGTGCAAGGAACCTCTCAAGATGAGCCCTATATCGGACAGAGAGAGCACTTTGTGTTCATTTTGGTCCAACCCTGGGATCCAGTACGTCTCTTCCTTCTTCATCTCCTTTTCTCTCCCCTTCGGCGCGTTTACGTATCTCGATCCTCGCGTAAACGGACCACAACCCCATCGGCATTGTTAAACGGCGCATTATGGGTGAGTACCCAGATTACCGGCACCGGGGACGGATCATCTTTGGTGAAGTACGGTGTGCCCCCATCCGTCACCACAACCATTTTTTTATACTGCGGATAGCGTTGTGAGGCTACCAACACGGCCTGTTGCATATCTGTTCCGCCCCTGCCGTGGAACTCGGGCTTCTTCTTGGCCATAAATACGGTGACGGGAACGGGCTCCGTCTGTTGCTCGTAGTCCCACTGCATGACGTAGAAGCTGCGAGCGTCGCTATTCAACGTTTTGATCAAACCCATAAACAGTTCGTAGTCCGCAGCCATCATAGAACCCGAGGTATCGAGTATGATCAGGGTCTGCTCCTTTTGTGAAGAGATATTTACTTTCAAAAGAATGCCCCCTCCTTCCCGTCGATGAGGGCGTCGATAGGAACGGGTGTTTGCAACGCCAGACCCCGATCCCGTCAAGACGTTTCTCAGGTGCCGCATCCATGTGTTCTTCACACGCGGGAATACCCAATCGGTCACCCAAACGTCTTCGCCCCTGCCGAATCCTCGGCTGCGCAGGTCACTCGAAGGCTTTTTCTGTAGACCCTGCATGAGCTCTCCGATTCGCTTTTTCAGTTCTAGGGTTGCTGACGAAGCCAAATCTCTAATGGACGCATAAACGCTCCCTTCATAAGGGGTTCCGTTATCCGAAAGACCTTGAAGCTCTTCCATCGTCTGAGAGAAACCTGAGAGCCATTTTGGGACCGAAACCAGCATACAGCCCTTCGTTTTCGGCAACAATGCCAGGTACTGCTCCATCGACAGTCTCACAGGGAAATCGAAAGGGGGCCGATCAGGGAACAAGCCCCCTATTTCTTCCAATACGCTCAGTTCCCCGTGTTTTCTGCAGCCATTCACGGCCAGGTCGGCCGCGATGTTGAGTGTCTCTAACGAGTACGATTTGAGAAGGGTTAAGCCACGGTCGAAATGATCGTGCGCAAGATGTAGGAACTCGTGAATGAGAATGGCCCTTAAAACTCTCTCCCGAGGCTCTTTCGATCGCGTTTCGTATATTTGAGAGAAGAGGATGGGATTGACCACCAGAGACCACGCCTTTCGATTTGGAGACAAAGAAACGTAAGCTATGGCTTCCGCCGTTTCGTCGATCCTACGGTTGAGAGAAGAAAGGATGTAGCTGAATAAACAACCGGACTGAATGCCTTCCTGTAAGGCGGATTCCAGATCCGCCATAGTGGGATAGGGAGGGGGATTCGATCGATCCATCAGATAGCAGTCTCCAATCCAAAATCGCCAATTTTGATATAGAGTTTTGCCAAAGCCTCTTCCATCTTAGGGTCAGAGATATCCACCTCTGATGAACGAAGTCTGCTGATCAGCATTTGACAGGTATCATTGGGCAAATCCAAGGCAAAAAGGACAATGTTCATATCCCACTTTTCCATCAAAATCGATACGGCATCAGCCAATCGAGCCAGCTCGCACATATGGCCTGCCTCTGCCTTTTCGAGAACGAGTAAACGCAACTTTTCATTTTTCGAGTACTCTCGAATGACATCCATAGGAGAAATTGTGGGGCAGTCGGATTTGAAGAGCATCTCCATCATTTCGTGTCCAACGGAGACCCCCACCACCAATTGGAGAGGGATAAGGCCTTTGGTTTTTATCTCCTGCATATTGCTGAATGAGTAAAGAAGCTTGCTCGCTCTTTCCCAAACGGCAGGCATGAGGGTCAGGTTAGGGGTAAGGGATTTATATAACATAGAGGGATTGGCTCTCAGGTATTCGAGCACCATAGGATGATAACGCTCCTTTTGGGCATATTCCAACCAGCTCTCTACATCTGATTTGACA
Organism: Thermotogota bacterium ADurb.Bin062; assembly: GCA_002071085.1. Lineage (GTDB taxonomy): Bacteria > Thermotogota > Thermotogae > MWEM01 > MWEM01 > MWEM01. The sequence continues at coordinate 38,550 of MWEM01000008.1, read as the reverse complement.
CGTATGAACAGCCATCTTCGGACGAAGGCCATATCCATAGCATTCACCATATAACTACTGTCATCATCGGGATTGATCGAGGCAATGATTCTCCATTGATCGCCCATCACACGGCTATCCATAGTACGATCGCCAATCAGTTGGAATATGGGTTGATGCACATCGGGATGAGCTCGATTGAGCTCCTCGAAGTCCAGAACTCCTGGCCCCTCGGATTCAAACACCCTGGTGAGTTTGTCCACCAACACAAACTCGATCTGAGGTCGGCTCACCCCCTGAACGCCCAAGCTTCTTCGGGCAGCCACATCTGTCCAAGTTTCAGCTTTCGGATACCCCCTCAAGTCTTCGGGAAGCATCCCAGCCAATCGAATGTCCAGGTATTCCCATCTGTTTTCGGAGACGACCTGCCTCGTGATCTCGGTCTTCCCTATTCCGGAAGGACCACAAAGAAGTATCGGCTGGTGTGGCATATGCTTGAAGAAGAATTGTATGGCTTTTTTAGCTTGAGTGGGCGTCAATTCGAGTTCTTCCATCTTTTCCCCCTTTCAATACGTGTCAAACGGACGAACGACAGCGTGCCGAAAATCGCTCTCATCGCGCAAAAATCCGGCGCGGTCTCATACGACAGAGTCAAATAGATGAAATGCTTCCAGTTCGATTGAGGATGAAACAAAAGCCGAAATACGCGGAATCACGGGTCCGGAAATCCACCTTTCAGGCGAACCCCTTTCCTTATTTTAAGTCATCCGGTTTAGTAAGCTTCCGAGAAGTAGTAGACGTATCATATGGAAGTATTATATCACACCGATTCGGGAATGTCAACACCTTCGGTTTAGTGTTCAATATACATTTCCTTTTATCCGATAATACTTTACTGATGCGATTCAGAATGCCATGAATCGCATAATAAAATAGTTTGCTCGTTGAGGAATTTCCGCATTTCTCTTAAAGGATTGTTGGTTCAGAGATTTGGGACGCGAAATCAGTCTATCAGCTCATGCTTTTTATGCGGACTCTTAAAACAGGTGTTCGGCACGAACAAAGGGTTCTGGGATTGCTCTCCGCAATACTTGCACACATACATACTTCTGCCCTGCGTAAGAATATGGTGGTTATTGGGGCTGTAAGGGCAATAACCGCTGGTGAAATAAGGATCTCGCCCCAGAGTCCCACAAAACTTGCAGACGTATGTATCACTGCCACGTATCAGGCTATGACTTTTCGTGGGGCTGTAATTGCAATAACTGCTGGCAAAATATGGATCACGCCCCTGAGTCCCACAGTATTTACACACGTATACCTCTCGAGCCTGTGCTGGTTCAAAGCGAGCCGTAACCTTTCTACCGTCATCGACGGGAGCCGAGGACTTTTCAACGGCAGTGTTTGAGGTTCTCTCTGACATTTTTAACAAAAACTTGAACGTGAACAAGAGAATGACGCCGACGACTTGCAAAGTAATCAGGATAACCCGTCCGAAAATTCTCCAGAACTTCGATTTTCTACTCATATTATGCTCCTAAGAAACGAGTTGGTTACTGTCAAAGATAATCCGCGAGGTTCTCGCGCCAGGTTTTCCTCGCCTTGGCGTTTGCGCGTTTCTTATTTTCGTTCTCACCATTCCTAACGTCAGATTTCTGACTTTAGTATCATACCACATTTCCTGACACCGCCAAAGAGAACGTCGCGCACCTGGTAACGCCGGGAACGCCGTGGGAACGCCAACTTTTAAGTTGGCATGTTTCACTTTTTCTTGGAAATCCCCGCCCATTGCCATTTTTTCCTCCGCGCCCTCCGTGTTCTCTGTGCGAACCCTGTTTTCTCGGATCGCCAAATTTCAAGTTGGCAGGCTTTACATTTTTTGTAAACCCTCGCTCATTGGCGTTTTTTCCTCCGTGCCCTCCGTGTTCTCTGTGCGAACCCTGTTTTCTGGGAATGCTTTTCGGGACCGCCAAACTTTAGTTTGGCATGGTCTCAATTTTGCATTGTGAGCGTATCCGTGCGCAGCATCGCGGCGTAAGCGCCTCTTCTTTTCGCGACGGCGCGATACGGATTTGTACGGGCCTATCGCGGTATAAAAACGCAAAAGTCGTGTCTCCTCCTCTTTCTATTTTTTGTTGCGCCTCGATATTATACCCACACCACGAGTTATCGCGCGCAGACTAGATACGCGATAGAGAATCCCCGAAAAATACGCAAAAAGCCCGTTCAAAAGAATACGATTGCCTTCGACCTAAACGGGAGTTTTCCTCGGCAAAAAGCAGGAACGAAAATTAAGCGTTAACAATTAACCGCAGAGAACGAATAAAGACGCGATTGTTACAACTATTATTGACTATTTGTTTGATTCGTGGTATAATTGATGAGTCGATTCACCTTCTATTTTATTATATTTTGGTTTTCATTCGAAAGTATTATTCGAAGAGCAAGCGTTCGAAAGGTGTTAAATACCGTTATATTTCATTTGCGCCATCAAAAAAGCGGCCTTAGCTATCTGCCGTATTATTAAAGGAGGAGAAGTATATGCACGCTTTTTCTGTTGATATTTATAATTATCTCGGTGGGGTATGCCTATACCGGATACCCTTGTATCAAAGAACTTATAGCTGGGAACGCGAGCAGTGCGCTCGTCTATGGGACGATATCGTCAACATCCATCGAGACCACCGAGAGGGGCATTTCATTGGGTCTATAGTACGTATCTCAGAGGAAGCGCCGGCAGGTAAAAGAGTTGCGATGATCATCGACGGTCAACAAAGGCTTACAACATTAACCTTACTTCTCGTCGCTCTGCGCGATTATGCATTGGAACACCCCGAGTGTGACGTTAACCCAGATCAAATAACACAAACACATCTCATAAACATTTTCGAGCAAGCAGATGGTAGGTATAAGCTATTATTAACGCAATCTGATAGGGATGCGCTCATTCGAAAAATAAATCGGAAACAGCTTATGAATAATCTCCAGTCTCGTATTTTCGACAACTATAACTTCTTTGCCCAGCAAATTGCTAACGGAGTAATCTTGCCCACTGATCTTTACAATGCGATCGGCATGCTTCAAATCGTAGACGTTGTGCTTGATCGAAGGCACGATGATCCGCAGGCGATCTTTGAGAGCCTAAACTCGACTGGTATGGACTTGAATGACTCAGATCTTATCCGCAACTTCTTGCTCATGGGCTTGGACACTGAGACTCAAGCATACGTGTACGACGAGTTTTGGCGACCCACGGAATTACTATTCGACTATGAACAGCAGAGCAAGTTGTTGGACGTCTTTTTCCGTGTTTACTTGACAATGAAACTAGGTCGGATACCTAAGGAAAAGGAACAAGAGATTTATAAGGAATTCCGCGGCTTCCATAGAAATAGCGGTATGCCTGTAATAGACCGTTGCATAGATATTTACCGCCATGCGAGATTATTTACTGATATGTATTTCGCCAGAAGCGAAGACGGGATGCTTACCTCACTGTATAGAGATATGAAGGAAATCAGTATGGGGGTAGCCTATCCTTTCCTACTCAAAGTACTCGAAGACTATACAAATGGGATGATCCAAAGAGAAGAACTGTTAGAAATCATTCAACTTTGTGTGAGTTACGTCTTGCGCCGCGCTATCTGTGGTATGCCGACTAACTCTCTCCATAGGATTTTTGCCAGCATAAAGAATAACATCAGGCCGGACGATTACTTGAATTCGGTCAAGGCATTCTTTATCTTACTCGACTCCAACAGGGTGTTCCCGGATGACCAAAGATTCCTCGAAGATTTCAAAACAAGGGATATATATAATATGAATCGTTGCCGGTATATTTTGAGAAAGCTTGAAAACTGGGATAACAATGCAGTTGTTGTTTTGGATAACTTAACCATCGAACACATCATCCCGCAAAATCCGGCGCTTTCTCCCGAATGGATTGCTGCCCTGGGTGAAAATTGGAGTGAGGTTCAAAGGACATATCTACACACCATAGGCAACCTGACGCTGACGGCTTATAATGCAGAAATGAGCGATTCTTCCTTTACCGATAAACTTAATATGCCAGGAGGTTTCATAGAAAGCGCACTACGCTTGAACAGGTATGTTATAAGGCAGAATATATGGGGAGAACAACAAGTCGTCGAGCGCGCATCCATACTTAGCGAGGTAGCGCGAATGGTTTGGCCTTATCCCTCTCTTACAGATGAAGAAATCGCGCCTTTTCTACCTCAAGGCGAACTTGCCCCGCAGGGCAGATTAGAAGCCTATCCAAATTGGAACGACTTCAACAGAAATCTTTTCGATATGCTTAACACGCGTATTCTTAACCTTAGTACTTCGGTAAAGCGTGTGTTTAGGACACAGCACATTTCTTATATGTTGGAAACAGACTTTGTGGATGTTGTTATCGAAAACGAACGGCTTCTCCTGAGGGTCAAGATGAAATTTCAGGAAATTGTAGATCCAGATGGTAGGTTCAGAGATATTGTAGCTATTAGCAATAGGAACAACGGCGGCGTAGAGGTAGTTCTACACAACGAGAATAGGCTCGATGATGTGATGGCTATCATTGAGCAGGCATTTCGCCTTCAGGAAGAGGAGTAATATAGTGTAAAGAACGGTTTTCAAACGCTTAGTATGGACAGGAATATTGTTATAGATATTAAGTAACTTGTTAATCAAAGGCTATGATAGAATTCCCAATGAAAAATACGCATTGGGAAGAAATCGGGATGGAAAAGGTACTTCAACCCTTATTCGAACAATTGGTTGGAATAACGGAATCCTAGTACATCAGCGAAATAAAGCAAAAAGAACAGGTCGTCCACATCCGTATCGATTTCAAACGGGGAGCGAAATTTAACTACAAAGGGGAGCCTTGTAGTGCCCACGATACGGTTATCCGAGAGTGGCGGCATATGAACCTGTTACTGTATAAGACCCATCTGCGCGCGCGTGCCCCGAGAATCAGTACACCGGATAGCGTCAAACAAGTACAAGTACCCTGGGCTCGGGCAGGAGGCGGTTTCACGCTTTTGTTCGAAGAGTCCGTTCTTTCTTTAGCTCAAACAACCAGCGTAGCGCAGATCCATCGGTTGTACGGCGAAAGTGAAACCCGTCTTTGGAGAGTGTTAAAGCGCTACAAAGAGAAAGAAGTCGGCCTTCAAGATTTATCATAAGAACCGTCAGTGCGCTCTCCATAGATGAAGCGGCGCACAGAAAGGGCGTGCTTTCCATAAACGCGAATAATCCCATGCGCTCGAAAAGCTAAAGGCGCCCGATCGATTTTGATCCATCCGAAAGGCGTTATGGCCTATTTTACCTATCGGGTGACCAACGCCGTAATGGAAGGGAACAATTCCAAGCTGAGAGCGATTACAAAACGCTCCTATGAATTCAAGACTCTTCGATACCTGAGGTAGATGATTTTCTTGGTCTTCAGGAAACTCAAGTTCGAGGCGCCAAGGTTGACATAACTATTTTCCTACCCATTTGACTTGGAAGAGAACCTAAAACGAATTGAATAAGGAAATTTCTAAACAAACCTGGCTTATATGGGTTAGCTTTTTTTTGACCATTCTTTCCTTTGTATTTTAATTATTGTTCATAAGATTTAGCAATTAGCGAAAAGATATTTGATCCTGACATAACGGGAATGCTGGAAAGTAGGGCGAGTATGAAAAGAGTCAGATCTGTTCAAATCACGATGGCTTCTCCCGATACGGTTATCGGTTGGTCCAATGGCGAGGTCAAAAATCCGGAAACTATCAACTATCGGACATTCAAGCCCGAGAGGGATGGGCTATTTTGCGAAAAGATCTTTGGGCCGACCAAAGATTACGAATGCTCCTGTGGCAAGTACAAAGGAAAGAAGTACGAGGGAACCGTATGCGAACGCTGCAATGTGCGTGTCGAACCCAAGTCTTCCAGAAGAAAGAATATGGGGCACATTCAGCTGGCAGCCCCGGTGGTCCATCTCTGGTTCCTGAAGAGCGCGCCAAGCATTTTGTCCAACCTTCTGTATATGACCAGTAAAAACTTGGAGAATATTATCTATTTCGGCTCCAGAAGGATCAAAGAAAAGATATTCGTCATCGTCGATAGAAAAGACACCGCCTTCGATAACGGCGACACCTTATACGAGACCGAGCGCGATATCTACAGCCAGTTCTGGGACTTCGAAGCCGAACCGGCCGTCACCGTAAAAAAAACCATCGGACCGGTGAAGTCTGAGATTCAGGGAATGGTTTCTATAACCAAAGAAGAAACCCATACCGGCAAAACTCTGTACTGGGTGACCGTGACGGATAAGGTTTCGAAAGCATACGCTGTTCACAAAAACCGAACGATCAATTTCAAAAGTGGCGAGGAAATCAAAGCGGAGCAACAGCTCGTGAGCGAGCAGACCATTCCGGCGATCTACTCCCCGATCGACGGAACGGTAGAACTGGACGAAGGATTGGGGACTTTGACCATAGACCCAATCATCACGAGCGGCGACCAACCGGTGAACTTTCAAATCCCGTTTAACGCGAGGGTTGCCGTAAAAGACAACGAAAAAGTGAAAAAAGGAGACCGCCTGACCTGGGAAGTCACGTATCCGGCGATACTGGCTGAAAAGTCCGGAATCGTCGTGTTCGACAAAGGGCTGTCTGTCAAGCCTTTGCCAGATGGTAGACACGAAGCGACTTCTAACGGCAAGGTGCTCATCGAAAACATCATAGAGGAGCGCCGGTACCCGATCGTCGAAGGCTCGATTCTCTACGTCAACGACGGGGATATGGTGGAGAAAGATGCGCATATAGCCGATCGTTTCGTCTATGAAGAGGAGATTCTCTCACTCACCGAATATCGCATCTTAGAAGAACATTACCCCGGGATGTTCAACGCCGAAGGCGAAATCGAAAACGACCGACCGATTATGGTCATCACGGAAGTTGATCCCGATGTTTCAGCCGAGATAGAAAAAGGGGTCGGCGATATCCTCACCGACGACGAATACGAAGCTTACCGGACGGTGTATCCGGGGAAGATCGAGGCCAGGACCGGCGCTGAAGCTGTTAAGAGTCTCCTGGCCAAACTGGATCTGGAAAAGATACTCGTTGAAAAAGAAAATGAATTGCGAGAGCTTCCGAAATCCAGCGCGAATGTGATCAAACTCAGAAAGCGGTTGCAGATCATCAAAGACCTCCTGCTATCCGGGAACGATCCGATTTGGATGGTCTTGAACGTTTTGCCCGTCATCTCGCCCGAGCTCCGCCCGATGGTCCAGATCGAAGGCGGACGCTTCGCGACGACCGATTTGAATGACCTTTATCGCCGCGTCATCAACCGAAACAACAGGTTGAAAAAACTGATGGAAATAAACGCGCCAGAAGTGATCGTGCGAAATGAAAAGCGTATGCTTCAACAGGCGGTCGACGCGCTCATCTACAACGGGAGGATGTCCAAAGCGATCACCGATAGAGGAGGGCGCCCCTTAAAATCTTTAACCGATTTGCTCAAGGGAAAGAAAGGGCGGTTCCGCAGGAACCTGCTTGGGAAACGGGTGGATTACTCCGGGCGAGCGGTCATCGTTCCCGGCCCAGATTTGAAGATACACGAATGTGGAATCCCCAAGATGATGGCGCTCGAGTTGTTCAAACCCTTCGTCCTCTCTAAACTGCTCAGAGGTAAAGCCACTTCAAAGAGCGCGCGAAAGTTAAAAAAGGCGATTATAGAAAAAGAGATGCCGCAGGCGTGGAGGGTGCTCGAAGAGGTGATCCGGGAGCATCCGGTCTTACTCAACCGCGCGCCGACATTGCACAGAATCTCGATACAGGCCTTTATACCTCGATTGGTCGAAGGAAACGCCATTCGACTGCATCCTTTGGTTTGCCCGCCTTTCAACGCGGACTTCGACGGAGACCAGATGGCGGTTCACGTACCCCTGTCGGCCAAAGCCCAGGCTGAAGCGAAGTGGCTGATGCTCTCTCGCTACAACATCATCTCGCCTGCCAACGGCGAACCGCTCTCGATGCCGGGGAAGGATATCATTCTCGGGATCTATTACCTCACGATGTGCGAAAAGGATATAGATAAGATCGACGCCAAAGACATCCCCTTCCGTTTCACCAATTTCGTGGAAGTCCTGATCGCATTGGAGCACAGCTCGCATAGAAAAGAGCTTTCGATCGTCAACACCGAAAACGAGCCGGCGACGGAGTGCGCCAAGCAGGATTTGACGCTGCACACACCGATACTATACAGATATCGGTTGTCTGAGGGCGCCACGAAAATCGTGAAAACGACTCCCGGTCGAGCGATATTTAACGAGCTCCTTCCGGAGGAGTACAAGCAATACGACAAAGCGTTCAAAAAGAAAGAGATCAAAAATCTCGTATACGAGATATTCAAAAAATTCGGGATCGATAGAACTGCGGACTTGCTGGACGACATCAAGGACCTCGGCTTCCACTATGCCACCGTATCCGGTTTGACCATCTCGGTCAAGGACGTTTTATTCTCCGACCAACGGAAGGAGATTATAGAAAAGTCAGAAAAGCGGATCAACGAAGTGGAAGAGTATTATCGATACGGTTTCTTGACGCCCTTGGAACGCTACCGAGAGATCATCAAGATTTGGGACGAATCAACCAGCGACGTGTTGAAGGCGACCGTAAAGAATATGGCGGATCACCCATACAACCCCTTGCAGATGATGGTATCTTCAGGAGCCAGCGGGAACGTGAGCCAGCTGAAGCAGTTGGCCGGTATGCGCGGGCTGATGGCGGGACCAGCGGGGAATATCATCGAGTTCCCGATCTGCGCGAATTTTCGTGAAGGCTTGAGCGTTATGGAATTTTTCATTTCCACCCACGGGGGGCGGAAAGCGGCTGTCGACACGCTCTTACGTACTTCAAACGCTGGCTATCTAACCCCGAAGCTGGTCGACGTCGCCCAAAGCGTTGTGGTAACAGAATATGATTGTGGAACGCGCAAAGGCTTCGATGCAACTACATTACGGGATGAAGAGGTCGAGATCGAGGGTCTCGAGAAAAACATCTTCGGTCGGGTTATCGCGGAGCCGATCTACGAGCCCGAACTCGGAACACCGTTACCGTGCCCTTTCATTCCGGGAAAGGTCTATGAGCGGGATACGATGTTGACCGGTGACGATGCCAAATACTTAGCCAAGTACGAAAAGTGTGTTCCCGTCAAAAAAGAATACGAATTCAACCTGACCAAAAACATCTGGAAAGATCGACTGACCTACTCCTACATCGAGCTCAAAGAGCCGGTGATGGCCTCCACCGGGATGCTGCTGTTCCAGGCGGAAACGCCGGTCAACTCCCATCTTCTTCAAGAATGCAAAAACAACGGTATCCAGAGGATAGCCGTCATCGAGTATCCGATTGTGGGAAATTATTCTAAACAGAAGGCATTCTCCAAAGATGGGAAACGCACGATTGCGGTGGAAGACGAGAAGATCGATCCTGAAACGGCCCGGTTGTTAGTCGCGGAAGGAGTAACCGAACTCCGAGTACGACCGACGATCATCATCCGGAACGTGTTCACCTGTGAATCCGAGGATGGAGTGTGCGCGAAATGCTATGGAATGGATTTGTCGAATCACCAAATCGTCAATATCGGGGAAGCAGTGGGCATAGTGGCGGCACAATCGATTGGGGAACCGGGGACGCAGCTGACGATGCGCACACTCCATACGGGCGGTATCGCGTCAACGGCCGACATCACACAAGGGCTACCACGGGCCGAAGAGTTGTTCGAGGCGCGTATAAAGCTCAAAAAAAACCCCGCCGTATTCAGTACGGTTCGTGGATTCGTAAAAGATATCAAACAAGAAGAAAACGGGAAAACAAAAGTCTACGTCGAAGACTACGAGGAATGCATCCACGAATACGAGATTCCGAGTACCTTGAAAGCAAAAGTCAATAAAGCGATTCCCGTTCGCGAATTTTCTACTGCCTGCGAAGAGATTCAAGAAAACGAGAAAGGAAATTGTTCAGTCAATCCTTTTCTTAACGAACCCAATGAAAGACTTCAAGGTTCAGCATTCCCGCTCGAAGAAGGCAAAACAACTTACGATTCATATTCGGATCGTTTTCGAGGGCTCTTGAATCGAATTCACACTATTATTGACAGGATTATAGCCGATACCACTCGGAATGAAAATGATGAATGGGGCGCTAAGAGCGCAACGCCGGAGCCTGCTGGGAATGTTATCGGGAGCATCTGCGAGCGCGAACGCTCGAGCGCTCCAGAAGCGAAATTCAAAGCAGCCGCCAAACTCTTTCCGGGAACCCCTATTTCAACCGGCGCGGTGAGGCCTCGGGAACTGATGCAAGAGCTTGATGTCGACACGACCTTCAAATATCTCTTGAGAGAAATAAAGCGGGTGTACTCCGAGCAAGGCGTGGATATCCACAACAAGCATTTCGAAATCATCATTCGCCAGATGTTGGGCAAAGTGGAGGTCGTGGAAGCGGGAGACACCGATTATCTGGTGGGGGACCTCGTTTCGTTCCAGCAGGTCAAAAAAACGAACGAGGCAATCTTAAAATCCAACGAGAAGGTGAACGAGAATAGGAAACGCGTTTTGGACAAAACCGTTCAAAAACGCATTCTGATTTCGCGTGAGGGAGAGATCAAGGAGCTTGCCCCCGAGGGGTCCGTGGTGACCGAGGAGCTCCTCAAAGAGTTGGTAAAAGAAGGGATCAAAGTGGTCGAGATCGCCGAAGGAGACGAAACGAAAGAGTATCAGATCAACACCAAAGAGCCGGTGAAATACCGAAGGAAACTCTTAAGGATCACCAAAGCGTCGCTAGAGCAAATTGGCTGGTTGAATGCCGCCTCGTTCCAACAAACGACGCAAGTCTTGACTGAAAACGCTCTGAAAGGAAGTGTTGACGAGCTGAAAGGCCTGAAAGAAAACGTGATTATCGGCCAACTCGTTCCAGCCGGAACCGGAATGGATTTGTACTCGTCTATCGACTACGACGAGACGTATGACAATGAACAAAATTCGGCTCCCGAGCCGTAGGGTTTTCTTATCGCCCAGGCAACGGCCGTGATAGAATTCCCAATGAATAACACCCATTGAGAGGAAATCGGATGGAAAAGGAACTTCAGGTATTTTTCGAAAAACTGTTAGGGTTAGAAGAACCGTGGTACATCAGCGAAGTAGAACAAAAAGAGCAGGTCGTACACATCTACATCGATTTCAAACGGGGAGCGAAATTTCCTTACAAAGGTGAACTGTGTAGTGCCCACGATACGGTTATCCGAGAGTGGCGGCATATGAACCTGTTACAGTATAAGACCCATCTGCGCGCACGTATCCCGAGAATCTATACGCCGGAGGGTATCAAACAAGTGCAAGTACCCTGGGCTCGGGCAGGAAGCGGATTCACGCTTTTGTTCGAAGAGTCGGTTCTTTCCTTGGCTCAAACAAACAGCGTAGCGCAGATTCATCGGTGGTACGGGGAAAGTGATAACCGCATTCGGAGAGTGTTAAAGCGCTACAAAGAGAAAGAGGTCGGTTCTCAAGAGTTATCGCAAGAACCGACAGCGCACTCTCTATAGATGAAGCCGCGCGTAGAAAGGTCATACTTTCTATAAACGCGAATAATTCCAAGCGCTCGAAAGGTAAAGTCGCCCAATCGATTTTGACCCATCAGAAAGATGTTATGGCCTATTTATTCTTACCGGGTGACCAACGCCGTGATGGAAGGGAACAATTCCAAGCTGAGAACGATTACAAAGCGCTCCTATGGGTTCAAGACACTCAGATACCTGCGACTGATGATCTCTTTGGTCTTCGGGAAACTCAAGTTCGATGTACCAAGGTTGACATAACTATTTTCTTCCCCATTTGATTTGGAAGAGAACCAGACATTATCGCTTTTGAATATCCTTAAAAGGGAACAGATTCATATCCATTGTTAGAAGGCATGCCTCATTCAATCTAGCGTTGAAGGATTCGCTGAATCCGTTTTGATAAGGTCCGCCCGGTTGGAGATGCGCGCGCGTTTGATCCTTCAACGGGAAAGGAGGCACTCGAAAGCGTTCTTTACGAATTCCAGGCCATTGTCGGTACGAAAGACCCTTGGGCGGGAATAGAGAGCAATCGCGTGTTCGAGAACGGATTGCACCAGATACCCAGGGATAGAGAAATCGAACAAGGTTACCAAGGCGGGTGGAGTCATTGATCAAAAAGAATAACTGGAGCTTCCGTTTCCTCACAACAACATCGACGATACTAGCCGACAACACAAGCCGGGGAGTTCTGTTTGGGTCAGGCGCACAGGAACACGAGTACGGATTTTTCTTGTACGTTTCACCTCCTTTTGGAGAGACAGTTTGTAAAGGTCTATTTCCTTTTGACCCCTTACGCACGAGTAGCGACCCCTGTTTTTTTTGTTACCTTTCAAAAACGACCACTCGTACCCTCCACTATAACCTGACTAGAAATAAACTCATCGAGCCTTCCACTCCTTATAATCCCAGCTTTTTGTGGAAGTATAGTCCATAAAATTCTGTATTTTTATGGAGCCACACTCCATAAAAAGGAGAATTATGCTATACTAACTCGCTGGGAGGTGGAAGTATGAATTTCTCGACCTTAGCGATTTACAATCCGTGGTGGCGCGCTGATAAAGGCGCTGAAGAGTTATGTGATTCCTTGTTGAAAGGATTCGAAGATAAAATGTATAAAAGGGAGTACGCCGGTCGCTTGGATTTGAGCGGGAACGGGGTTTATGTCGTCCGGGGTATGAGGCAGATCGGTAAATCCACACTGATGAAAACCCTGATCGCGTCGTTAATCCAACAAAATCAACGCAGATCGGTTCTATATTTGCCATTGGACACGGTGTCCTCTTTCGAGCAACTGCGTGAGCTTTTAATACGGTATCTACAGTTTGCGGAAACAGAAAAGAAGCGTTACCTCTTCATCGACGAGATCAGTATGGTGAATCAATGGCAAAGAGCGATTAAGGAACTACGCGACAATACGGCTATGAGCGAAGACGTGTTTGTCCTTTCAGGGTCGTCGGCGTGGGATTTGAAAAGGGATTCGGAACGTTTGCCGGGAAGGAAAGGCAACGTACAATCCGATCATGTTCTGCTTCCCGTAACTTTTCGAGAGTATTTGACCCAACGGATTCCGGACTTACCTCACCGGAGAAATCTGCAGGAAATCCTCGCGCTAGCGGAACGAGACGCCTTGGAATGGTCGTTATTTGGAGAGAAACTCCTTGTCGAATGGGAATGCTTTCGACAAACCGGAGGTATCCCTTCGGTTATCGAGTCACATATTTCTGGAAAGAGCGCGCTCGCGCTTGTTAACGATTTCTGGGATATTCTCATCGGCGATATTGAAAGGCTCGGGCTCTCGCGGGCAAAACTCGTGAAAGTTCTTGACTATACAATGAAAAGGATATCGACCCGCTTCTCGTGGAATGCCGCCGCTTCTGAAATCGAAGTGGACACGAAAACCTTCCAGAAATACGTTGAAGCTTTAGGCGCGAATTTCGTACTTTTGACGTTGAAAGCGCTTGATACCAATACGGGGCAGCCTTCTGAAAAGAAACAAAAGAAATTGTATTTCGCTGACCGTTTTTTCCTCGAAGTTCTGCGGCAAAAAATGGGGAATCTGATCGGTGAACCCGCATTGATCGAGCAGCAATTCGTTGTCAACTGCGTATATGCATTCGGCCGCTTTTTAGAAAACGGGTTGGACGCGATCAGTGGCGTCGGCTATTGGTACTCGAAACAAGGTTCTGAAGTGGATCTATTGATCGATTCTGTGCCGATTGAATTGAAGTACCAGAATCATATTCAAAGGAGTGACCTGTCGGTGATTTCGAAAACATTTAAAAGAGGAATCATCGTATCGAAACAAACTCTGAACGTAGAACATGAAATCAAAATCATTCCAATTCACCTGTTCCTCGCGATGGTTTAAGACACAGGAATCGAGAAGGGCACGGTTATGGCTTTATCGTTAGTGGGACTTCAGCTGGGCTTATCCGCTTTCAGGGACTCGTATCCCAAAGATGTGGGAAAAGCATAGAAGGTTCGCGTTAGTAAACAAGAACCGAGACGCCCTGCGCGTTTATCTGTTTTCCGGTATTTTTAACGCGTATACCCCACTCGATAGGAGTAGCTCTTTCGCTGAAGCGGTGTATCCATTCTGAGAGTAAGTCGCGAACAAGACTTTCTTTTTTTCTTCCACGACTGCTTGTTTGATCTCCACCCATCATTCCGCTTCCCGTTTCCCGTACTTTCCTTTCGTTTCTTTCACATCGATCCAAAGTTCGACGTTGCCTTTCACGATCAAGTCGATCTCTCTGTCTTTTAGTCCAACCTTGATTGTTACCCGTTCTAAGATCGTTTTCGGTTTGATGGTGAGGTCTATCCCGTTTTCAGCGATATCTTTCAGATTGAATGGTTTCTTCAGCCGTTCCCTCACGAGAAATTCTCCGAACTTCCCTTTCTCGTAACTCGTCCTCCCCATCTCTTGATGAAGCTCTTTTCGGATGTCTGGGATGTATGTGAGTCAAGTTATGGGGTGTACTCAAGAAACAAGACCAGAATCGATCGCCCGGTTTTTCGTACGTGTGGTCATCGCGGTGTAAGCGCTTCTTCACTACGTGGAGCTGACTTCCAGTCGGCCTTCCTCTCTGGGAACGCCTGGGAACGCCAACTTTTAAGTTGGCATGTTTCACAACAAAAAAGATGGTTTCGCACAGAGAACACAGAGAGCACAGAGAGGGCACAGAGGAAAAAAAGCCTGGATTAAAAACAAAAGATTTAGTTAGCACAGAGGACACAGAGAAGGGAGGTATTCCCAAGCGTGGCATCGCGCTGTAAGCGCTTTTTCTTTTACGACGGCGCTTTGCGCGTTTGAGAAGGAGAAAGAGCAGATCGCGGGGTCCCGTTGGTTACCCCGCGATGATCCCACACGGTGATCGTGGCGTAAGCGCCCCTTCTTTTCGCGACGGCGCGAAACGCCTGGGAACGCCAACTTTTAAGTTGGTATGCCTAAAAAGACAGAGTTCGCACAGAGGGCACCGAGAACACAGAGAAGAGACTGAAGAAAGTTCGCGGGGCTGACTTCCAGTCGGCCTGTCTCTCCGGTAACGCCTGGGAACGCCAAACTTAAGTTTGGCAGGGTTTTATTTTTCTTGAGAGCATCTTTCTATGCCGCATCGCTCTTTAAGCGCTTTTTTTGCGACGGCGCGATACGCTTTCATACGGGCCTATCGCGGGGTCCCGTTGGTTACCCCGCGATGATCCCACACGGTGATCGTGGCGAAAGCGTCCCTTCTTTTCGCGGCGGCGCGATACGCTTTCGTACGGGCCTTTCACGGGGCTACATCAGTATCGCGGGGTCCCGTTGGTTACCCCGCGATGATCCCATAAGGTGATCGTGGCGTAAGCGTTTTTTCTTAATGCGATGGCGCTTTATGCGCTTGAGAAGGAGAAAGAACAGATCGCGGGGTCCCATTGGTTACCCCGCGATGATCCCACATGGTGATCGAGGTGTAAGCGCTTTTTCTTTCGCGACGGCACTATGCGCGTTTGAGAAGGGGAAAGAGCAGATCGCGGGGTCCCGTTGGTTACCCCGCGATGAACCTCTTAGTTATGTAACCTCATAACTTGGCCCACGCTAATATATCCGATATTGAATGAGTGTGATAGAATTACCTATGAATAATGCCCTTTAGGAGGATTCGGATATGGAAATAGAAATGGACAAGGAATTTCAGGACTTTTTCGAAAAACTGCTAGGAATAGCGGATCCGTGGTACATCCGCGAGGTAGAGCAAAATGAGCAGGGCATACACTTCCACATCGATTTCAATCGAGGAGCGCAATTTCCCTACAAAGGCGAGATGTATAGTGTCCACGATACCGTTGAAAAGGAGTGGTGGCATTTGAACTTTTTTCAGTATCGTACCTATCTGCACGCGAATGTCCCGAGAATCAATACGCCGGATGGCATCATACAAGTACAAGTACCCTGGGTGCATGAAGGAAGCTGATTCACACAACACTCTCAATAGGCAAAGCGGCGCGTAGATAAGGGCCAGATTACCGGTTTTGCCAACGGACGAAAGCGCCCGAAAGACCGTTGACAGCCCTAGTGACTTTGACCCATCGCAAGTCTTCATAGGATATTTTCTCACAACGAGGCTGAACTCGTTTCTCCGCGTCAGTCGGGGATATAGGGGCAGTTATCCTTCACGCTCAAAAGCGTAATTATTGGAAAATGCGCCAGGCTTTTGAAACGTGAGCAAGGGAGAAGGATGGACTTTCACAAGACTACTCGCTTTTTGGTTCTTGTCTCGAAAAGGAGGTCCGTATGATCGACTACGACGATATTGGGGCACTTGCCAGCCCGGATGAGACCGAAACCTATTGGATTCCCGCGGACTCACAGGATCGGGTAGCTAAGAGCTCTTTCAAGGAAATAGACTATCTCATCAGGGGCTTCGTTCTGAATAAAGAACAGGTCGATGAAAAACAGTTAGAAAAAGCGATCGCGATGCATCAATACGTTTTGTCCCCAACTTCCGTGATGACGCGCGTCAAAGCAGGCCAATTTATAATGGGGAATTTCGAAAACGATCGTAAAGGGCACCCCGATGAAAAACCGGCCCACGACGTCACCTTGACCTACGATTTCTGGTTGGGCATGTATCCTGTGACCGTCTGGGAATTTAACCGCTTCTGTCTCGCGACGAGCCATAAAAGATCGAAAGAAGAAATGGAGGAGAGCGGACCGCGCCCTGTGACCGGCGTTTCTTGGTGGTACGATGTGATCGTCTTTTGTAATTGGTTGAGCCTGAGAGAGGGACTACCGCGCGCTTATGACGAGATCGGGAATCTTCTGGATCCGGAAGGAGAGAGGACAGAGGACATCAGCGTAGTGGAAGGCTACCGGTTGCCTACAGAAGCGGAATGGGAGTATGCCGCAAGGGGCGGTCATAAGAAAACGAAGAGGTACAAGTATTCCGGAAGCGATAATCTTAATGAAGTGGGATGGTATGATCGAAACTCATCATCACGCCAGCGTAGCTTGTCCCCCTTCCCGGTTGGGAAGAAGAAACCCAACGAGCTGGGTATTTATGATATGAGCGGCAACGTGTGGGAATGTTGCTCTGATCGAATGGGGAAGTACCTGCCCGAGTCTCAGGTGAACCCTATCGGCGCGACCCGTGGCAACGCCAGAATCCATCGCGGCGGTTCCTTTTACCACTTGAACGAGCATTGCAGGGTCGCTTACCGTGGCGCAAGCTTCCCGGATAGCGTATCTTCCACTCGCGGATTCCGCGTCGCGAGAACGATTCGCTGAAGTTTTCGTACGGATGTAAAAAGTCGAGTATACCAGTTCTTCGTAGGGCGCAATCCCCGTCATCGCTCTTTCTCACATTCGTAGCGCAGTCGATGTCACTTCGAATACAAGCGGATCACCGCTCCATCGGCGTTTGCAAACCGCGCATTCGAAGTGAGCGCCCAGATCACTGGGACAGGCGAAGGGTTCATTTTTGTGAAGTATGGCGTATGTCCATCCGTGACCACAATGATCCTTTTGAACTGTGGGTACCGTTTCGACGCTTCTAGCACTCCCGCGCGCATGTTCGTGCCTCCTCCGCCACGTAATCGAGGCTTTTCCAACCGCATGAACCGCTCGACAGGAACAGGCTCTGACTGACGAGCCGTATCCCACTGCATAATCGAGAAGCTTCGCCGTTCGCTACGAAGCGATTTGATCACGCCTATGAACTGGTTGTAGTCCTCTTTACGCATCGAGCTGGAGGTGTCAAGCAAGATGAGGATCTGTTCCATTTTTAAAGGGGTTTTTCCTTTTAGGAGGATGCCCCCGCCTTCGCGGGGATGAGAACGGAGATAGGTTCGAACGCGCGCGCCGCTCGCCCCAGAATGTTCCAAATGGTCTTTCAAGAGGTGTTTCCACGAAATCTTCGCTTTAGGATAAGCCCACTCGACCATCCAATTCATTTGTCCCGCTCCAATACCCGGCGGCAGGCATAGGCCTGGTAACGGTTTTTCTTTCAAGTTCTTGACGGACGCTCTGACCCGCGCTTTTAGTTTTTGCGATGCAAACGCTTCCAAATCCTTCAGAGAGACACTTTCGCTCCCCGCGGTTTGGGTAAGCGCATCGGAGAAGGCTTGGAGCTCTTTCATCGTTTTTGCGTAACCCGCCAGCTTCGAATCCGAAATCTTGGCGTCAAAGCTTCCTAAAGACAGCAAGGCCAGGTATTGCTCCATCGACAACCCCTCAGGGAAATTGAAAGGAGGCTGAGCCGGAAAAAGACCCCCGATTTCTTTCAGCGCATTCTTATCCGATTCCTCTAGCGTGCTGTTCACAGCCAGATCGGCCGCGATGTTGCGCTCGATGAGAGAGTATTTTTCCTGTAAGGCGAAACCGCGTTCAAAATGGTCGTGCGCAATATGTAGGTACTCGTGAAGCAAAATCGCTCTTAATATGCTTTCCCGATCTATATCAGGATGGGCTTCCAGGATTTCGGTGAAGAGGATGGGGTTGACCACCAGTGTCCATTCCGCTCGATGCGGGCACAAGGAGACGTGGGCGACGACTTCTGCCGTTTCATCGATCCTGCGGTCGACCGAAGAGAGAATGTAGCTGTAAAAACAGCCTGACTTAATGCCATTCTGAATCGCCGTTTCAAGTTCTTTTCCAGCGGGATATGGCGTGAGATTCTGTCGGTCCATTAGATCGCCTCATCCATCTCGAAGGTGTCCATCTTAAGGTAAAGCTTAGCCAGCGCCTGTTTCATTTCGGGGTCAGAAAAGTCCACAACTTCTGAACGAAGCCTACTGATCAGCATTTGGCAGGTGTCATTGGGAAGGTCCAGGGCGAATAGGATCGTGTTGATATTCCACTCCTCCATCGTAAGGGACAGGGCATCGGCCAATCGAGCCAGTTCGCTCATATGGCCGGCTTCGACCTTTTCTCGGATGGCGCCTTGCAAAGCCTTGTCTGAGGCGTAATGTCGAATAATATCCATCGGAGTAATGGAAACGCAAACGTTTTTAGAGGCCATATCCAGCACTTCGAGGCCGACCGACACGCCCAGAGTCAACTGGATGGGAATCAGGCCTTTGGTCATAATCTCTTGCGAGCTTTTGAACGAGTACAGGAGCTTGCTGGCTCTTTCCCAAACGGCAGGCATAAGGGTCAGGCGCTCGGTTAAAGGTTTAAAAAGCATCGATGGGTTGGCTTTCACGTATTCAATCACCGCGGGATGAAAGAAATTCTGTTTGGCGTATTCCAGCCAGCTGTTGACGTCCGGCTTGACACGAATGGTCAACCATCTCCTGGTGAAAGCCATATCCATGGCGTTCACCATATAGTTCCTGTCATCTTCGGGGTTGATGGAACCGATGATCCTCCACTGTCCTCCCATAACGCGGCCATCCATCGCGCGGTCACCAATCAACTGGAAAATGGGTTGATGCGTGTCGGGATGAGCTCTGTTGAGTTCTTCAAAATCCAGAATCCCCGGCCCCTCCGTTTCGAAGACTCTGGTGAGTTTGTCCACCAGCACATACTCGATCTGCGGCCGTCTGACCCCTCGAATGCCCAAGTTGCTTCTGGCTGCGACATCGGTCCACGTTTCGGCTTTCGGATATCCCCTCAGGTCTTCCGGAAGCATCCCCGCCAGTCGAATATCCAGATATTCCCACTGGTTTTCTGAGGCGATCTGTCGGGTGATATCGGTTTTTCCGATGCCCGACGGGCCGCAAAGAAGGATGGGCAAATACGGCATTCGGTCAAAGAAAAAACGTATGGCTTCTTTGGCTTGCGCGGGCGTCAGTTCGAGTTCTTCCATCAAACCCTCCTTTTTCGCGATATTCAAGGATAAACGACAGTATTCAAAACGATCTGTATGGCGCAGAAATCCGAAGTCGATCCCTTTCGAGAGTCGTCTCGCAGAAATACGGAGTATAAGACGTCTCCGAACGTATCGATAACCAGAGTATACCATACGATTCGATTTTTGTCAACCAATATGGAATAGAATTCTATAGTTGAGTAGTGATATTAGGTAATAAAATACCTAACTACTTACGAAATAATCCGTCCTAAAAGCCGTGTCTTGAGTGTCGTCGTGAACGCCGAGCGAAAGATAAGGTTCAGCTTTCTTTTCACCGGGGAAGAGGATTTTTCGGAAACAGGAGCCGCGAAAGGAGCACAAAGGATTTCACGTTGCGTACCGTGTTCAAAAACGCGTCAGAAGCGGTCATTTCTTCGCGAACCCCTAAACCTTCATATGTTAACCCGAGAATCATCGCAGGTAGGGCTTTTAAATCACGATGTTTCCCGAAAGAGGAAACTTGTTCCGGGAATTTGGTAGATGGTGTAGCTAAAAATCAGGAAAACATTCTGTTTTACACTCGCGCTCTCCGCACTCCGCCCGAAGCAACGGCTCTAGCCTGCCGTGTGGGTCAAGTTATGGGGTGAAATAACTAAGAGGTTCATCGCGGCGTAACCAGCGGGCTGACTTCGGAAGCCCTCAAAGTCACGCGATACGCTCTGCTGTCTTTCTTTTTCAAAATATGCCAACTAGAAAGTTGGCGTTCCCAGAGAGGCAGGCCGACTGGAAGTCGGCCCCGCGTAAAGAAGTGGCGCTTACGCCGCGGTGACTACGCGGATTAAAAATCGCGCGGTCGAATCTGGCCATGTTTCTTGATTGCGCCCCATAGCTTGACCCACACTAACCTGTCGCCTAACAACAGTTTCTCGATACGCCCCGAATCGGCTCCTTAGGCATTAGTCATTGGTTCTTCCCGAACTTTTCCGCCGGAATTCATTTTTTGGAGGCAATACGGGGTTTAGTGTCGCTACCCGTTATTCTCAGTTCGCTTCCGCATCTGCCAAAGTAATCCTATTTTTCGTTGGTTAAGTCACACAAGCTTCGGAATCACTCTTCAAATGTCGCGAAGACCTCCCTTAACTGGTTTTCGTAACGTTCCCGCCCGCGGCGGAAATCCTCCTGAGCTTTCCGGTAAGCGTCGCCGATTTGCTTTTGCCGATCAGGGCCAGGGCAGGGGATCTGAACGGTTTCCAAGCTTTTCGGGTTTATCGCTTTGATGGTCCTTCCTGTTTGCACGCTATTCAGTATCAGTTGACCGCGAGGGCTGTCCAAAAAGGCCTTAAGATAGTACGGATCGATCGCTCCTTCTTTCAAACGCACGCACAGAACATTCGAAGAGACGAGCGCGGGCAGGTGTTCGGGCTGGATCACCATCGTCTTTATAATCGTTCCGCGGGCGGAAATGACAAGGTCCCCCTCCTTTAACGCGTAGAGAGTCCACTTTCTGTTCCAGAACCGTATTATTTCAGGCCGGAACTCCCTGAATTCACGCTCGTCAAGGATATCTCCGGAGTTGAGCAAGAAAACCTCTTCCCCTTCCCGATTCGCGGCGGATTCGCGCTGGGTCGTGCTGAGCTGAATTCCTCGAAAGACAGCCACGGCGAGCGATTTTAGGGGTTTGGAGGGATGGGCTTCCGTTACCGGATGAGTGGCTAGCGCATACCCTGAAGCGCCCAGAAGGGCGCCTTTCCGTTCTATTTCTTCGACAGAGCGCCAAACGCTAATTCCCGCAATCTCCTTTCCTTCCCGGTAAATAGAAGCTGCCTTATCGACCCAATGACCGGCATCGCCATCCTTTCCTGTCGAAAACTGCCCGTAAACGTCGATCATCAAAACTTTTCCCGTCCTTTCTGCGGGTTTCCCTTTTCGAATCACGAGCGCGGACCGGGGCTGCGACGAGGCATCGGCGATGGTGTCCGGAAGATCGATGACAGCTTCGACGAGGTCTTGCCGAATCAAGCGCCGCCTCACCGCGCTGTCGCCGGCCTTGTTCAGGCTGGGGGTAGAGAGGACGACAACGCCCACGCCGCCTGGTTTCAAAACGTGGAGCGCGTGTTCGACGAAGAGCCAGTCGCTCGACAGGTTCCTGCCGAATCCTTCCGTGAAACGCTGCGGAAACGCCATCTCCCGCGTATCACCGATATATTGGTTCGCGGGAAGGTCCGCTGCGACGGAGTCGAACTGGAGAAGAGCGCCTTCCTCTTTCAATAGCGGGTTTTTCAAGATGTCGCCAAACCTCAACTCGGCGTTTTGAAAGCCCGAAAGGGCGAAATGGATCACGCTCAGGAAATAGCTCTTTTCGTCGATTTCCTGACCGTAGAAGCGAAGAAGCGGGTTTTCCGAAAGAGCTTGGACGCCGAGAATCCCCATGCCGGAGCAGAGGTCGCACAGACTCTCGATCGATAACGGCTGAATGATTTCGAGGATCAGCCGCGCCAGATAGCCCGAGGTCGTCATAGCCCTACTTTCTCTACGATTGAGGAAGCTTAGGGTTTGGAGAAAAGAGCCCAACGCCTTTCCCTTTCGCTCCGGGCCGATAGAGCCGAACGCTGTCGCCGCGCGCAGGATGTCATAAAGTTCTTTTTCTTCGACCTTATCTATGTTTTTAAAAAGGAAATCCGAGAAAATTCCTTTGCGTTTTCCGTTGACGGTTATCACAAAGCCAGGGTTGACTCCTTCCAATTGTTTTCCAAGGCGGCGGATCTCTTTTTTTAATCGTCCCGTTTGATTCGGCAACTCATCCCAGTCAGGGCTGAAATGCTGTCCCGCCCCTTTTTTTATTTGCATTGTCCATTTCAAAAAACCTATCCCTAATTCAAGCCTACCCACCCTGAGGTTTACGCCTGGCAATAAGAATAACGTCATATTCGGTTCTCCCCTTTCTCGTGAAGTACGATTAAGAATCGACCGTCTACCGGGGTGATCGTCCGTTCTTTTGCCCCTATTCGGGAAAGCAGCGAAACGCGGATGTTTCTCTGAAAGCGTCCTATTTCCCCTCTACAGCCGTGAGGACCTTGCTTCTCTCACCCCGTCGATTCGTTTGCCATTTTTATTCAGTTGCGACTGTCCTTCGCAAAGGCGGTAATTTATTACCGATATCCATATTATACGACTATTCGTCGCGATTCCAATGACCGGGTGTGTGTCAAGCTATGAGGTGTAATCAAGAAACAAGGCCAAAATCGATCGCGCACTTTTTAATCTATGAAGTCATCGAGGCGTAAGCTTTTCTTCTTTAGAAAAGAGGGTTCACACGGAGAGCGCGAAGAACACAGAGAGGACAAGCATCGCGGCTAAGCGCCCCTTCTTTTCGCGACGGCGCGATACGCTTTTGTACGGGCTGATCGCGGGGTTACATCAGTATCGCGGGGTCCCGTTGGTTACCCCGCGATAATCCCATACAGGCATCGTGGCGTAAGCGCCCCTTCTTTTTGCGACGGCGCGATGCACTTGTGAACGTCCGGGAGCGCCTTGGGAACGCCAAATTTCAAGTTGGCGTGCTTTGGAAAGGAAACAGGGTTCGCACAGAGGGCACAGAGAACACAGAGAAAAGATTGAAGATATTTCGTGGGCGCCGACTTCCAAACGGCTTGTTTCTCTGGGAAAACCTGGGAACGCCAAACTTTTTTTGGGGATGGTTTTATCATTTCACTGGGAGAGTTCGCTGGTGCAGCATCGTGGCGTAAGCGCCCCTTCTTTTCGCGACGGCGCGGTACTTTTGGACTTGGAACGCCAAACTTCAGTTTGGCACGTCTTCTAGAAACGCCAACTTTTATACTGGCAGGTTTTTCACAGGAACGGAAAATACATTTCATTATCCCTCTTGAAGGGGCAAATCAGCTCTAATACTAGCTCCTTCGAGGGCCAATTTTCACATCCCCCTCTTTCCTCTTTTTTCTTGCGCTTCGATGCGATACCCACACAATAGCCGGCGGCCGTGCCCTTCAAAAAACTCAATCAATCGTATCAGGAAAAGAGTGCGACATCGCTTCACTCCTTCCGAAAGGCAGCTCCAAGTAAGCTGTACCGAGTTTTCTAAGGTTAGGAGCGCGATTATTGAGGAAACACATAATTTCGAAACGAAATTAGGTAATTGAATATTGACTTCTCCTGTTTTTTATGGTATACTCTTCCCGTGAGCGAAAAGCCACGCCGGGAAACCTGTTCGAGGGTGGCTCTCATTAAAGAAAAAGCCGTTTACCACAAAAAAAGAAAATTCTAACCCGATTAGTTCGTTTTCTCGTTTCAGTGGGCATTAAATCCGCGCCTTTATGAAGTTGTTCCGAGAAATTTTTAAACAAGAAGGAAAAAAACGTGTGTGTCCAGTGAGGTGTATCCGTGAAATCAAGGCAGAATCGCTCGCGCGATTTTTAAGCCAAATAATCATCGGGGCGTAAGCGTTCCATCTTCGAGCGGCGGCGCGATACGCATTTGTACGAGCCCATCGCGGCGTAAAAGGGACAAAGGGCGGATCGCGGGGGCGAAAAAACCACTTAGGCCGCGATAACGTGATAGTTGCCGGTCACACCTAGCGAACGGCGTCATAGTTAAGAGTAATATAAAAAGATTAACATCTGATAAGCCAAAGGAGGCTTTGGTATGAAAAACACACATAGCGCTAACTATCGATATTTCACGAGCGAAAGCGTCACGGAAGGACATCCGGACAAAGCGGCGGACTTGATTTCAGATGCGATACTCGACGCGCATTTAGCCTCCGATCCAAACGCAAGAGTGGCGATCGAGACGATGCTAACGTCTAAAGCCGTAGTTTTGTCAGGAGAGATCAGCTCAACCGCGGAAGTGGACTATGAAAAGATCGTTAGAGCCACCTTGACGGAGATCGGTTATGTGGGCGATGCATTCAACGATTATAATGAGCGGTGCGGCATTATCGCGCACATTGTCGGGCAGTCTCCGGAAATCGCCATAGGTGTGAACGCGCAGGGCCAAAACCTCGAGGGCGCTGGGGATCAGGGGATGATGTTCGGCTTTGCGATCCGGGACTCATTCCATACCTCGCTAATGCCGCTTCCGATAGTCCTGGCGCATCGATTGACCCGCCGATTGGCTTGGCTCCGGAAAGAGGACGGATGCGATTTTTTCCTTCCCGACGGAAAAGCGCAGGTCACCGTTCGATTCGGGGACTATGGAGACTCTCCTGAAATATCCAAAGTCGTCGTTTCCACACAGCACTCTCCCAAAATCACGATACCAGCGCTGCGCCACCTGGTCCGTAAAGAAGTGGTCGAAGCGGTGATCGAGCAGCCCTTAAAGGACGAGGACGTATTGATAAACCCGACATGGGCAGGTTTATTCACCTTGGGAGGGCCACTGGCTGACACGGGATTGACCGGAAGGAAGATCATTGCCGATACATATGGGGGCTGGGTACCTCACGGCGGAGGGGCATTCAGCGGGAAAGACCCCACCAAAGTAGACCGTTCCGGGCACTACATGGCCCGATACGTCGCGAAAAACGTCGTTGCCGCCGGGTTAGCCGACCAGTTGTTAATACAAGTCGCCTACGCGATCGGGCGAGCAGAACCCGTTTCCTTCGATTTCGACACGATGGGAACGGGACGGATCACGAATGAACGGCTTCACGAGGCGATCAGCGCGACTTTCGATTTTCGCCCGGGCGCGATCATCCGGCACCTGCAACTTCGAAGGCCGATCTATAAGCAAACGGCCACTTACGGTCACTTCGGACGCGACGATAAGGATTTCCCTTGGGAACGGCTCGATCGCGTCGAGGCTTTGCGAAAATGGCTTGATTAAATGCATTGCGCCCGTCGACATAGAGGTAGAACCTATACTTGCGAATAATGAGGGATCCACCTACCGAGTGAGAAAAATGTCCCTTTCATTATTCGGTAGGTTCTATGGCGACTACCTCGTGATTATCAATCGTACACATCAGATTCGCCTGCTCCGCGAGGGTTCCTACGACGGCGTATTTACCCTTAAAGAAAAAAGTCGAGCATCGCCACTGGTTTAGCGAACCATCAATAACCGGCCCGTTAATCATTCCAGGGAATACGAGCTGCGACTGAAAAATATAACGAGCAATAATTCAACGCTCCAGAACCGCGTATACGATTCATACGTTAGCGTTGTCTGATCTCAAATATGGGTTATTGTTATCGAATCACGGATAAGTTTAGCAAAAACTAATGGAGGGGCGGCTTTCTTAGTTTGCTGCGAGGCCATTTGAGAAACTGTCTTGCCCATATTCTTAAGTAATTGTTCAAATGAAATTACGCTAAAATCTTGCTTAAAGTCGACCTGTGAACGATGGAGTAATTGAGAGAATCGTTTGTAATCCGTATCTTCGGGTGAAAACAAAAACACATAGGCTTTGATTTGGTTCAGTTTTTCCGCCATAGCATCTATCGCCGCTCGAGATTCTCGATAATAGTTACCGCCTCTTAACGGCTCGTCCGTAAAGATAGAAACGATTCTCGTAGCGTCCTCTCGCCATTCGACAGAAGAGGCGTAATCGATGGCGAGCATTGTGGCCTCATTGCCGCCTAACCGGACGGTTTTCAGCGCGGAAACCAAATCCCGAACGCTGTTCGAAAACTCTTTGCAAACGAATTCGCGGTTGTCTTGCGCCACAAATCCGATTCTCCAATCTAATTGTTGGTTCGGGTTCGATTCGATTGCTTGGACGAAGCTAGCCAAATGCTCGATTAATCCTTCAAGAACCGGCGTCATCGAACGTGAACGATCAATCACGAACATGACGTCGGCTCGACCTTTTCCGATGGGCCTTTTCTTTTCCTGTAACTGGAAATCAGCCATTTTTACCTCCTTTAAAGATTGACTAAGAAGTTTGCTACTCCTTTTCCAGTTTTCCGATAGATAAGAGTGAGCTTGTCCTCATTTTTTATTCGGGTTTTCCCGCAAAGCTTGGTCCCGTTAATTTCGATCCAATTATGACTCCCCAGCCCATCTTCGATAAACCACCCTTTTCCTCGCTCTTTCGTGATACGAAACAACGGCGTTCCATCCTTGTTCCAGTAATAATAAAGGGGGTCGCCTTCTGCGTCTCTCAACCCTTCGAAGTATTCCCTCGCCTTCCCTCTGTCAAAATCGATATCTTGATCTATATAGCAATAAGCGTGAGTACCCTCCACTTGTAGGACCACTGACACGGGGACCTCAGTGAAAAGTCTCTCTTTTTCTTCTTCCAAGGCCTTGACGACCTCTTTCATATCCGGCCTAAGATTGGGTTCTATCGCGAGCATACGATTCAAAACGCTCGACAGCTCTTTTGTCCAAAAGGATACGGCCTCGTGAAGAGGGCGAACGGGTTTCCGAGATCTCATAGCTCTCCATATGACGTCGTCATCGCATATGACGCCTTCTTCAAGGAAAGGATGGCCGCCGCGAGTCAACATTTCGTAAAGAATAATCCCGGTAGTAAAAACATCTGACTTGAGAGTAATTTCTTTCTTTTCATAATGCTCAGGAGATTTGTATAGAACCGTCCCAACAGTTTTCAGCCTTTTACCTTCGGGGAAAGACCAGTCCAAATCGATAACATAGACGCAGTTATCGACACTGTTGACCATAAATTGTTGAGGTTTCAGGTCGGAATGGACGATTCTCCGATTATGAAGTTCTAAAACGTTCCTGGACATTTGAATCGCGTATTCAAGCAAAGCTTTTGCGGATGAAACCCCTTCAAGCACGACAGAGAGGTCTTTCCCATTAATAAACTCTTTAGCCTGAACGATCTGACCGTTAGGAAGCTTGGTAGTTTCTACGACTTTCTCACAATATGGATAGTCTTTAAGAAGCTTGGCGAGCTGGTCCTGGTTGTTTTTGAACTGCGTCGTTTCTCGGGCGTTTTCGAAAGGGAAGTATACTTTAAGAAAAAAAACGCTCCCGCCTCTATCCGCTCTATATGACTTGCAAAAGGCGCCTTCGCTTAAACACTCGACGATTGTGTACCCAAGAATGCTTTCGCCTGGAGACATAATGACGAGCGTTTCCTCTAAGATTTTTCCGGGCCGCTGATAGAATCCATAGAAACGGTTTTGCCAACTTTTGTAAGGATACCTTTCCAATCGATATCAGCCAAGCCCGCGCCAAACGAAATGGAACTATCGTAATCCATCCTCGCTTTGCCTGCTCGTGTGGCTATTTTGGCTAACTCTTCATATTGAGGGTCTTTTGGCGCAAAAAGGAAAGTATAGACTCGTTTCGAAAGTATTTCCTGAGCGATTCGATGTACTCCTCTGGCTGGATCCGAAGATAGAGGTTTCGTCGTCGCATCCGTAAAAACGATTAAAACGCGGGTTCTCGATTCCCCCCAATCCGTTTCTATGACAGCTTTTAATATAGCGTCCAGAGTCGATTCAGGTTCGTCGCCTCCTCCATCGGGAATAAACTTGGATTGAATAACGTTTTTTATCTCTTCTTCTTTAGTCATCCAATTCCCCGAGAAGTCCATTGCTTCAGCGTCCACATCGATATCGCGAAAAATGTTAAACCGAATCCTCCAATCCAGAGGGGCTTGCGATTTGGTTTGAGTTTTTCCCAATGATTCCAGAAATGTATTCAGGTTCCGCAAAAGCCCATCGCGGGTTGGCGACATCGATCCCGTACTATCACACAGGATGACAATATCGGCTTTTCCCTGGACTTTCACTCGTGCTTTCGGTTGCAATGAAAAATCGCTTGACATCGTTTTTCCTCCTTTTCAGCTTATAAGGTAAGTACTTTTATAGTACCGTCGTTCAATATCTGAGCAAAACTTGGTTTGGATACTTCAGTATAATGTGTGTCTTCACTATCGCCGCCGGTCGAGAAAATGGTTATAACGCTTCCCGGATACTTTTCGAAGTGTATACGATATCCTCGATTTCCCCCTTCTCGCGTTTCAGAATCGTATTCGTGAGAGCGAATCATTCTGTTTATCCCGAATCGTTTCATCAGGAAATAAAACTCTTCGTAAGTAAAAACGTACCTCGGGGTTCCATCGTTAAAAGAAACATCTGAAGGGTCACGCCATAGAAAATTGCTTTCGGCCGAATAGGCCAAAGAAAATTGTTGCTGGAGCTGGGAACTTAGACTGAGCGTTTCCTCAAACCTTTGTACGTTTCGAACGTAGACTGAATCCGGAATCCCCGCGTGCGCTAACAGGATTTTTTCTTTGCGGAGGGGATTTTCGAGAATCGCATAGGTTTTTAAAGACCCAAAGAGATCGATAAATACGAGTCGGGCCATCCCGTGCTCTTCCAATACATCGTAGTAGTCGTTATAAAAATGAGAGGGCTGAAACGTTGGTCGAATCCTTCCTTGGTCAACAAGATAATGTTCGTGGTTCCCTTTCAGAAGAACGATGTTGTCTGGAAAAGTCAGGTACAAGGAAAAAACAATGCTCAACACATAAGTATCCTTCGCGCCCCGATCAACGTAATCCCCAAGGAAGAATATAACCACCTGCTCGGGATTCCGTCCCATATAAATCGAAAATAGTATTTTCAATAGCGTTGTCTTGTCGCCGTGAATATCGCCGATGGCAAAATAGGCTTTCTCTGGCTCCATCTTTCTCTCTTCGAATGGTTTTTGTCCCTTTATTCGGTTGCACATCGTTTCGAACAAGTTTCCTCCAACAGGAGGGGCATCCTGCAAATTCACGATTCTCGGATCCATATTGCTTACGCGATCCCATAACTCTGCTGGTCTAACCTGAAATGCAAGCGCTGGGTTTTCAGTCACGAGAAAAACGATAAAAGCTGCGGCTCTGGAAAGCGACACGTTAACCGGAATTCCAGGGAGCAGCGCGCTAACCTTCTCTTTTAGCAGCTCAGAAGACACGACCACAGAATGAACGGCTCTATCTTCCAATCCGAGCGCTTTTATTATATCTTTTTCCGGGTCAAAGAGTGAGCAAAGGTATTTGGAAGAAACTGTATCATTCAGCAAACAATTCGATATGGCTAAATCGTTTGCTTTCCGTAAAATGCCGGTATTCATTTCTTTCCGATTTTCTAGCGCTTCTGCGACTAAGCTGCTCAAGCTTTCTCTAAAATAGCTGATCCAATCCACTTTAAGGAACTGATGATGGTTTTCAAAGTCAATCATATCCGCGGCCAATCCACCGTTTTCTCCGGAAGTAATACCTTCTAACTCTTGGATCAAACCCTCGAAAAGACGCTTCCCGTTTTTGGCGTAAATATATAATTCGTCGAAAAAGGATGAAAGTCCCTCATTATACTTACTCTTGGAATCTGAAGAATTGATGAGGCTAACTTTAAAACAGTCCTTTGCGCTTTGAAGCGCCTGGTAATACTGAATCCCCTTTTTCGGTTTGAACACGAGTTCGCGGATCATTCTTTTTTCTCCGGAAAGGAAGGTTTTGAGAGCTTCATCCAGTTCTTCCGGCGCAAACTCCTCTTTAGTTTTTATTGCCTGAGTAGGATTTTGCAACAGTTCACCATCGACATATCGCCAATCAAAATGTTCGAAATACCTCATAATTCTTTCATAACTGGCGTTGGGCGAAAACTCCGTTTGAACGAAATCTAGTTGGAATAGTTCCGGTATCCAGCGTTCGCCTAACATTTGAAGGAACCGTTTATGCTTATAGGTCGTGAAGAACCAGGGATAGAACAACAGGTAACGCGCATCTATTGAGGAAATATGTGATTTTTCCACTATCCCCCTGAAAACTGATTTAAATATGGCGCTATGTTCATTGTCATTAAAGGGTAAGTCCGCCCATACAACGTTTTTCAACGGGAAAGGGTCGTCTTGCAGTGACCGTCTGCTTCTTATACCCATCTTTTTTTTACCTCCTAAGGGGGGGAAATCGCATAATCGCTCGTAATAATTCGACGTGTTTTCGGGAACAGTAATCGAAAACCCTGACTTCTCGTCCTTATCAATGAGTATACGAAAGTGAAAAGGCTCCCGAAGCCAAAAACCCAAAGAAAGCCCAGCTTAAACACGGGGAAATATTTTAGCGACATGATCAATGTGGCGACAGCAAACCCGCCCACTGGTCCTAAGCCGAAAACCCAGTCTGGCCAAGAGGTGAGCCCCTTGATCTGAAAGAAGATTATGGCAATTTCGATGATTACCCCGAAAATTATAACATAGTTCCAATAGCTCTTACCGCCCGAGATCGAAGCGCAGATGCTTCCCGACACCAAACCGGAAGCGAAAACCCAAATCAGGCTTTTTCGTATCCAAAAATCGAGAAAAAAAAGCAAAGTCTCGGTAAAAGGAAAAAAAGTAGAAAGGCGGATAGTTCTTTCTACTATTTCCTTATCGGTTTTTGTTACAGCCTCCGATGGCGTAAGTAGTAATGACAGCTTCTGCTCCAATAGAAGGGCTAAAGGGTCTCTATCGCTAATAGCAGGTCGGATGTTGCGCATAACCCTCGCGCATTTCCTGATAAACCGTCTGGTTAAGCCTAAAGAGATCGTGTTCGCCATGGTCGAAAACTCGTCGATGGAAAGGGCGGCGAAGACTTCGGGTTCCATTGAGCGGTACTCTGTTGCGGACAATTGAGCTTCCGTAAAAAAAGCTTTCGCGTCCCAGATATTCCCCACAATTTTCACAAGATCAACAAAGACGCTTGGAGATTCCAGAGGTAATTCAGATACGCATTTTGGCACGTACCAAGTTTCGCAAATCTCTTCGAAATCCCGCTTCAGCAAGGGGTTTTTTTGGTATTCCTGAAAAAAAGATAAGAACGCCCGGTATTCTTTCAGAGGAAGGGAACGGACCTTTCCTTCCGTATCGTACACTGAAGGAATAAGGAAATCATTCAAAAACTGCGCATAATCCCTTTCACTCGGAATCAGCTCTATTTCAGAAGCGTAATCCTCAATAAAGCGAAAGAGATTCGGTCGATCGATGCTGTCAGGAATCATCCACGCTTTTGGGTTCATCGAAATTTCCAATGCCTTTTTCATAATTACGAACGAGGAAGCTTCTGAGCTTGCGTTATACAGTGCCTCCACGAGGTGTAAATGATCAACGACTTCGAACCGCTTGTCTTTTTCCAGCGAATGGGTAAGCGCCATCTTGCTTAAACTACCTTTTTTAATCTTTTGCAGAAGGAGCTTGCCCCGTTTATCGATTGAAGCTCCATTGAGCGCATTTTCGATGAGTTCCAGAAGGTATGCGACGTCTACTCGTTTTCCGTACGGCGAAAAGTCGTCTGTTTCAAGGAAAAGAAGCAGAAAATGATCCAGCCTTTCGGCATCGTCCGCATAAGCTGCATACAAGGCGCTTGAAAACTTTCTCTGGTCTATTCGGTTGCAAGATAATGAAACGCGTTCCTTGAATTCTTCGGTTAGGATTAATGTACGCGCCTGTTTCCAGGAGATAACTTCTTCTGCGATCGCTTTAGAAACCTGCGCCAAAGAGTCATACCGCACATCCCTCACAAAAAAAGGAACGAGAAGAACATCGTCTTTATCTATAACCTGTTCCGTCCAGAGTCTTATTTGATCATACCCCCAAGCCCGCTCATGGTTCACGTCGAGGATTCCGGCAATTAAGGCGTCCAAGGCCCCAGCGCGCTCCTCAAGTACCTGGAAGCTTTGAGCTTCAACCCAATTCAGCAATTCCAACGGCGCTTTAGGATGGTCTGTACTGACGCCTAAAAGATTCAGTAAAAGAAGGCCCATTTGAATGTAATCCACACGTCTTTTCGCATCGTCTCCCAGTCGTTCTTTTCCATCTTCGTAGATCAACCGCGGGGCCGTTAGTAAAAGTCGGATCGGCGCTTCGTCAACAAGCAGCACATTGGAGGCTTCGATATTCATATGGAACAACCCGTGAACGTGAAGCGCGAATAAAATCTGATTGAGCCCTTTAATGATTTGAAGTACTTCGGAGGAACTCAGCTTTCTTTCCGAAATAATCTCATTGAGGGATTTATGAGAAGCGTTCAGTTCAAACACGGACAGTCTCTGTTCGGTACCATTCCATTCGTACCTTACGATAGGGTTTACGTATTCGGGGAAAGAAATACCCATCTTAACGTAGGAGTCGCATTTTGCTTCATCGAAAGCCTGGCCGGGTGTAAGGCCGATTTGATAAGAAAGAAGGACGTTCACGTCGTCAGGATAAATGACCCTTCCCTTTTCGTCGCCATTCAAGGATATCACCTACCTCCACAGAGGATTCGCGACTTAATCAAAGAAACCCCTAAACTATCGAGTATTACCGTTTGACATTACGATTCTACGTTTTATCGTTGTCCTCATCGCGTAAATTCGTCAACATCCTACTTAATGCAACACTTGGATTATATCACGAAACAAGCGCCTTGCATAATTAAGCGACTTTCGTATTGGTGTGTGTTAAATTATGAGGAGCCATCAAGAAACAAGTCCAGAATCGATCGCGCGATTTTTAGCCTGTGTAGCCATCGCGGCGTAAGCGCCCCTTTTTCTCGCGACGGCGCGATACGCTTTTGTACCTGTCTTGAAAAACAGAGTTCGCACAGAGGACACAGAGAGCGCGGAGAGAAGATTCTTGGAAACGCCAACTTTCAAGTTGGCAGGTTTTTCACGCGGATGAAAAATACACTTCTTCACCCCCGTGAAGGGTCAAAAGAGCTCAAATGATGGCTCCTTTGGAGGCTGTTTTTTCCCTTCTTCTTCTTTCTAATTTTGGTCACGCTCGATATTATGCTCACACATCGTATTGAAAAACGCTATGTCCTATGCGATAATTGTCATTATTTCCATAGAAACTGAAATGAGATTTTGTTGTCCGGTGCGGAGGATCGGTGAAGGGCCTATCTTATTACACAACGAAGAGCGGGTGATAAGGAAAGAATGTGGAATGCGGAGTTGATAGGCATTCGGACCAAACCGTTAGATTTTCGGGACTTAAACGGGCAAGGTACGTGCTCAAAGACCTGCTACCGTTTTGCTTTACAAATAAAACGGGAGTGATATTTATGCCGAATCAAAGTAATGAGAGAAACAAATACGTCTTCATCAGCTACAGCCATCACGAGCTGCCGGAAGTGGCCCGGAGATTGAAAACGGATCTGGAAGCTCTTGGGTACGAAGTCTTTCTAGACATCGACCGAATCGCCGCCGGGGGCCATTGGGATGCTACGCTGAATGAAGGGTTACAGCGTCTGAAAGATGGGGGATGGTTCGTATTTCTTATGACTCCTTCCTCAGTTCGGCAGAGCCATAATTTCTGCCTCAACGAAGTAACCTGGGCAAGTTATCACACCCGCGATGCGATACTCCCCTTGCGCCTCGTACCCTGCGAGCCTCCGTTAGCCATTTATACCATCCAGTACTATCCCATCGACGACGCCATACCCATCGAAGAAAAGGAAGAGCGCTACCTGGAACATTTAAAGGAAATCGAGGCCTTTCTCTCGCGGAAGAAAACCGTTCCCGTTCAGGACGAGCGCATCAGACTCAAACAAATCCTACAACCTATGGAGTTCGAACCCAAGAGACTCGCTGTTCTCGATCGATTTATGGGCAGAGAATGGGTCTTAGACGGAGTCAAAAAGTGGCTTCAAGCGCCGAACGCCCCGAGGATTTTCCGTATCGGCGGGGGGCCCGGGGCTGGAAAGAGCGCGATCGCCGCATGGTTGGTCCGGGAAATGCCCGACTCCATCCGCGCGATTCACTTTTGTGACCGGGACAACGCGGACAAATCCAACGTCAATCGGATCATTCATTCGATCGCATGCCAACTCGCTTTTTGTCTGGAAGACTATGGACGTGAACTCAAAGGCAAGGTCTTCGAAAATGAAAAACGGTACTTGAACCCTACGATCCAACCGCAAGTACTTTTCGAAGAACTGATCGCGACCCCTTTGGTTCGTGTATCAAGAACACAAAGAAACGAAAATCAACAGATCGTCATCCTCATCGACGGGCTCGACGAAGCGGGAGTTCCTGGAAGGGAAAACGAACTGGCTCGATTGATCGGAGACCCGGAACTCCAAAAAGCGATGCCCACCTGGATACGGTGGATCATCACCTCGCGGAATGAACCCTTGATCACGTTCCAGCTTCAAGGCACCCCGATCCAGATCGATCTGGATGAAGAGGAAAACCAAAGGGCAGATTTCAGAGCCTACTACGAGAAACGACTTTCCGATTTACACAAAGAACCAATGAAGGAATACCTTCTGGAGACACTGGTGAACAGGGCAGAGAGAAGCTTTTTGTACTGCGAGCTTATGTGCGATGACATCGTGAGAAACCCCGGGATGCTTCGTTCACCCGAAAAGTTTCCAGTAGGGATGAACGGATACCTCAGCCGATTCTTCAGCGCACATTTTCCTCAGGGATTCGATGACCGTACCATAGAGATTTTATCGCTGATGTGCGCGGCGGTCGAACCTTTGAAAGCCGACTTGATTCTGAAGATCACTGGGATGAAGAAACCGGAATTGAAAAAATGGTTACGCGCGGTAGGCTCTCTGGTTCAATACGAAGAAAAGACAGACACCCTGCGTTTTTACCACGCATCCGTCCTGGAATGGCTCACGGGAGAATTGGAAGGATCGCAGCCTGACATCTACGAAATAGAACCTAAAGAAGGTCACCGGATGCTTGCCGACTATGGCTGGGAGTACCTTCAAGGGGTGCAGGAATGGGAAGAGCCCCTGGATTACGCGATAGAAAACCTGGGGATTCATTTGTACGCTTCTAACAAAGAACCGGAAAAGGACGCGACCGTCCGGGACCGGCTGGTTGAATTGTTCAAGAAAAGCCTCCCGGGAGAGGGGAAGGGAAGGCTTCCGGTAAAAGTCATCGCCGCCCTTCTGACCTATGTAGTCGCGCGCCATAAAGAATCGGAAGAAACCGGATTCAAAGGTATCGTGGATCGTTTTCTGAAAGCAGAAACGCAACCGGAGGCAAAACACGCCTTAGCCGCCTTCCTTCATATTTGTTATGATTACTACAGCGCACGCGGGAACGCGGAATGGGCGCGATGGATGCACCAAAGACAGCATTCCGTTCTCGAAGAGCTTGTGGACGCGTATCCGGAGAACACCGGCTGGAAGCGGGACTTGAGCGTGAGCTGGAACGGGATCGGGGATATCGAAGCGAAACGAGGAAACCTGTCGCAGGCGCGGGACGCCTACGAGAAAGCCCTGGCGATTATGCTTGAACTGACGGAGAAAGACCTTATAAACACGGCCTGGTTGCAAGATCTCGGCGTAAGTTTGTACAGGATCGGGGATATTGAAAAAGCGCAGGGGAACCTGTCGCAGGCGCAGGAAGCCTACGAGAAATACCTGGCGATTATGCTCAAACTGTCGAAGATAGACCCAACGAACCCCGAATGGCTACGTGACCTAAGCGTGAGCTTGAACCAGATCGGGGATATCGAAGCGAAACGAGGGAACCTCGACCAAGCGTCTGACGCCTACGAGGCAGCGCTGGCGATAATGCTTGAACTGATAGAGAAAGACCTCCTGAACACGGTCTGGTTCCAAGATTTCGGCGCATGCTTGAACAGGATCGGGGATATAGAAAAGGCGCGGGGGAACTTCTCAGAGGCGAGGGACGTCTACGAGAAAGCCCTGGCGATTATGCTCAAACTAACGGAGAAAGATCCCACGAACACCGACTGGCTGCTTGGCTTAAGCGCGAGCTGGAACAGGATCGGGGTTATCGAAGCGGCGATGGGGAACCTCGCACAGGCGAGGGAAGCCTACGAGAAATCCCTGGCGATTATGCTCGAATTGACTGCGAAAGGCCAGGCGAACGCCGATTGGATGGGGGACTTAAGCGTGAGCTGGAGCAAGATCGGGGATATCGAAACGGCGCGGGGAAACCTGGATCAGGCGCGGGGCGCCTACGAGAAAGACCTGGTGATCATGCTCGAACTGACCGAAAAAGACCCCGCGAACACCAATTGGAAGCTGGACTTAAGTGTAAGCTGGGATAAGATCGGGGATATCGAAGCGGCACGCGGGAACCTGGACCAAGCACTAGTCGCTTACGAAAAACAACAAAATATTATGCTTGAACTGGCGGAGATAGCCCCAACAAACACCGACTGGAAGCGGTACCTCGGCGTGAGCTGGAACAATATCGCAGATGTCGAAGCGAAGCGGGGGAACATAGACCGTGCGCTGGAAGCATACAACAAATCGCTGGCGATCAGGCTTGAATTGGCGGAGAAAGACCCCGAGAACCTACGCTGGCAGCTGGATTACTCGATATCTTTGAGTGGAATCGGAAAACTCTATCAACAAAAGGGAGAGTTTCCGCGTTCGAAAGAATGCTTTCTTCAGGTGTTGGATATTTTAAGAACCCTGGTAGCGAAAGCGCCCGATATGGTAGACTCGACTATTGAATTGGCGTTTGCCCTTTTAGACCTCTATCAAGTAACCGAGAACGAGTATGAAAAACAGGCGTACCACGTCGAGGCGGCTCAGATCGCGAAATCCCTTGTGGATACCGGGGTCCAACATCGTGACCTGAATACTTTATTGAACCGCTTATCCATCGATCGATAAACGAAATCGTCTAGGCGCGTTTTCGGTATGCTTTTTCAATGCAAAATTGGCTAAGGATTTCTGATGGTCGAAAAGCCATAGCTGTTCTTTTTGGCCTTTTTGGTCGCCTTTTTCATGAGTTATTGTGTCTGGGATCATTAACCTGACAGAGTTGAGCGCCCCGAATCATTGGACGGACTCTGTGAATTCGATAGAATCGAGTTTCTCTACCACTCCGCTCAAACCTATGACGATAACTCGATTAAATGAAGTCGCGTTAATAATGGCTAGCAAATCAAAACGCTTTTTAGGAGGGCCAAAAATGAAAATCTTCTCGTTCATCCTAAGAAATCGATGGCTATTCATTCTTTTATTACTCTTTTCTGTTTTAATTGCGGGGATTCGGGCCTGGAATGCGTATTACACAAATCTCGGTATAGAATCCGGGTTTTTCGATAACTTCTATTCCGCATTGCAGACTCCTATTGCCAACGCCAATTTCCCCATAGAAAAACAACCTCGCGCTCAAATGAGTTATTGTCAAATGTTGTGGAATAAGCGAAATCGAGCGTATCCTCCAGCAAGCAGTTAAACGACGGCGTTTTCCATTCTTGAACCGTCGAGATAGGGCATCCCTTCCAAAACATAGGGAATCTCTTTGAATCCTCGCAGTTTGCGCCACCCCTTCTCCACCTGTTGGGACAATTTGTACAGCATCGCTAACGTTGTTTTTCGGTTGCCACAGTTCCTCATCTTTTTTGTCCTGAGCCGTATAGTCGAAAAGCTCGATTCTATCGGATTCGTCGTTCTGATATGCTGGAAGTGCGCTGCTGGAAAATCATAGAATGTCAGCAATTCCTCTGCGTCTTTCGTCAGACTCTTCACCGCTTTGGGGTATTTGTCCTCGAAGACGTTAACGAATCTTCCTATGCCTCTTTCCGCTTGGGCTTTATCCGGCGATAGATAGATTTCTTGGAGCATCTTTTTTGCCATCGGGTGGAGTTTCTTCGGCAACTGGTTCAATACGTTCGCCGTTTTATGGACCCAACACCGCTGTTCTCTCGTTTGAGGGTATACCTCTCTTAGCGCAGACCAAAAACCCATCCCTCCATCCCCGATCGCCAGCTTCGGCTCCTCCATCCCCCGCTCCCGTAGTCCCAA
>MWEM01000007.1 GCA_002071085.1 Thermotogota bacterium ADurb.Bin062 | reverse complement strand
AGGTCAGAAAAGAGCTCCCGTAAGTCTTCGCCTATGTGGCTATCTTTTTCTGCTGAGAGCGTTTCGAAATCAAGGTGCCTTGCTTTCTCGGGAGGCAGGTACTGCATCAAAAAATCTCTTACGATTTCTATATAGCTCATCACTTCTTTGAAGAACTTATCGTGAGGATTTGTGATCTTGTGCATTGGGCTCCTCCCTATAGAGAAAACTCGTTCACGGGTATTATACACTAATAAAGAGGGGAGTTTTGATTTTCCGGGAGTGTAAAAAGATAAAAGAAGGTTTGGCACAGAGGGTACGGAGAGAACGTAGATCGTACGATCAATTCTGGTCTCGTTTCTTGATTACACTTCATAACTTCACACACACCCACGGTCCGTCGTATCGGTAGAGCGTCACAGGATTTTCGACTTCGGTAATTCGTTATGGATGAGATCGGGCGCAGGTTTTTGAGGCCGATCCAATCGGTTGAGCAGAACTTGGGGGACGTCGAAACGCGGATGAGTCAAAACGGTGGCCTGTGCCCGATAGACGTTTTCAAGCAAACGTTGGTGAACAATCTCCACTGGGTCGCCCGTTTGGGATAGTTTCCCTTGGTCGACGACAACGATTCGGTCAGAGTACAGGCTCGCCAGGTTGATGTCGTGAAAGACCGTGACGACGGTGATCTTTTCCTTTCGGTTTTTGTCTCGCACGACTTCTAAAAATTGTTGCACGTGCCCGGGATCCAAATGCGCGACACATTCGTCCAGCAGCAAGATCGGGGTTTTCTGAGCCAAACATTTCGCTAGTAAAACGCGTTGCCTTTCGCCACTGCTCAGATGCTCGAAGGGCTTCTTCCGCAGAGTTAAAAGCGAGGTTTTTTCCAGTGCCTCTTCTATCGCTATACGGTCTTCTCTCGTAAAATCCGAGAAGGCTTTCGCATAGGGTGTTCTCCCTATCGCGACGATTTCTTCCACACTGAAGGAATAGGCCGGGTTGAAATCCAACAACACACCTGAGACCAACTGGGAGATCGCCTTCCTTTTCATCTTGCCGATGTCTTTCCCGAAGACCGCGATCCGCCCCTTTGATGGCTTCATAATTCCGAGGATCAGTTTCAGAAGCGTGCTCTTTCCGGAGCCATTCGGGCCTATGACCGAAAGAAATTCAGATTCACGTACCGTTAGGGAAAGATCGTGGAACAGGGGATGTGAGTCATATTGG
This sequence comes from Thermotogota bacterium ADurb.Bin062, assembly GCA_002071085.1. Taxonomy (GTDB): domain Bacteria; phylum Thermotogota; class Thermotogae; order MWEM01; family MWEM01; genus MWEM01. The sequence goes on along the minus strand of MWEM01000007.1, from coordinate 86,748 downwards.
AAATGAATTCCATCTACCGAAATGACTGCGTCTCGCTCCACGGGCCGGTCGCGATTCATCTAAACCTCCGGGAACGCTTGAGGATGACGGCGAACAGGGGCGCCCCGATCAGGGATGTGATCGTTCCCAAGGGCATCTCCGTCGGCTGGAAAAGGCTGCGCGCGATCGTGTCGCACCCTGTGAAGAAGAGTCCGCCTAAGAATACGGAGAGAGGAATGGATTTTCGGTGATCCGAACCGACGAGCATCCGCGCTGAGTGAGGAATGATGAGTCCGACGAACCCAACGATGCCGGTGATCGTGATCGTATAGGCTGCAACCAGCGTTCCCGTTATGAAGAGGAAGAGTTTGACTCGTTCGACTTCAATTCCGACGTTCTTTGCCTCTTCTTCTCCTAATGAGATAGCGTTGAGCGTTTTTGACAGAGCGAACCCTATGAGGAGCCCCACTCCGGCGATGAAAAGAAGCGGTGGAACCTGTTCCCAGCGGGCGCCCGACAGACTCCCTAAAAGCCAAAAGGTCGCGCTGCTCACATTCCGCCACCCGTAAATGATCACGAAGGTCGTCGCGGCGCTGAAAAAGAAGTTCATAATAACACCGGACAGTATGAGATCCACGACGGGCACGCTCTTTCCTCTCTTCGCTAGAAAATAGGTTAAGAAGGCGGCTAACAAGCTGAACAGAAAGCTGACGAGGGGCAAGTTGCCGAAAAAACGCGACAAGACAGTCCCAGAGCCGAAAGCGGCGATGCTTAGAACCGTTCCGAAAGCGCCGCCCGAAGAAACGCCGAGGATATACGGATCGGCTAACGGATTTTTCAGCAACGCTTGAAAAAATACCCCGGAAAGAGAGAGCAAGGCCCCGATCAGGAATCCGGCGAAGAGCCTGGGAAAGCGGATGTCGACCAGGATCGTCCGATAGATCGGGGTCTGAAGCTCCCGAAAGGTGAAAAACCGGATGATCTCATCTATCGGTATACTCACCGTTCCGAGGGACATCTGGAATAAAAAAAAGCAGATACCTCCTATAAAAATGAAGGCCAATAGAAGCCTTCGCTTCCTGCGGGATTCATTCATACACGGTGGTGTATATCTCTTCCAGCAGCTCCGTAAGCGTAGGGTTAGGATAACTGGCCTTGTTTCCGTCGATCGCGTACACCGCCCTATTTTTAACGGCGCTGACAGACTTCCAAGGAGCGAAATTCAGAATGGCATCGATCGCTTCATTCGCGCCGCCTTCGTAGTAATAGGGCACGAGAATGACGTCGGGATTTTGAAGGGCGACGAATTCTATTCCAATCGGAAGCCACCCGTTCGGACCGGTGTAGCTCCCGGTGATGTTGATCGCCCCCGCCAACGCGATGATCTCGCTGAGAAAAGAGCCTTGGGCGCAGGTCCAAAGGTCTTTGATCTCCGCCCCCTGCACCATCGCGAAGAAGACGGTCTTTCGTTCAGTCAGCGGAATCTTGTATGCCTTTTCCACTGCTATCCGATTCAGGGTTTTTTCCATCATCTGGGCCAATTCATGCCCCCGTTCGGGAAGGTCGAACAACGCGCCCAAAAAGCGGGAGATCCTTTGGATATCGTAGAAAGAGTTGGGATTCAGCACCATCACGTTCAATCCGAACGGAGTGAGCCGCGAGGCTTCCGCCGCTTGAAAGCCCCCGGCGATCAAGACGAGGTCGGGCCGCAAAGAGACGATCTTTTCAACGTTCAGTGGGGTTAGTTGCCCGATTTTTTCGGCTGGAAAAGCATCCCAATCGGTAACCCCTACGATCGTGTCTGCCAAACCCAATCGCACGAGGTAATCGGTCAACGCGGGCGCCGCGACCACAACGCGTTTCGGGGTACGGTCGACAGAGACCTTCCTACCAAGGTCATCGATAAAGACGAGGGAAAAAGACAGAGAAAAGAAGAACAACAGGAAAACAGAAGACAACAAGCATTTTTTCATAAGACGCCTCCAAGAACGATGATGTCCCTATCTGCGCGTAGGGACGAACCTGCCTTCTATCGTTCGGGTATCCTGACTCGCGGGTCATCCTGCTGCCAGACCTTCCCGGGCTTACACCCAGTGGCTTACGCTGGCTTCGTCACCGTTCACAGTGGCGCGACCGTGCCGGATTCACACCGGCTTCCCCTACCGATAGCGCGGAGGTTTTTCGATGGAATTATACCATATTTCCATTTGCTTCCAACGCCGGGTGTGTGTCAAGTTAAGAGGTGTTATCGAGAAACAAGGACAGATTCAATCGCATGTTTTTTTGTCCACGCAGTCATCGGGGCGTAAGCGCCCCTTCTTAGAGCGACGACGCGATACGTTTTTGTACACGTCTTGAAAATCAGGGTTCGCACAGAGGGCACAGAGGGCACGGAGAGGACAAGCATCGCGGCGTAAGCGCTTTTTCTCCTCGCGACGGCGCGATACGCTCTTTAGAAGGACAAAGAAGGGATCACGGGGTCCCGTTGGTTACCCCGCGATGAACCTTTTAGAGAGCAGAGAGAACATAAAAACCGACTATGAATGCCTCTCTGTGAAAGTCGACTATTTATTTCGGCACGTGTTCTATTGGATTACTTATTCACTAAGACCATCGTGACGGGGCGGAGTGGTAATCCCACGCTTAGGTGAAAAAGAGCACAAAAAAAGGGCCAATAACAGCCCTCTTTTTGGTGGAGCCGATGGGATTTGAACCCACGGCCTCTACCATGCCATGGTAGCGCTCTCCCAGTTGAGCTACGGCCCCGTTTCCTGCCGAATATTATACCATATCCCCCGACAATTTCAAGCCCTGGTGTAGGTCAAGTTATGGGGTGAAAAAACTAAGAGGTTCATCGCGGGGAAACCAGCGGGCTGACTTTGGAAGCTCACGAAGTCTCGCGATACGCTCCGCTGCCTTTCTCTTTTAAAACGTGCCGAAATGAAGTTTGGCGTTCCCAGGCTTTCCCAAGGTGTTCACAAGATTCTTTTCTCTGTGTTCTCTGTGCCCTCCGTTCGAGCCCTTTTATTCAAGGCACGTACAAAAGCGTATCGCGCCCTCGCGAAAAGAAGGGGCGCTTACGCCACGATGACTATATGGACTTAAAATCGCGCGATCGATTCTCCCCTTGTTTCTTGATTACACCCCATAACTTGACACACACGTATCGGTTGAGAGCGCTGAATCCGTGGTATAATCGAACGATAGTTTTCGGGTATTTGCGTTTGGAGGTGACCCTTATTGGCGAAAATGAGGATATACGAGTTGGCGAAACAGCTGGGAATGTCCAGCAAAGAGTTGATCGAGGAATTGCGAGAATTAGGGTTAGAAGCCAAGAACCATATGGTCGTGATAGAGGAAGAGCAGGCAAAGATATTGGCCGATCTGTTTGGAAACAAAGCGCAGACTCCAGAAAAACCAGTCGAACAGATGGTGGCGGTTGAAGAACCCCCTGCTCCACCGCCGGAGAAACCGACCGTTGCGGTAACCGAAGCGCCTAAGGACTCTGAACAGAAAGACGTAAAAAAGGCTCAAAAAGAAAAATCGACGAAGTCCCGCACGGCGGGTCGTCCGCAAAAAGAGCCTTCCGGTGGGCGCGCGCCCACGAGGAAAGACAGCGAAAACGTCTTGTTCGTCAACGTTTTGTCGATGACCGTCCGTGAGCTCGCAGAAACGATGAAAATCCCCGTGAACAAGATCATCCAAGACTCTTTTTCTAAAGGGATCATTATGAACCCCAACCAACGGTTGGAATACGATAGTTTTGCCGAATTGGCGAAAAAGTACGGGTTCACCGTTAAAATATCGGATGAGGAAGACTTGGTCGAAAAGAAGGAAGATGACAGCGAGCGACAGCTGCGTGAGTACTACGAAACGCTGTACAGAGACAAGAAGCACGAACTTCAGAGTCGCCCGGTCGTAGTCACGGTGATGGGCCACGTGGATCACGGAAAAACGACGTTGTTGGATCGGATCAGGAAAGCCAGGGTCGCGGAAGGAGAAGCCGGCGGCATCACGCAAGAGATCGGGGCTTATCAGGTCGAATATAAGAATCAAAAGATCACCTTTATCGATACCCCCGGACACGAAGCTTTTACGGAGATGAGGGCCAGAGGCGCGCAGGCCACGGACTTGGTTGTTTTGGTCATCGCCGCGGATGACGGGGTGATGCCGCAAACCGAAGAAGCGTATAATCACGCCAAAGAGGCGAAGGTACCGGTCATCGTCGCGATCAATAAAGTGGACAAACCGAACGCCAATATTGAACTCACCAAACAGCAGATGGTCTCCAAACTACACCTGGTACCCGAAGACTGGGGAGGAGATACCGTGACGGTCAACATCTCCGCGAAAAAAGGCGAGGGTATCGAAGACCTTCTCGAGATGATCCTTCTCGTTTCTGAGATGGCCAACATCCGCTGCCACGCGAAGGGAAAGGCGCGCGGCGTTATCATCGAATCACGGCTCGACCCGAAGGTAGGCCCGACGGCCACTTGTATTCTCAAAGACGGTGTTTTGAGAGTGGGCAACTTTTTCGTCGCAGGGAATACCTGGGGTAAGGTCAAAGCGTTGATCAACGACAAAGGGAAGCAAGTGAAGGAAGGAAAGCCTTCGGAGGCCGTTCGTATCATCGGAATCGACCAGGTTCCGGACGCGCATTCGATCCTGTACGCGGTTGAATCACCCAACGTCGCGAAGGGTATCGTCGAGAGAATCCACCTCAAGGAGAAGGCCGATCAACTCAAGCGAAAACACATCTCTTTGGAGGATTTTTACCAGATGGTGAAGGAAGGCGACCGCAAGGTTTTGAAGATGGTCCTCAAGGCGGACAGCTTTGGGACCGTGGAGGCCCTAAAAAACGCGATCGCCCGTTTGCAGACGGCGGAAATATCGATAGAGATCGTTCATTCCGGGATCGGCGCCGTTTCTCCATCTGACGTGATGCTGGCTTCCGCCTCGGACGGGGTGATCTTAGGGTTTAAGGTCAAGATCGACAAGAAGGCCGAGATCGACGCGGATCGAGAAAAAGTGCAAATCAAGACTTACGATATCATCTTCAATCTGATCGAGGACGTCAAAAAAGCGCTACTCGGAATGCTCGAGCCCGATAAGGTAGAAGAGGTGATCGGCCACGGAGAGGTGCGACAAGCCTTCCGGATCAAGAGAGTCGGGACTATCGCCGGGGTGCAGATGCTGGACGGGTTCGTAGAGAAGGGTTCGAAGGTGAAGGTTTTTAGGAACAACATCGAAATATTCAGAGGCGGTCTCGACTCTCTGAAGCACTTTCAGGACGACGTTCAGCGAATCGAAGCCCCTCAGGAATGCGGTATCCGATTCGCCGGTTTTGACGATGTGAACGAGAACGACGAATTGGAATTTTTCCAGATTAAAGAAGTAAAAAGGAAATTGGAGTTCATACAGCAGGATAAATGACGGACTCGGCCAGAGGTGGCGTTTGGATACACTAACCTCGATCAATACACGGAAAGGTCCGGAAGAGCGGCCGTTGCTGAAAGCTTTTTTGGACCTTTTTTTTCCGAATCCGTGCCCGCTCTGCAATGAACGGACGAGCGCCGGACGGTATCTGTGCCCGAGTTGTGAAAAGGCGCTAGACGAATTGCTACCGGCGCCGGTTTTGGGCAAAGGATCCGGAAAGGTCGCGCGCCTTCATTATTATTCCGTGGAGGATTCGCCGCTTTACGAATTGATCAAAGCCTACAAATACCTGCCGAGAAAAGGCTTGGCGGACCACCTGGCTCTTTTCCTGTATCGATTGATCGTCTTCTGGCGCGTTTCCGTCCCGTTCATCATCCCTTTACCCGCGCACCCCGCCTCGATCAGAGCACGTGGGTTTTCCAACACTCGGCTGATTCTGGACCGTCTGAAAGTCCGCTTCATGCCGGAGATCACGATCTTGGACCCCGTCGTTCGGCGTGAATGGTCTTACCGTCCGCAAGCTTCGCTTATCGACGAAGCAAAACGGAAGGACAACGTTCGTGGTGTCTTTCGGGTAAAAAAAGGTACAATACTACCGGAACGGGTCGCGCTCTTCGACGACGTGTACACCACGGGCGCCACCGTCGCGGAGTATTGCCGCGTATTGGCCCCGCTCGTAAAAGAAATAGACTTGTTCCTCCTCATACGAAGAAAGTGATGTGAAGTACGTTGGGTAAAGAAGACAAACGCGGGTTGGTTAAGCCCCAAAAGATCATCGTAAGCCATAAAAACCCGGATTTTGACGCGTTTTCCGCTTCCGTCGCCGCTCAAAGGTTGTTTCCTGATCACGTGATCGTGGTTTCCGGCGAGGGAGCTCAAAATCTGGAAGACTATTTCTCGTTATACAAAGAAAAAATCCCGTTCTTTCGCGAGGAGACCGTCGACTATTCGGAGGTCAAGGAGGTCGTGATCGTAGACGCTTCTTTGATGGAGCGTTTAGGACAGGCTGTACAAAACGCTCTCGCCCTTAACAAACCAGTTTTGAGTATTTACGACCACCATCCGGTCTACGATGGAGACATCTTTCCCGGTTTTAATAAAACGGAGACGGTCATAGCGGAGGTCGGCTCGGTCACGACGATGTTGGTCGAACGAATCCGGAAACAAAACCTCGCCATAAACAAAGTCGATGCCACGCTGTTTTCTATAGGGATTTACGAGGATACGGGCAACTTTCTGTTCTCCTCGACGACCCCACGGGATTTGCAATCGAGCGCCTACCTTCTGGAAAAGGGCGCAAACCTGGACGTCGTCTCCGCTTTCGTGAAGATCGATATGACGATCGATCAAAAACGCTTGTTGGAAGACCTCCTCACCAATAAGGTCGTCAAGCACATCAATCAGACGGAAATCGCGATCGGTATCGCCAATAGCGAAAAGTTTATTGGCGGACTTAATCTCATCGTGAGCAAATTATGGATGTCCGAAGGTTACGACACCTTTATCGCTGTCGTCGGTATGGGAAAAAAGACCTATATCGTAGGACGCACCTCCTCGCCAGACGTCAACCTGGGAGAATTGATGGGCGCTTTGAGCGGAGGAGGACACAAACGCGCGGCGGCTTGTAAGTTGTCCGGCGTGCCCGTCGATGATGCAGTGAAAATATTGAGCAACTACCTAGAGCGGTACGTGACCCCGGCCATCCGCGCGAAACACCTGATGAGCAGCCCCGTGAAGACCGTCTTTGCCAATATGACGATCCAAGCGATCAACAAGATTTTCGAAGAAACGGGATACGGGGGACTCCCGGTTATCGAAGACAGAAAGTTGATCGGTATGATCGTGCGCCGAGACGTCCAAAAAGCGATGGCCCACCTGTTGAAAGACAAACCAGTGAAAAGCATTATGTCCACAAAACTCCAGGTGGCCGATGTGGAAGACTCGATCGAAAAGGTGAGGGTGATGATGGTGGAGAACGGGATCGGTAGGATTCCGGTTTTGAAGGAGGGCGTGCTCGTAGGAATCATCTCGCGAACGGATCTGATCCGCGCTTCCTACAAAAATGGCCACGATCATACCCGATTGGACGTCGAGCTTCCCCTCGGACAATATGATACCAGCGTCTTGTTGCAACGAAAGGTGCCGCTAGAACTGACGAGACTTCTACGCTTGATCGGAGAAACCGGCGATCAGTTGAACATTAAAACCTACGTGGTGGGAGGATTCGTCCGGGACTTGCTTTTAAAGATACCGAACCTCGACGTGGATATCGTGGTGGAAGGCAACGCTATCGAGTTCGTAAAAATACTTGCCGCCCGATGTAAAGAGTCCCCGAACGTCTCTCGTATTCTTAAGATAGAAGAACATCCCCCTTTCCAAGTCTCGAAAACCTTCTTCGAGAATGGCTATACCGTGGACTTCGCTTCGGCTCGAATCGAAACCTATCACTCACCCGGCGCTTTACCCGTCGTAGAGTTCTCTCACATACGGAAAGACCTCGTTAGAAGGGATTTTAGCATCAACGCGATGGCGATTGACTTGGGCAAAGACTCTTTCGGCGCGCTGCTCGATTTTTTCCGTTGCCGGCGGGATTTGGAAAACGGTTCGATCCGCGTATTGTATAACACCAGCTTCATCGACGATCCCACTCGGATCCTACGGGGAGTTCGCTACGAGATCCGCTTCGGCTTCACGATGGAAGAGCGGACGCTGGAACTATTGAAGGAAGCGTTGGCCGAAAAATACTTGGAACGCGTTAGCGGGGGAAGAATCCGTCGCGAATTCCAACGAAGTTTAACCGAATCTTCTCTATTTAGGCTTTTTAAACGGTATGGAGAACTGGAGATATTGAAACACTGCTTTCCGGCGACGTATTACACCGAAACCTTGGAAGAGAAGCTCAAACGGTTTTTCGATCGACTGTTATGGGTTGAAAGGTTCTACGACTACAAAGGCGCCTTCAACCGATTCTATGCCTTACTGTACCTGTTGCTGGAATACAATACGGAAGAGCAGCTCAGAGACGTAGAAGCTGAATACGGGGTGCCGCGTAAGGTGACCCGAGATATTTACTCCTTTTCAAAAAAAGTGGCGCTGATCGCGCACATGTTCAACACGGAGTGCGCGTTTTCGGATCTGTACGTCCTCTTGGAGGGTGCGAAGAGCGAGTCGCTCGCTTACCTGTGCGCGTATCTGACCGAAGACGGGACGAACCATTTCAAAGAGTATTCGCGGCTTCGAAAGGGAGTTCGGTTTCACTATGTGGACGGCAACGTGCTCACAAAACAGTATCACTTGCAGAAAGGGAGCGAGATTCGCGAGGTCATCGTCAAGATGACGCAGGAGAAGATGCTTGGATCACTGAACAACGCGCAGGAAGAGAGGGATTACCTGGAACAACTACTAGGATGCGATGCACAACCGACCGGTTTGGGTCGACCCGTTTCGCCAATCGGAGGCTAGAAGCTTCTGATCAAACCCATCACGATGAGGTCCCACCCGTTAACCGCAATGAAGAGAAGGATTTTGAAGGGCATAGAGATCAGCGCCGGCGGAATCATGATCATCCCCATGGCCATCAGAATACTAGCGACCAGCATATCCACAACGATGAAGGGGATATACAGAAGGATCGACATCTTGAACGCGATCTCTAATTCTCCGATAACGAAAGCCGGAATGATGATATCCAACCCCGCTTTTTCTATCGCTTCCACTTTTCCTCTTCCCGTGCTCTCCATAAGCATATCCACGTTGTCTTCATTCTTATGAATCTTCAATTGGGCTACCATGAAGTCTTTGAAGATATCACCCGTCCGTTCGAACATCGTTTGATAGGTGATTCGGTTTTCGGAATACGGCACCCATGCTTGATTCCAAACCTTGTTAAAGGTCGGCTGCATCGTAAAAAACGTTAAAAAAAGCGCTACGGCCACGATGACCTGGTTCGGAGGAGTTTGCCTCGTTCCGATCGCCCCGCGCACAACCCCCAACACGATCACCAACCGTGTGAAAGAGGTGAACATCAGGAGAATGGACGGAGCCAGCGTGAGGATGGTTAAGAGGAAGAGGATCTCAAGTGTGATCGCCAAATCATTCGGATTTTGCGCCTCGCCGATTCCGAGCTCTATCCTCGGAATCGGTATACGCACATCCTGAGTCAACCCGGTCGTCGACGCGACTAGCAAGATCAGGCAGACAAAAAGAAGGAGAACACGCGAGGCAGGCTTCATAGAACCTTCATTCCGAGAGATGATCCATCTTTTTCAATTCTTCTTCGAAGACTTTTTTGTTGAACGCGCTTAAGAAAGGCGAGACTTTCCTGTGAGTGTACCTCAGGTTCAGATGCTCTTTGGATTCCGGCTCTTCGATACGCTGTAGAATGCAAACATTCCCGTTCGTCGTGACGACGACATAAAACTCGTTCAAGAAGCGGATCAAATGAATGTTGGAAAATCGGTCAACGGGCTGTGACGCGAGAATAAAAAAAAAGTCACCTTTCGCCCGCGCCTTTCCCGTATGTTTGGTCAGCCATAAAACGACCGCAAGTACGACGAAAAGCAACAGTGTCGCAAAAATAAAAGGCAGGAAAGCCGAAACAAGGAAGCTACCTGCCGTTGTCTTTGTCGCCACTACCTCGGTGGGCATATTACCCGGCGGTGACTTTGTGGATCGCTTCGACAACCCTCGAATGCTGGAAAGGTTTCACGATAAAGTCCTTCGCTCCGGCTTGAATCGCATCGATCACCATCGCCTGTTGTCCCATCGCGCTACAGACGATGATCTTCGCATTCGGGTATTGCTCCCTGATCCTTTTTATCGCTTCGATCCCGTTCAATTCGGGCATCGTGATATCCATCGTCGCTACATCCGGTTGCAATTCCCGGTATTTTTCTATCGCTTCTAGCCCGTTGCTCGCTTCACCAGCAACCTCGAACCCGTTCTTTACCATGATATCTTTCAATATCATACGCATGAACGCCGCGTCATCAACTATTAAAACTCTTTTAGCCATATCTAACCTCCTCTATACATTCAAAAAAGTAAGCCGGAAATTTATGTAGCGACGATCGTTGTTCCTTCGAGAATGAGCGCGATCCTTCCGTCCCCCAGAATAGCGCCACCACTAAACTCTTTCACGTTCTTGAACAGACGCCCGAGGGATTTGATGACGATGTCATCCTGGCCTAACAGGTGATCGACCACGAATCCGTATTTCTTCTGACCGACGCGGGTGATCACCACATGGACGCTCTGCCTTTCTCTATTTCGCGAAAGGCCAAAGACCTCCTGCAGCCATATGATTGGAATGATCTCGCCGCGAATCACGACCACTTCTCGAGATTGCACCAATTGTATGTCGGCGATTGGAAGATTCAAGGTGCTATCGATCATAGAGATCGGGATCGCGTAAACATTTTCGCTGACGTTAACCAACAGGGCTTGGATGATGGCGAGGGTGAGCGGCAATCGGATTTTTACCTTCGTCCCGACTTCTTTGACGCTTTCTAAAGAGACGGACCCATTCAGGCTTTCTATTCGGGTCTTGACCACATCCATTCCGACGCCGCGCCCGGAGAGCTCCGTCACCTGTTTCTTGGTCGAAAAATTCGGCAAGAAAATGAGTAAAAAGATTTCTTCATCCGACATCCTGGCTGCCGTGGGCTCATCGAGGATCCCTTTTTCTATCGCTTTTCTCGCGATGGAATCTCGATCCAAGCCTTTTCCGTCGTCTATCACTTCGATGATCACGGTGTTTCCTTCGTGCCTGGCGTTCAATCTCGCGACACCAGCCGCGGGCTTCCCTTTTTTTAAGCGTTCTTCCTTCGTTTCTATAGCGTGGTCAATCACGTTTCTCAGCAGATGCACCAGCGGCTCTCCGATCTCATCCACGACGGTCCGGTCCAACTCCGTTTCTTGCCCCGAAATAAGCAATTGCACCTCTTTATTGAAAGATTTCGAGAGCTCGCTGACCATCTTGGGGAATCGGTTGAAGACGTACGCTACCGGCACCATACGGATTTTCATAACGATATTCTGGAGATCTAGGGTGATTCGACTCAACTGACTGAGGCTTTCTGCCACTTGTTTAATGTTGTACTTTTTCAAAGTCTCGTTGATCCGGCTTCGGGCGATGACGAGTTCGGCCATCAAATTCATTAGGGTATCTAGCTTTTCGATGTCCACCCGAATCGTTTTACTCAACGACGCGGCGCCGCTGGGCGCGACCGTATGCTCAACCGGTGGCGCTTTTTGCTCGAGATCCGCCTGACCCATCCGCGGGCTCTCGATAGGTTTCTGTCCGACGACTTGCGCGGGAGGAGGAGTCGATTCCGGCTCTATATCCTCAAAAAACCTCAAGGGATGGATTTTTACCGTTTCTATCTCTGCAATGTTCAGGATGGCTTCCGCGATCTTTTCTTGCGGGACTTTCGATAACAGAACGACTTCGACCGTCAGATCAAAGCGCTCGTCTTCGATCGTCTCCACATCCGGGACGGAGTAGAGGATTTCGGAATTCATCTCATCCATCCGATGAAAGACCATATAGATGCGCGCGCCTTTCAACAGGGTGCCAGAGGTGAGTTTAACTTGTATGTAGTAGGGAACGTAACCCTTTTCGATACCCTTCCTTAGAGTGTTTTGTATCTCCGAAGGCAAGGGGATAGGAGACTCGAAACCTTCCGAATAGTCCGGTTTTTGCGTTCCTTGAACCTGGGGTTCGGGCTGCTTCACCGGCTCTAGTCGCTCCTCCTTCCTTTGACCTTTGATCCCGGTCTCGGCGGGGATACCCGCTGTTTTCGGTTGTTTCGATGGGCTTTTCGACGCCTTTTTTTCTACAACGGTCGGAGGTTTCGGAGCCGGCTTCTTCTCCGGAGGCTTTTTTTCTCCTCTATTGATCCGTTCGTAGACGGCGAGGATCTCCGTGATGTCGGTACCGCTATCCGAGCCTTTTGAGGCGATCGATTGCGTCATCCGTTCCAGGTGATCCACTCCGGAGAATAGGGCGTCCATCATATCCTTATCGACCTCTATCTCCCCATTTCGAGCACGATCGAAGACATTTTCCATACGATGACACAGCTTCGTCATCGTTTCAAAACCCATCGTGCCCGACATCCCTTTAAGCGTATGTATGGCCCGGAAAATCTCGTTGATCGCAGTCATATTCTCCGGTTCGCTTTCTAGAGCGAGCATCTTATCATTCAACACGCGCATATATTCTTGCGCCTCGTCGATAAACGTGCTTAAATACTGATCGTATTCGCCGTTCATCCTTTCACCTCCGACTCTACCAATGGCTTCAAATTATATCATAAATCCGGTTTCGTTTATAAAATCTCCGAGGCGACGGTCGCCAACGCCGAGCGTTCTCCTTTTTCCAGGGTGATGTGGGCTGCGAGCGGGTGATCGAAGAACTTTGACGCCAGAACCATCAAACCGTTGCTCGTACGGTCAAGATAGGGGTTGTCTATTTGATCGGGATCGCCCGTCAAGACGATCTTCGTTTTTTCTCCCGCGCGGGTAATGATGGTCTTCACTTCGTGTGGGGTTAAATTTTGAGCTTCATCGATAATGATGTATTGATGTGGAATCGAGCGGCCCCTGATGTAACTCAAAATTTCTACTTCGATGATCTTTCGCTTCTTAAGGTACTCCTCTGCTCGAACCCCTTTCCGCGCGAAAAGGAAGTCTAAGTTGTCGTAGACCGGTTGTACCCAAGGGCGGATCTTTTCTTCGGCGGTGCCAGGAAGAAATCCGATGTCTTGTCCCATAGAAACGACCGGTTTCGTGACGGTCAGCTTCGAATAGGCATTTTCCTCCATCACCTTCGACAATCCCGCCGCTATGGCGATGAGCGTCTTTCCGGTTCCCGCCTTTCCGGTTAAACAAACCAACGGGATAGAGTCGTCCCGTAATACTTCCAGGGCGAAGAGTTGTTCCCGGTTCCTCGCGGTAATCCCGTAAACCGATGTCCCTAACCCAACTTCCAAACGGACGATCTCGTCGGTTGTCTCCGTTGTTTTTCCGTAAAGAGACCGCCCGAAATCGAAGAACACATTCCGCTTCTTCATCGAGGACGGGAGGCTTAAGGCCGAGAAGCTTATTCTCCCCTCTTCGTCGAAGGTGCGCATCGCGTCTTCCGGTATTGAAACCTCGTAGAACCCTCTATCTTCCGTCACGGCGGATTTATCCGTCAGGTAGTCCTGCGCCGTGACGCCGATGATTTGCGACTTCAGTCGAAAGTTGATGTCCTTGGTCACGAAGATCGTTCGCATTTTCGGGTCGATCTTCTGTATCTTCATCAAATACAATAGTATCCAGTTGTCGGCGAGACCTTTCTTAAAGTAAGAAGGTAAGACAACGTTCTCGAATTCTTTATCTTGAAATATCTTAACACAGATCAGCCCCCCCGCGTCCGTGCGCACACCTTTCAAGAGATCGCCGAACGCGCGAAGACCATCGAGCTTTCGGATCACCTCACGGCAGTTAGCCCCTAAGGCGCCCGGAGACTTTTTGAACCGATCCAACTCCTCTAGGACCGGCATCGGAATGTACACGTGATTGTCTTGAAAAGAGAAGAGGGCGTGCGGATCATGCAACAAGACGTTCGTATCCAGAACGTAGTTTTTAACCAAATCAGACCACTCCTTTGTTCTCTATATAGCGTAGGTATACCATCGCAATAGGAATATCCATCGGGGTCGTGATCTTTATATTCAAGGGGCTACCGTTCACCAAACGCAAAGCCCCGCCGAAAAACGCGTAGAGCGATCCGTCATCAGAAAAATCACGCCTGTTTTCTTCTTGGGCCTTTCGATGGGCCGCGAGGATGCCGGAAAAAGAAAACCCCTGAGGAGTTTGGACACGGTAATACTCCTCCCGCTTGGGGAGAGACAGGATTCTTTCGCCATCGTAATGATAGAGCGTGTCCGCGATGTCTAGCGCCGGTATGACGGCCTCATGGCCCTTCAACTCCGAAACGACACTCTCTAAAACCGTTTGAAAAAACGGGCGAACGCAGTCGTGGATCAAAACTCGGCTGGGCTGCCCGATTTGAGATAGCGCTTCCAGACCCAGATAGACCGAATCTTGACGCGTTGGCCCGCCGGCCACAAGCCCGACGGTTTTACTGTAGCTTTCGGCGATCGAACGCGTCTGCGCTTCCGTGGTCCGTTCGTACACGACAAAAATCCCGTCGATCTGTGGGGACCTTTGGAAGGTCTCTAGCGCGTATCGAATCAAGGGCTTTCCGGACAATAAAAAGAATTGTTTGGGCAGGGCTTTCTCGAAACGTCGGCCGGCGCCTCCCGCCATCAAAAGGGCAACGCAGGAGCCTGTTACCCCCATTTACTGCACCCGATTCGCCGAAATCGTATAGAAGATGAGCTCCCCGGGATTAAACCGCCGGTCCAATATGACCGAATACGCTTCAATTTGCGAGGTTTGCGTAGCGAAGGTACCCGTGAAGGTGATCGCACCCTCTTCATTTCCTATTTGCGCCCAAGCGCTTCCGCCAAAGAACAGGCCCGTGTTCATATCGATGGTGCCCGTGGCTAAAAAATGCTTCACACCTGTAATGGGAAGCGCGAAGGTGAACTTGAGCTCCCCGTTTTTCTGCACTTCATGGGTCACGCGATAAACCTGGACGGAGGTGCCAGAAAGCAAATACTGATAGTTCCAGATCCCCTGAAAGACATTTCTGATGTACCAAGAAGTCGGTGTCGCGTCCTCTGGATTTGGCCCGTCGGGCTTGCTAATATCCGTAATTACGCCGAGTCCCATAAAGGCGCAGCCACAGGCGAAAAACACGAAGCCGAAAACCACCGCAATCAATACCGTTCTCATTCTTATGATCGTCCCTCCTCTACACATACGCGCCAGTCTCGAGTCAAGATTAGAACCTCGGCTCGCTCTTTCAACCGCGCTCGACAGATAGACCCCTGCTGGAAGATCTCACCACTTCGCGCGGACGAAGGCGCTCAAGATCGTTTCCGAGAACCCGTAAGTCGTCAAGGGCATCTGTGCACCAACCCCTATCGCGAAGTACTCGAAATCGAGATAGAGAGAGGCTTTGATGACCGCGTTCATCTCATCGATCGGTATACCGACGAACAAGTCCTTGCCGACAAAGGCCAGGTCCCAGTTCAAGAAGGCCATTTTGATGCCCCCGCCGAACATAAAACCGAAGTAGGGATTCTCATTCTTGTTGTAGGCCGTCATCCCGGCATAAACACGCCCTATGTCGTTCGCTGTGAGTATTCCAGCGCCGATGTTGAACGTTTCGGGTCTATTGATATCGAAAACCAAAGGCTTCGTCGTTACGATCTGCGGCGCGTTAAAGTTGAACAGGATGTGCGTGTTGTCCAGAACCGAATACATCAGCCCAAGGTTCGCGGACCCGTACACCGAGCTTTCGGGGTCGTTGTCAAAATACCCGGCGATAATCCGGGCCCCCCAAGATAACCGATTCCATAGCCCGGAAATGGCATAGCCAAAAGATGCGAAGGTGTTCGAACCCGCTTGGTCTTTTAGCTGACCGTAAAGGATATCCAAACCGCCTGCAAAGCCATACTGATAGGGTTGTATCAACGTGGCGCCGACAATGTGATAATGCTCGTCCCCCACACTGTTCCACAAACTCGTCATTAAACCGAACTGCCAATTAGTTTCCAAACTCAGCACGGCAGGGTTGTTGTATATCCCCCCGATCCCCTTGGCGGTCGGTCCCGTCCCTTCTGGAAACGGAATCTCCCAAAATGAAACCGTAACCGCAAAACTCACAAACCCGATCAACATCAAAGGAATAAGAAACGCGTACCTTTTCAATCGAATCCCCCCCTGGAACGGTATCATAAGGTATACCCACAATCGAATATCGCGTGACGACTATCTCGCTGCAAACAGCGACGCACCGGGTCCTTCAACGCTATGTCAAAGAATAAAGTCCAAGACTTGCACTAGAGCATCGGCGTGTCGATACCCTTGTCCTTCGCTGTTTTAAGGGCGATGGGATAGCCGGCGTCCGCGTGTCGAACTACCCCTAAACCTGAGTCATTGTTGAGCACTCTCGCGATCTTTTTATGGCTTAGGGCGCTTCCATCCGCGACGATCACGACCCCGGCGTGGATCGAAAACCCGATTCCGACGCCCCCACCGTGATGAACGGAAACCCAAGTCGCTCCGCTCGCGGTGTTCATCAGCGCGTTCAGAATCGGCCAATCCGCGATTGCGTCCGACCCGTCCATCATCGCCTCGGTCTCTCGGTAGGGAGAAGCGACCGAACCGGTGTCATGATGGTCGCGTCCGATAGCGATCGGCGCGGATATCTCTCCTTTCTTGACCATTTCGTTAATCGCAAGCCCCATCTTTTCGCGTTGCCCGTAGTTTAGCCAGCAGATGCGAGAAGGCAATCCCTGAAAGCGGATGCGTTCTCGGGCCAAGGTGATCCATTTTTTCAGATGAGCGTTATCGGGAAAGAGCTCCAACACTTTTTCGTCGGTCTTATAAATATCCTCTGCTTTTCCGGAGAGCGCGGCCCATCGGAAAGGTCCGTTGCCTTCGCAAAACAAGGGCCGGATGTATTCGGGCATATAGCCGACGATGTTGAAAGCATCCTCCTCTCCGTGATCGAAGGCTAGCCTACGGAGGTTGTTACCGTATTCGAATGTTTTTGCTCCCCGCTTCTGAAAATCAAGTAGAGCGCGAACGTGTACCAGAACGGTATGGTAAACCCGTTCAAGATAGGCCTGAGGATCGCTCGTTCTGAGTTTGACGGCCTCCTCAAAGGTCATTCCCATAGGAATATAGCCGTTGAGGGGGTCGTGAGCGGCCGTTTGGTCGGTTAACGCGTCGGGGATCATATCCCTTCTGAGCAGCTCCGGATAGATATCGCCGACGTTGCCCAACAAGCCGATGGAAAGCGGCTTTTCCTCTTTCAGCGCTTTTTTAACCCACCGGATCGCTTCATCGAGATCATCGGTCCACATATCCACGTATTCTTTTTCTATTCTCCTATCGATCGCTCTCTTGTCGGCTTCGACCACCAAAGCGACACCCTCGTTCATCGTTACGGCCAAGGGCTGCGCGCCTCCCATCTCGCCCAATCCGGCGGTCAACACCCATTTCCCTTTCAATGTCCCACCGAAATACTTGCGCGCACAAGCGGCGAAGGTTTCGTAAGTCCCCTGTAAAATCCCTTGCGTCCCGATATAGATCCAGCTGCCGGCGGTCATTTGACCGTACATGATGAGCCCGCGTTCCTCTAATTCCCTGAAGTACTCGATCGTCGCCCATTTCGGCACCAACAGGGAGTTCGCGATGAGCACCCGTGGCGCCCATTCGTGTGTTTGGAAAACTGCGACCGGTTTCCCAGACTGAATCAGGAGCGTTTCGTCTTCCTTCAAACGTTTCAGCGTCTCGACGATCTTGTCATAACACGCCCAATTCCGAGCAGCCTTCCCGTTCCCTCCGTAGACGATGAGGTGGGCGGGGTCTTTCGCCACTTCCGGATCCAGGTTGTTCATCAGCATCCGCATCGGCGCTTCCGTCATCCAGCTCCCACAGGATAAGGCGTTGCCGCGGTCGGATCGGATCACTCTATCCATAAACGTCCTCCTTCATTGTCGATGGAAGATATCGGGTTATTCGGAGCCGTCTTGATTTCTATATCGATCGAAAAATGCTTTTCGATAGGCTTCGAACCGACGCTCCCGTATCGAAATCCGAATATTCTCCATCATTGCGGTTAAAAAGCGAATATTGTGTAAACTGCCTAAAACCATCCCCGAGACTTCTGAGCGCGCGTAGAGGTGTTGGAGGTACCCTCTGGAAAAATGGCGACAGGTGTAACAATCGCACCGCGGGTCTAAAGGCTCTCGATTGCGTTTGTACTTTGCGGATTTGATATGCACCTTCCCGCCTGAGGTGTAGAGTGTGGCGTGACGGGCGCTCCTTGTGGGCAAAACGCAATCGAACATATCTACGCCTAAGGCGACGCTCGCGAAGATGAGTTCCGGTGTCCCTACCCCCATCAGATAACGGGGTTTATCCTTCGGTAGATAGGCGCACGTCGCTTCGAGCGCCGCGAGGGTCACCGATTCGGGTTCTCCGACGCTCAATCCGCCGATTGCATACCCATCGAACGGGATCGAGGTGATCTGCTCGGCGCTTTCCTGCCGCAAGGGGATGGAAACGCCCCCTTGAACGATCCCGAAAACCATCTGATCTTCTTTGGAATGAGCTTTATAGAAGCGTTTGGCCCATTCATAGGTTCTTTTCATCGCTTGGCGGATATAGGTCTCGGGCGCGTCATGTGGGGCGCACTCGTCGAAAACCATCGCAATGTCGGAACCCAAAGCTTCTTGTATCTCAACCGTCAATTCGGGTGTGAAGAAATGTTCGGACCCGTCCAGCGGGGATCTGAAAACAACGCCCTCATCCGTGATTTTGTTGAGCTTGGATAGGCTGAACACTTGGAAACCCCCGCTATCCGTCAGAATCGGGCGATCCCACCCCATAAACCGATGCAGCCCGCCATGAAACCGGATGTCTTCGTGTCCGGGCCTTAAATACAAGTGAAAGGTGTTGCTCAACAGGATCTGTGTCCCGATCTCTTTCAATTGTCCCGGTAGGAGACACTTGACCGCGGCCTGCGTCCCAACGGGCATAAAGACAGGTGTTTCGACGTCACCGTGGGGAAGGCGCAGAAATCCGTTTCTACCGGCCGATAGGGCCTCTCCGATCTTTTCGCTCCCCGCTTGGGTTTGAAGAGTAAAGCTTTTGGTAGAGTTCATGCCTCGAGCGCTTGCTTCATTCCCTCTTCGAATTGAGTTTTCAATTCCGAGACGGCTTCTCTGGTCTTCTGGACAAACTGCGAATCCTTGATCATCTCGAGGTTGATCGACACGTTCTCCAAGGACATCCTAAAACCGGCCTGGCACAGCTCGAGCGCGCATAAGGCGTCGGATTTCGCGTTTTTGTTGCCGAAACGGGCCATCAAGCCGGCTCGTGGGACTAACCGCGTGATATGTTTGGCAATTTCCAGGGGAGTTTTCGTCGCCGCCTTGAGAGCCGCTTGTATCGCCTCCGCCCGAACCTCTTTCTGGGTAGGTGTGTCTTTCGGAAGCTTCATCGCCCTCGTCACCTGATTGAAGGCCTTAGAATCCTCATCCATCATCGTCTTGAACCACTCTATTTCTTGAGTTTCCAAAAGGGCCGTTTCTTGCATCAAAGGAAAGTGGTCTTCATACCCTTTTTTCCCTTGTGTCAAGGAAGCGACCATTTTTGTAAGGCCCGCAGCCAGAGCGCCGGACAACGCTGAAACAGTGCCCCCACCGGGGGTGGGTGAAGAAGAACCGAGAGTATCGAGAAACTCGTCTATCGACATTTTCCGAAAATCCATAGAACCCCTCCATTATCATAATTCATCGAATGATAAATTATAGCACAATTACTAAAAAAAAGCATCTGCCTGCGTTGGAGAAAAAAATGGGGCGCATCGGTAAAAATGGCGCTCCCGAGCAAAAGACTCAAGCTTTTCGAGGAAATCCTAAAGAATAAAGACCATAAAACCTGGAAGTCGACGTCCCTAATCGCCCGTCACGACCGCTCATTGGGCCCGACTTTTGCCTTTTTGTTTTCTCGCTTTCTCTCTATTGGCGCCTTGTTGTTTTCCGCGCGAATCGTACGCCTTTCGATTTCGCTGTTTTTTATACAAGGTTTTTCGGTATACTATAACCGCGAAGGAAAACGTAAAAAAGGTGGGAGAGGTCAATGGATAGAAACAATTTTAAATATCCCCTGAAGGCGTATGTCGACGGCGCTTACCGGGACGGTGGTGTCGGGTATGGGTTTATCATTTTCGATCGGTCGACCGTCCTTGCTGAACGGAGTGAACCAGTACCTAAAGGAATTTGGGCAGATTCGCGGCAGGTTGGCGGCGAGTTGTTGGCGACAATGGCCGTGTTGGCCTGGTGTGACGATAGGGGAGTTCGCGAGATCACCGTGTTCTATGACTATGAAGGCATTCGAGCTTGGGCGACAGGAAAATGGAGGGCGAAAAAGGAGCTTACTCAAACCTATGTGAAAGAGATCCAAAGCCGCAAGGTAAAGGTGCGATGGGTGAAGGTGAAAAGTCATAGCGGAGACCCATATAACGAACGGGTCGACCGTTTGGCCAAGGAAGGAGCAGCCGGAAATTCTTACTATTGGGAAGAGAAAATGCAACTCAAGGAAGCCGTGGATAACGCGGTTCTTTCAAAAATGAAAGAGGCTAGGAACCTGTATAAGGAGAAAGCTTATGCGCAGGCCCTTCCCCTCTTCGAAAACTTGTGGCTATACAATCGCCCGCTGTTTTACCCCGATGATATGTATAGTTTTTGTGTTTGTTTGCGGAAGGACCGAAGATCGCCCGACGCGCTCGAAGTTGCCGAAGCCTTAATCGCAGCGGAACCGAACAACACCCGATTCAACAACATCTACGGATGGATCCTTTACGACTGTCTTTTTCACGATAAATCCCGGGTTTGGGGAGCAGAACTTTTAGAGCAGGCGCAAAAAATATTGTCGAAAACGAAACAGGAACCCAATTCTCCATACGAACTCACTGTGATAAAAACTCTAGAGTGGTTGTACGGACTTTTGGATTTACCGGAAGGGCATCTGATAGAGAGTTGGATAGAGAAGGTGAATCCTGAGACGTTAAGCGTACTTGCCTACAATTTTGAAGAGGGCAGAGGAAAGACCGTTCGGAAGCCTTCCAACGCTGAAATCTGGTACCTCGCGAAGGCGAAATGGCTACTGTCAGAATCTCGATTTTCTGACTGCTTCCTCTGCTGCAACGAGGCCCTAGCCCTTATCGCGGAAAGGATACCAGATGGCGACACCGCTCCATTCCTCCGCCTGAGGGGCGCTGCCCGTTTTCAACTTGGCAGTCCTAAAGAGGCCCTGCCGGACCTGCTGGCGGCCCAGAAACTCGAGAAGAAGTGGCCACTCCCTCTGGATATCGCAAAGGTGTATTTCGCCCTCGGCGACCAGAATAATGCCTACAAATACGCGCTGAAAGCCGCCTTGTTTCCAGGCAGCGAACTCATCAAATTAGAATGTTATAGTCTTCTGGCCGACATCTACCGAGATCGAAGTATGTGGGCAATGGAGCGCAAGTGTCTACTGATGTACCAGCTTGTGTTGGTGTCTTTAGAAATAGAAGGAGATCCCGAAACGACTAAGAGAGCTCAGACCATTGCTTGTCCGCCGGGGTTATCTTTTGAGCAGCTCTACAAAGAGTTGATCCCAATCTGGAGGATGTCGCTCAAACCCTTACTGACACCGGTTCAGGGAAAAGCGGTTAAGAGGCCGATACCGAAGAAAGGGTTCATTAAAGGGAATGACGGAAGGGAGTACATATACGCGCATCCTGCTTTTCAGGGGCCTATTCGAGGGCCGAATGCGGGAGACATCGTGGAGGCTTACTACGATCCGGATGAAATCCCGGAAAAACCGAGGCCTATCGAAGCCTATTGGGTGGTTCCTTCTCGCCGAAAAGACTCATAGATGAAAAAAAAGGCGGATCCCTCCGCCTTCCCTAACCGGGGAAACCGAAAGTTCTACAATAGCTCCTGATAAAGCGGGAACCGTTCGCACAGCGCGTCGACGCGTCCGATGACCGCTTCCCGAATACTCTCCGGGAGTTGCCCTTCCGTGTCCATATGATCGATCACCTCTTGGATGATCTTCGCGATCTCCACCATCTCCGAGGGGCCCATTCCCCGTGTCGTCACGGCCGGAGTGCCGACCCGGATACCACTGGTGACGAACGGCGAGAGCTTTTCGTTGGGGACGGTGTTTTTGTTAACGGTTACGTGGGCAGTCTCCAAAGCGGCTTCCACCGCTTTTCCGGTCGCGTTTTTCGGACTGAGGTCTACCAAAAACAGGTGTGTGTCGGTCCCGCCCGAAACGATACGAACCCCAAGTTTCTCCAATTCTTCCGCCAAGCGAACCGCGTTAGCGACCACCCGTTTCTGATAGTCCACGAAATCAGGGGAGAGCGCCTCTTTGAAGCAAACGGCTTTAGCCGCGATGATATGCATCAAAGGCCCCCCTTGAATGCCCGGGAAGATCGTTTTATTGATGCTTTTGTAGAGCTCTTCATCGTTGGTGAGAATCAAACCGCCGCGCGGTCCCCTCAAGGTTTTATGGGTCGTTGAGGTGACGATATGGGCATAATCCAGCGGGTTCGGGTATATCCCTGCCGCTACGAGACCGGCGAAGTGCGCCATATCGACGACCAGATAGGCGCCCACGCGATCGGCGATCTGTCTGAACCGTTTAAAGTCTATAATCCTCGAATAGGCGCTGCCACCGGCAACCAGGATCTTCGGGTTGTGCTCTAAGGCCATCTTCTCCACTTCATCATAATCTATCTTTTCCGTCTCGATATTGACCCCATACTGAACGACACGGTAGATTTTACCGGAAAAGCTGACCGGAGCGCCATGAGTGAGGTGCCCTCCGTGGCTAAGCGCCATTCCCATCAGTACGCTACCCGGGTCCGCCACGGCAAAATAGGCGGCCATATTCGCCTGCGATCCGGAATGGGGTTGTACGTTGGCGTATTTGGCGTGGAAAAGCTCTTTCACGCGCTCTCTCGCCAGAGTTTCGGCCATATCCACGTAGACGCACCCACCGTAGTATCGCTTCTTGGGATAACCCTCCGCATACTTGTTCGTCAATATGCTCCCCATCGCCTCCATAACGCCTTTCGAAACGAAGTTCTCTGAGGCGATGAGTTCCAAACCGTGTTCTTGACGCGCCAATTCTTGCTTAATGATCGCGTATACTTCGCTGTCTTCTTGTCGTAGGTTATTCCACACGATTGTCATCTCACCCTTATGATGGGATCACGGTAACCATATTTTTTCCGGTTTCTACGTTTTCGCCCTTGTGAATGAAAACCTCTTCTACGACGCCGTTGCTTTCACAGATGATGTCATTTTCCATTTTCATCGCTTCTATTCTCAGCAGGGCATCCCCAGTTTTAACGGATTGACCGGGTTTGACGAATACGTCGATGATGAGCCCCGACATCGGCGCGTGATACTCCTTCCCCTTTTGCCCTTTAGGCGATGGGGCTTTTACAGTTGCAGGAGCCGCTGGTTTGGAGCTCTGTGGTTCTTGTGGAGGTGCCGATGGTGGGGTGGGTTGCGGTTCGATCCGAGCCGGAGCAGGGCGGGCTTCTTGCAATGACGCAGTCACGGCGACCGGCATCTGCGGCGCGACTGCTGCCCCTAACTCTTCCACTTGGACTTCATATGCTTTGCCGTTCACATAGACCCTATAACTCTTCATCATCATTATTTGTCCCCTTTCTGATGAACTTTCCAAGTTTTATACTTCCTCGGCGTCCGGCATCGCGTTTCTTCTTGTGAGACCCGTCTCAAGCCGACAAGCCTGTAGGGTTTGTCTAAATAAGCGAATAAGGCCGCGCCTATCGCGGCCACCTCTTCCTCGGTGATTACGGCATCTCCCGTACCACCCACCGCTAGGGAAGAAATGGAGGAGAATCCCCCGTCAGTCCCGATGACCGGCTTCGTCAAAGCCGGCTCCTCTCGTTCTGGTTTTCGCTCTCTGAATATGGCTTCAAATGCCTTGAGCAGGACGTATATGAATACAAAACAGAGAAAGACTACGGATATTCCGACGATGGTTAGGCTGATGACTTCCATAACCTCTCCTATAACGGAATGTTCCCGTGTTTTTTGTCGGGGTAGGGTTCCACCTTATTTTTCGCGAGCGTTAGGTTTTGGTAGATCGCCTCTCTCATCTCATCCGGTGAGATCACTTGATCGATATACCCTCTGGAAGCGGCGACATAGGGATTCGCAAATTGCGCCCGGTATTGTTCGATCTTTTCGGTTCTGAGTTGCTCGGGGTTTTCCGATTGGTCGATTTCTTTTTTGAAGATGATGTTCGCGGCGCCTTCGGGTCCCATCACAGCAATCTCCCCGGTCGGCAACGCGCAGACGAAATCCGCCCCCAAATGTTGGCTGCCCATCGCGATGTATGCCCCCCCGTACGCTTTCCTTAAGATCACCGTAATCTTCGGCACGACGGCCTCGCTGTAGGCGTAGAGTAGCTTCGCCCCGTGACGGATGATCCCGTTGAACTCTTGCGCGGTACCGGGTAAGAAGCCCGGCGTATCGACCAGGGTCACAATGGGTAGATTGAAGGCATCCAAGAAGCGGATGAATCGCGCGGCTTTGTCCGAGGCATTGATATCGAGGCTGCCGGCCCATTGACTCGGCTGGTTCGCGACAACCCCTATCGGAATCCCTCCGAGGCGGGCAAATCCGACGACGATATTGAGCGCGTAAAGCGCATGCACTTCCATAAAGCTCTCCCGGTCGACAATGCCGTTAATCACTTGCTTGACGTCGTAACCCTTTTTCCCGTCTACCGGTATCATCTTTCCGACATCGGCCAGGTTATCGAGGTTGACAGTTTCCAGCGGGATGGTTTTAGCGAATTCGGTGTTGTTGGATGGGATGTAATCGAAAAGCCTTCGACAAATTTCTAACGCTTCTTCGTCATTTACCGCTAAAAAGTGGGCGTTACCGCTTTTCTGGTTGTGGACCTTCGCGCCTCCCAACTCTTCCTGGGACACGTCTTCTCCCGTCACGGCCTTAATGACTTGGGGACCTGTGATAAACATTTTGGCGACCTGATCGACCATAATCACAAAATCGGTGATCGCGGGAGAGTAGACCGCGCCGCCCGCGCAGGGCCCCATAATGATCGAGATTTGCGGTATTACTCCGCTTGACCGGGTGTTGCGAAAGAAGATGCCGCCATATCCAAACAAAGCGTCCACGGCTTCTTGGATTCGAGCTCCACCGGAATCGTTGATTCCGATGAGTGGAATTCCCATTTTTAGGCAGAGGTCTTGTATCTTCATGATCTTTTTCGCGTGCATCTCTCCAAGAGAGCCGCCCATCACCGTAAAGTCTTGGGAAAACACCCCGACTTTTTTATCTCCGATGTTCCCGAAACCTGTGATGACCGCGTCTTCGGGGATGGTTTTATCCTTAAGGTCAAAATTGACGCACCGGTGTTGGACGAACGTGTCTATCTCAAAGAAACTGCCCTTGTCCAGCAATTGATGGATCCGTTCTCGAGCCGTCATTTTTTTCGCCTGATGTTGTTTTTCGACGGCTTTCGGCCCACCGCCTTCATACACGGCGTTGCGCTTTTCTATGAAAGCCTGATTCAGTGAATCCATATCGTTCATAAACCTTCTCCTCTCTTAGTGGCCTTCTCCTTCGACCAACTCTATTAAGACCCCGAAGCCGCTCTTCGGGTGCAAAAAAACGATCTTTGTCCCGCCTGCGCCTTCCTCCGGAACCTCGCTCAGCAACCGGTAGCCCATCTCCTTCAATTGAGCGATCGACGCTTCGATATCATCCACGTGGAACGCGATGTGATGAATGCCCTCTCCTCGCTTCTGTATAAACTGGTGGACCGTGGAGGCTTCGGATGTTGGCTCCAAAAGCTCGATGCGCGTATCGCCCACGGGAATGAAGGCCACTTTTAGATGTTTTTGAGGTAACTCCTCCACCTCTTCTACACGAATACCCAAACCTTCCTCATAGAAAGGTTTGACCTTTTCTAGGGACGAAACCGCTATCCCGATATGATCGATATGAGATATCGCCATCGTTACCTCCTTTTGCGGAAAAGCCGCGTTTTCTTTGGCCCTTTCGTTTAGAATTATAACATACGGTCGGTGGATTTGATCGAGAGAAATATCCTTTCTCTTTGTATCTAAGCAAGTTTTTTAATCGATCTTACTGCGATTTCAGCGATCTTCGGATCGAATTGGGATCCCGCATTGTTCTCGATCTCCCTCAACGCGGCAGTTAACGATACTCTTTTTCGGTAAGGCCGATCGCTCGTCATAGCTTCCAACGCGTCTGCCACGGACAGTATCCGCGATACGAGTGGAATGGTTTCTCCCCCGATCCCTTCGGGGTAACCCAGCCCATCCCACCGTTCGTGGTGATGTCGCACATACTTCGCGACGTCTTTGAGGTCTTCGAAGGGCTCCAACACCCGGGCCCCCCACACGGGATGCTCTTTGATGAGGTTGTACTCTTTCAACGTCAGCATAGAGGGTTTGGACAGGATGACTCCCGGAACCAGCACCTTCCCGATATCGTGCACCATTCCGGACCAAAAAACGCGCGAGACGAGCGTTTTATCTAAACCCATCGCTTCCGCGATCGTGATAGAGAGGTTCGCCACATTCTCCGAATGCCCCTTCGTATATGGGTCGTGGATTTCCAGCAAACGGATCATAGAGGTGATCAGATCTTTCTGGAAACCTTCTTGCTGTTGGATGTACTTCTGAATCTTCAGAAAAGCCGACGCCAGGTTCGAGAAGGTCTGTAGGATTTTGTAGTCTGAGCTCGTAAACTGCTCATCGCTTTCCTTCGCGATCTCGATGGACAGAGTCCCCAAGGTTTGCCCGCTGAACTTCAGGGGTATCAGAATAGAGGCTCTAATCGATCGGGTCGCACGACGAAAAGCGTCGCTCAAATCAGGTGGAAAGACCCCATCGTCGGCTTCCATCAAGCGCTCGAGCGATTTCGCGTTTTGTAGTTCCTCGAGCATATCGACGGTGAGCGGAAGCTGTTTCAGGGTCTCGATGTCGTGGCCAACCGTATGCACAAAACGCCATTTATCGTCTTCCACCAGAGAGACGCTCCCGTAATCGGCCTTCGGGACCAGGTCCAAAATCATCTCTAACGCGTCCTTAAGGAAGCTTTCGTCCTTTTCGATCGTCGACGAGCACATCCGAGAAGTGATCGAAATCATCTCTTCCATCCTGCTCGAATAGTCAAAAAGGTGCTCGCTCGTGTTTTCCAGTTCGATGTTTCTCCGTTTAAGCGCCAGGTTTATGCGCTCGAGTTCGTCGTAATAGGCTTTGTTCTTTTCTATCAGTGTTTTAAGCTCCCCGGTCATCTCATTGAAGGAGTCGGACATCTCTTCGATTTCTCGGAAGCCCTTCACGTGGATTTGTTCAAAAAAGTGTTGTTTTCCGAACCGAACCATCTGTCTGGATAGCTCTTCGATCGGGCGAGAGAACCCGCGACTGACAGGAATCGTAAAGAACACCACAAAAAATAAAATACCTAGCGTGATGAGCGAGAACCAGAAGGCATTAAGTTTCAGAGGTTCGAACAGTTCGTCCTCATCGACGAAAACAATGTAACGCCAGGGGAGAATCTGGCTTCGGGCAGAAACGCCGAGGGTTCTCTTGCCGTTTATGTTCAGACGCCACGTCCTTCCTATGGACCCTTCGGGCAACTCGGACGACAAGGCTGACAAAGGACCGAAGTTATACATAGGGTCCATAGAGTTCGCCAATACCCTATCGGAAGCATCGACCAAAAACACGTTTCCGATCCTTTGGATTTTACCCTGGCGAATCATATCCGTCAGGGCCTTCAGAGAAAGGCTTAATCCAAGGACGCCGCACAGAGTACCTCCGCGTGAGACCGCTTTCACTATGCCCAACTGCGGAACCTCGGAGAAGAGGGTTTGATACACTTCTGTGATGTTCACCTGGCCCGGGTTCTGTAAGGCTTTCTGAAACCAAGGGCGAACTCTCGGGTCATAGCCTTTACCCAGTTCGATTACCGGGACCTCGATATACCCCCCGTTGGCCGAACCGAAATAGGCCATCAAGAACTGGCGATGCGTTTTAAGAAATCCGTCGAAGAGAGATAACAACCGTAGATCCGTTTCCGAGGTATAGGAAGGGAGCACCTTGCCTTCTCCGGTCAATCCTACCAAAGAGAAGAGGGTATCGTCTAAAGGAACCTCCGCGAGCAGTTCCTCGAGAAACAACACGTTGGCTTTCGCCTCTATAAAAAACGCGTCCATCACCTTTTCAAAATGCAAGATTTCCGTTTCCGAGGAATCGTAGAAAGATGTGAGCAAGATGCGTTTTTCCTGCCAATGTCCAAACAGGTTAAAACATAGGGTCAGGGTCATGCACGCAGATAAGATGAAGAGCTCCAATTTCGGCAGTATCCTCATCGAAAACGCTCCCTTTTTAGAAAGTCGAGATTACGAGACCGCGAGCGACTCTATTAAGGAGGAGGCTTCCGGGTGTCGACGCAGAAACCTCCTGGTGAATTTATGGCGTCAAGAGCACCAAAATGGCCTTTATCGAGTGCAATCTGTTTTCGGCTTGGTCGAAGATGACGCTCCTCTCACAGTGCGCTACCTCGTAGACGACTTCCTCTCCGTAATGCGCGGGCAGGCAGTGCATGAAGATCGCCGTTGGCTTCGCCTTCTTAAAGACCGGCATCGTGATCTGGTATGACATAAATATCTTTTTCCGTTCTTCGGCTTCTGATTCCTGGCCCATACTGGCCCAAACGTCCGTGTAAATGATATCCGAGCCCGCCACAGCATCGAGATGGTTCGACACTTCTATGACGCTACCGGTATTGTATTTCGCGATGATGGCGTTCGCGTCTCGGATCACTTCCGGCTTGGGCTCGTATCCAGGCGCACAGATGGCGGTGAAACGCGTTCCAACCAATGCAGACCCATAGATCAGAGAATTGCAGACGTTGTTTCCGTCTCCGATATAGGTCATTTTCAAACCTTCGAACTTCCGGAACTTCTCCCAGATGGTTAGAAAGTCACCGATAATCTGAGTGGGATGTTCGGTGTCGCAAAGGCCATTAATTATCGGAACGGTCGCGTACTTGGCCAGATCCAATATCGCCTCGTGTTTGAACACTCTGGCCATAATCACGTCGCAAAGGCCGGACAATACCTTCGCGATGTCTTCGGTCGTCTCGCGTTGTCCCAGTCTGATATCATCCGGTCCCAGATAGATCCCGTGTCCCCCGAGATGGGTCATCGCGGATTCAAAAGAAACCCGAGTTCGTAAAGAAGGTTTTTGGAAGATCTGCGCCAAGGTTCTGTTTTTCAACAACTCGTTTCTGTAGCCGGCCAAATAATCTCTCTTCAACGCCTCGGACATCTGAACGTACTGCACAAATTCTTCGGGCGTCAAGTGCTTGATCCCGATCAAATGCTTTCCTTTCAAGTTCACTGCCATTAGAGCACCTCCGATGTATGTGGTAGTTTCCTGTCAAAAACGATCGATGCGGCGCCGTAGATCGCTGCGTTCTCTTTTAGCGAACTTTGCACGATATCGAAAGAATTCATCATCGATAGAACCGTGTACTCGTTGGAGATCTTTTTCACCTTTTCTAAATACAAAGGCGCGGAAGAAGAGATCCCCCCGCTTAAAATGATCTTTTCGGGGTTGAAGATGTTCACCAAAGAGCCGATCGCGACGCCCATCGCGAACACGAACCGCTCGTATATGATCTCCGCTAACGGGTCTCCCCTCTGGTAAGCGGAGAACGCGGCTATCGCTTCAAATTGCCCACCCGATTGTTCTTGGAATACTAAAGAGTGTGGGTATCGCGCGCGATACTCTTCCGCCAACCTGCGCATCCCGGAGCTACTCGCGTAGCATTCCAAACACCCGTGGCTCCCGCATCCGCAAAGCGGGCCTCGAGGATCCACGCACATATGGCCCAGCTCCCCGCCGATTCCGCCTCCGCCTATGAGAAGTTGACCGTTCGTCACGGCCCCTCCGCCCACACCGGTCCCTAAGGTCAGCACGATGAAGCTATCGCACCCGCGCGCTTCTCCGAACCATTTTTCTCCCAGCGCGGCGGCCTTCGCGTCGTTTTCGATCAAAACCTCGCGCCCCGTTTTTTCTGAAACCAGCGGCGCAAGGGGAAAATCCAGCCAACCCGGGAGATTTGGCGAAAATCGAACAAGCCCATTCTTTCGATCGATGGAGCCGGGTGAGCCGATGCCGACACATATCGATCGGTCGCCTTGGCCTAAATCGTTGACGATATCGGCGATTTTGGCCGCGACCCTTTCCTTACCGGAGGACACCTCCGTTTTCACGTGTTTTTTCGCTAAAAACTTCCCGTCTTGGGACACGAGCGCGGCTTTGATGTTCGTACCCCCGAGATCCACTCCGATCGCATTCATCTCTCGTTCGCCTGCCTTCTATTCTTTTCGAAAGAGGTTCAGAAACACTGTTCCGTACCGATACGTATGAAGCCTTTCGAATCCGGTTATATCCGGAATGCTTTTCCTATATTCTATCATCAGCAACGCGTTTTTTATCATCAAATTAGGTGAATCCGCAAAGGTTTGAAAAAACTTTTGCGCGATGTCGTCGTGAAAGGGAGGGTCGATAAAGACAACCTCAGATTCGAGCCGCAGCTTTCTACTCGAAATTAATAGGTTTCGACGGTACACCCGCGCGCGGTCCTGAACCCCTAGTTCACGTAGCGAGGTCGCGATCGCTTTTTCGGACTCTCGCGACAGATCGTAGAATTCCACGAACGGCGCCCCACGGCTAAGCGCCTCGATTCCGACGACGCCGCTCCCCGCACATAGGTCGGCGAAATGGCTGGTGGCGATATCGCGATGTCCCTTCAAGATCGAAAAGCACGCCAGCCGTACCTTTTCCGACGTATACCGCGTAACCTCGTTGGCGAGCGCTTTTATCCTTCGACCTTTAAACTCGCCACCTGTTATCGTTAATGCGATCATTAGAAAAACCCCTTCTCTGTTCTTCAGGGGAGCGTGTCCGTCCGTTCAAAAAACCGAAGTCCCGCATGCAATTGCTCGGAAAGCGTCTTCGCGCATAGGTCCAAAACGCTGTGGAATTGCGCGAGAAAGGGACTCAGACTAACCATCAGTTTCGGTAAATTTTTGAACAATAGGCGTATGCTCATCAAAGTATAGGTGTTGTCGGGAAAGACCAAACCGATCTCTCCAGGTTCAAAAAGGTGGGGGAACCATTCGATCAAGAGCTGTTTGATGAGCTTTGAAATCAACCGATACTCGCTTAAAGCGTATTTCGGGGTGGCTTCTTTCGGGAACTTGAGAGAGAGACTCGCCAGATCTTCTTCAAAATCGAAACGGTAACCCTTCCCGTGCCATTTTTCGTAGGCGCCCAACAGGTTTCCCATCGCTTCCTCTGAGAAAAACCCAGCGACGAGCATTTTTTCGTGACCTTGAACCGACTCCCTCATTAAGAGCGTTTTAGACGTTTTTTCCTGGCCTAAAAACGCGAAGGAGGGCACATTGACCATTTCGCCTCCCAAAATGGAGTAGAAGCATTTGACTTGCCCTTTCTCCGGAAGTGTATCGGTGTAAGCCCGAAAGAGCTCCCGGTACAAATCGAAGAAAAAGGGCGGGGTCGACATCTCCGCAGAGCCGTATTTTCTGATGAGCTCTCGCACATTCGATCCAAGACCGATAACGATGGGCCCCTGTCTTTGGCTTAAAATATACAGAGGCGGGTAGGCGGGAGCGCTGACCACGAACCCCAAGTAGTCTTCGGAACCGCGCTTCCCGATCTTTTGGTAGATAGAATGGAAATCGATATTCGATAACGCTTTTACGTAAAAAACTTCAAAGGCTTTTAGGATCTCTGGCGGACCTAACTTGATTAAAGACCCCATTAAAACCTCTTAATCGACGAGATCCCAATGGAGCGGGGTTCCAAATCGTATGTCGACTCGAGCCTTTTTTCCCAGGATATCCCTCAAAAAAACGGGATGTAGCCCGTATCCCGGTCGAATCGACCGCACGTTTTCCGAGGTGAATAGCTCCCCGGCTTCCATATCTTTGATTACAAAGAGAGACCGGCTGAAAACCCTTCCTTTTTTCAACGTGCTTTCAGCCACGGTGTAGTTGACCTCCCCGAGCGCCTTCTCACATTCTCGGATCCCCTGCACCATCTGCGTAAACTCTTCTGGCTCCAAAGAAAACGCGGCGTCCGCGCCACCGGCGCTGCGGTCCAGCGTAAAATGCTTCTCGATAACCTTTGCGCCCAACGCAACGGCTGTGAGCGGCACCGTGATGCCGAGCGTATGATCGGACA
This sequence comes from Thermotogota bacterium ADurb.Bin062, assembly GCA_002071085.1. Taxonomy (GTDB): domain Bacteria; phylum Thermotogota; class Thermotogae; order MWEM01; family MWEM01; genus MWEM01. Next base: position 54,326 of record MWEM01000007.1, on the reverse strand, counting down.
AGCCCGGAACGACTCGGAAGGTTTCTGCCATATTGGGGATCGTTCTCAGGTTCGCCGCCTCCAGCGGGGCGGGATACTCGCTGGTGCATTTCAAGAGAACGATATCCGCAATCCCTTTGTTCCGTAGGGTTTTTAGTGCCAGATCGATATCGGATATCGTCGCGACCCCGGTGGAGAAGAGAACGGGTTTTTTCTTCGTGGCGATGTATTCGATGAGTGGGATGTCGGTAATCTCGAAGGAAGCGATTTTATAGGCTGGCACGTTCATCCCTTCCAAGAAGTCTACCGCTTTGGTGTCGAAGGGGGTGGAGAAACAGATCATCCCCTCCTCTTCCGCTATCTGCTTGAGTTTTGGCTGCCATTCCCAAGGAGTATACGCTTTTTGATACAGTCGGTAAAGTGTCTGCCCATCCCATATGGTCCCTTGTTTTAAAGAAAAGTACTCGTTATCGCAGTCGATCGTGAGGCTATCCGGAGTGTACGTTTGCATTTTGATGGCATCCGCCCCAGTTTTTTTCGCTGCTTTGATAATCTTCACCGCCACATCGAAATCCTGCTGGTGATTGGCCGACATCTCCGCCACAATGAAAACCGGCGCGTGATCCCCGATCAGCCGTTCTCCGATGCGAAATTGCATCCTATTCCCTCCTTTTTGCTTCCTACCGCACCCTCCCGAAGCCCTTCGCTCGATTTACAGTAAATGTATCTAGGGGTTTGCGGAAATATCGGATCTACTTCATCCGTTATCGGGTCTTCCGAAAACTTGTTTCATTATACCACAGCCCACCGCCCTTTATGCTACAATAGGCGGTATGAAGGCATTTTGGAAACTCTTAGTACGTCATTTCCCGTAAGCTTCTAGGGGGGGTTATGCACAAGACGTTTTTGATCGTCGCTTCGGTAGAAGCCCATATCTTCGGTTTCCATCTCCCGGTATTGACCTACTTTCAGGAGAGGGGGTTCGAAGTCCATATCGCTACGAGGTTCAGTAAACGACTAGGCTTTTTTGAGTCACAGGGGTATATCTGCCACGATATCCCGTTTTCTCGTTCCCCTTTCGCGTTCGACAACGGGGCCGCGCTGCGCGCCTTAACGAAACTCTTTCGTGCTAGACGATTTGACGCGATACACACCCATACGCCGGCCGCATCCTTTCTCTGCCGGTGGGCAGCGCAACGGACTCGGCAACCCTATGTGGCTTACACCGCGCACGGCCTTCACGTCTACCGTGGCGCACCCATTTCCCATCGTCTACTCTATGGGACAGCCGAACGGCTTGCGGCACGTTGGACCGACACGCTCATTACGATGAACCGGGAAGATACCGACTGGGCAAAAGAGAACCTCCGCCTGAAGAAGGGCGGCTCGACGGTCTATATCCCCGGTGTCGGGATCGACCTCGAACGGTATCAAATGGCCGGGTTCGACCGTGCGGAATTTAGAAAATCGCTCGATGTCTTTGAAGACGCGTTCATCCTCTCGTTCATCGGAGAGCTCAACAAAAACAAGAATCAGCTGATGCTTATAGAAGCCTGTGAGCGTTTCAAGCCCTCCGAGCCCATCCGCCTCCTCCTCGTCGGAGAAGGCCCAATGGAGGAAACCTACCGCCGTTACGTCCAAGAGCGCGGTTTAAACAATATCCATTTTCTCGGTTTTCGAGATGATATCCCGAAGATACTCGCCGTAAGCGATGTGATCGTCTTGACCTCTAAACGAGAAGGACTCCCCCGGTGCGTGATGGAAGGGATGGCTGCGGGGAAACCGATCCTGGGCACAAATATTCGGGGGACACGGGATCTCGTGATCGACGGAGAGAACGGCTTTTTGGTCGAAGTCGGCGATGTGGGCGCGCTAACCGAAAAAATCCGAGAGCTTTACACTAACGCCCCCCTACGCCTTCAAATGGGAGAGCGGAATCTAAAGAGGATAAAAGACTTCGCTCTTCCGAAGGTTATGGATGCCTTGGACAAAGTGTACATCGATGCCGGTTTATTCAAAACAGAAGAAGAACGTGGTCGCTAAAAACCCTCTACCCGGATGGTGCCGTTGGAGGTCGCCAGATCTAGACGGAAGCCCCCGGTGTTGACCCTTCCCGACTTCAGGTTTTTCTCTGATTGTGTCAACAAAACCGATAACCCGAAAAAATCAATACTCCCATTGCTCGTGGAGGCCCTGAAGTCGAAGGCTGACCTTGACGGAACCCTCAGGCTGATTCTGCCGTTCGAGGTGCTTATCTTGCAATCGCCATTTCCTGCGAACGCGAGATCCCCCTGGATAGTCCCGTTGGAGGTACTAAACACGTTATTTCCCCCAGGGAGTTCCACACGATAAAGGTCTATCCCGCCGTTGGTGGTGTCGGCCTGTATCCGGCCGCGTGTATTCCGAAGATCGACCCCCCCGTTGGTGGTCGTCAGTTGTATGCTCGTTTCGAGGTTTTGCGCCTTCACCGCGCCATTTGAAGTTCTTCCGGTGATGCTGGCCAGGGCGTTAGGCGGAAGGTAGACGACAAATTTCGTGCCATAAGAGGCTTTGGTGAAAAAATTCCCGTCAGAGGGAGATTCAGACTTGATGATCAAACGATCGCCCTGCAAATCATAGCTGATAATGATCTTCTTGATCTCTTCATCCAGATTGCCGAGGCCTTGAACGCGTTTTTCACCCCGTACGCTGATCGAAGAACCCTCGGTCCCCAAGAATTCGATCGCTCCGTTTTTGGTCTGAACGACAAGACTTTTTATCGACCCTAAGGCGATATCTTTCGAAAAGCTTTCTTTCACCGTGATGAGGTTGCAGCCCGATAATAACCACACGATAGCAAGCAGGATCCCCATAACAAAGGCTCTTTTCATAGTATCACCTCCACCTGACCGCTTGTTTCAAGGCTCCTCTGGAATGATGATCCACGCGAGCAGATACATCAGGATTCCTAAACCGATGAAGCACGTGACCGCCCAAACCACGCGAACCGGATTCGGGTCCACTTCGAAGTAATTGCCAATGCCACCGCAAACTCCCGCCAATCTGCGATCCGTTCTCGACCGATAAAGTCTTTTATAATCCGCCATACTCCTTCGCCTCACTCGACTCTCTATTTATGGGGTTACTCATCTTCCTCGAAGGCGTTGCTCTATCCTTCGTTTGCCGTCGATAGTCTATCACATCTCAGTTAAAATTCCTTTGAAGATATTCCTTGATTCGAATAGCCAATGCTTGATCCCGCACAACCGCGGTGATTTCTGAAACCTCGGCTTTAGAGATGTTTTTCAAGCTGTGAAAGCGCTTCAATAACTTGATTTTTCTCACCTTACCAACGCCTGGAATATCCTCGAGGGCGGTTTTTTCCATCCGGTCATCTCGTAATTGCGCGTGAAAGGTGTTCGCGAAACGGTGGGATTCGTCTCGCACGAAGACCAAAACGCGTAAAGAAGGGCTGTTTTCAGGCAGCTTGAGTGCGACGCGATCGTCGGGAAAGACGATCGTCTCTTCCTCTTTCGCCAAGCCGATCATCTGATAGTCGGTGATATGGAGCTCTTTCTCCAACACTTCCTTTACCGCGCCCACCTGTCCGATTCCGCCGTCTATGAGCAACAGCTCCGGCAACGGGTGTTTAGAGTACCTCCGTCTGGTAACGATACGCAACGCCTCAAAATCGTCGGGTTGGGTCAGTTGACTGATTCGGTACTTCCGGTAGCGGCTTTTATCGGGAAACCCGTTTGAAAAGGAGACGACGGAGGCCACTGTGTACAACCCTTGCGTATGCGCGATATCTATCCCCTCTATCGTAGCCGGGTATTTTTTTAGTCCCAACTGCACCTGTAGAAGCTTCAGGGATTCCACAGACAATCGCTTTTTCTCCACCTCTTTGATCAGGTTGTTGCTCGCGATTTCTAAGATCTTCTCTTCTCCGACAGTCCTCGGAGGACCGATATAACTCACGTCGAAAAGCCCCTTGATCCGCTCTTCTGGGATCGCTCCGGGGTTCAAGATAATGCTGTCCGGTATCTCCGAGTGGCGGCCATAATAGAATTGACTCAAGATCTCTTCGACCTCCAACACCCCGTCGATGTCTAGAGTTAGGCAGCCGAAGACGGCTCCATCCTTCATCCTGAATACGACTGTCTTACCTTCAGCAAGGTCTATGGCAAAAAAGTCTTGATTGATGTTCTTGGGCAATGTGATGTATTGAGGAAAGAACAGGGTATCCAGTTTTGTCAGCAGATCTCTCACGATTTTTGCTTTCTCATATAGTAGGTGCCCCGAATAAAACGCCATCTTTTCTTTCATAAGCGTTTTTAACGAGTGTATGTTCCCTTTCAAAAACCGCTCTACCTTTTTTAGCTGTTCATTGTAGTCTTCTTCCGAAATAAAAGCGCAAGGCGCGCTGCACCGCCCCAGCTGATACTCGAGGCACGGTTTGCGAACCTTACTCAAATCGTAGTCACAAGGGCGGATCCCGTAGGTTCGATAGATGATCTCAAACACCTGACGAACCATCCCTACCGAGCTGAAAGGGCCGTAATATTTTCCCTTTTCCACTTTGTCGCGGACCACCTTGATCCTCGGGAACTTCTCCTGTGTGATCAAAACGTACGGATAGAAGCGATTGTCTTTCAGCATCGTGTTGAAAGCGGGTTTATTCTCATAGATGAGGTTGGCCTCCAGCATAAAGGCCTCTTTTTCCGAACTCACGAGGATGTACTTCAACTGGTCAGACCTCTGAAGGATGCCGCTCACCTTGTGTCTTTCGCCGTTCGTTTGGCGAAAATAAGATAGGATGCGTTTCTTCAGGCTTTTCGCTTTCCCGATGTAGATCGGCTTGTCTTGCTGTGAAAACACGTAGACGCCCGGCTCGTCAGGAAAACGAAGCGCGACCTCTTTCAGCGGATGTTCTAAAAACTCATTGGGCTCTAGATCCACGACCATCACGCCTTTATTTGGGGTAAGTGCGCTTCCATATCGATTCCAAGTATTCTCTGATCTTTTTCTCTTTCCCGATGAAGGAAGGCACGTAAAACCTTTGCTCTTGAAGGGATTCGGGAAGGTAGGGTTCGCGAATGAAACCGGTGTCGCTATCGTGCGGATATAGATAGTCTTTACCGTACCCGGACTCTTTCATAAAAGGGGTGACCGGGTTACGTAGGCGAAAGGGAACCGGCAGGTCGGGGTTCCTCGCCACTTCTTTTTTCGCGCTCTCGTAGGCTACGTAGATCCGGTTGCTCTTCGGCGCGATCGCCATATAAACCGCCGCCTGGGCCAGCGAAGTGGTGCACTCGGGGAGTCCGATGTAATGCGCTGCTTGAAAACAGCTGACGGCAACGCTCATCGCTTGAGGTTCGGCAAGTCCGATATCCTCGCTCGCGAACCGAACGATCCGGCGCGCCACATACAAGGGGTCCTCGCCCGATTCCAGCATACGCGTCAAATAATAAACGGCGGCGTCGGGGTCGCTTCCCCGCATACTTTTAATGAAGGCAGAGATCAGATCAAAGTGTTCGTCGCCGTGCTTCCGATATTTGGCCGTCGATTTTTGCAGGAACCGTTCGATCACCGCGTGCGATAAGACGGCGATTCCGGATTGCCGCATGCCAAAGAACAACACTTCCGCGTAATTTAAGATCGTACGGGCGTCTCCCGAAGACCAATCCACCAACACATTCAGCGCGTCTTCTTCGACGGTGATCTCGTTATTGGGGTCCAAAGCCGCTTTTCCGTTCAAAAAAATCTTCGCGATCGCCTGTTTCGAGAGTTCTTGAAAGGTAAAGACCTTGCATCGGGAAAGCAGTGCGGGGTTGATCTCAAAACTGGGATTTTCCGTCGTCGCTCCGATAAAGACGACCTCTCCGTTTTCTATATAGGGAAGGAGCACGTCTTGTTGCAGGCGATTGAATCGGTGAATTTCGTCTACGAAGAGGATGGTGCTCTGTTTGGACAAGGCGAAGCGTTTGGAGGCTTCATCCAAAATCGGCTTCAATTGAGACATCGTCGACCTTGCGGCCGAAAAATGCGCGAATGGATGACGAGTCCGTTCTTTAATGATACCCCCAACGGTCGTTTTGCCGCATCCGGGAGGGCCGTAGAAAATGGCGGAGAAGAGCTGGTCATTTTCGATCGCCTTCCGGAGCACACTCCCTTGCGAGAAGAGGTGGTCTTGTCCGAGCACCTCGTCCAGGGTACGCGGACGAATCCGATGGGCTAACGGGACGTCTTCGCCCTGCTCCCAAAGAGGTTTTTGAGACATACCCCAGTCCTACGTTGTCTTCTCGAAATAACGGACCGTTTCAGAAATCCCCTCCGTCAAACCCATCAGAGGAGACCACCCCAGCGTGGTTTTGGCTAGAGAGCTATCGAGCACGCTTTTCCTTAGGTCGCCCGGTCGGGCCGGGCCGTGAAACGCCTCTTGCCGATAATGGGTTTGGTCGCGTAACAGACCGAACAGTCGATTGACGGAGAGACCCGATCCCGTTCCGATATTCAAAGCCAGGCCATCCGCCCGATCTATCGCCAGAAGGTTGGCGCGTACGATGTCTTGAACGTAAACATAATCGCGAATGTATTCTCCATCCCCATTGATCGTAACCGGTTGGCCGCGCAACATCTTTTGCAAAAAAATCGCGACGACGCCGGCCTCTCCGTGGGGGTTCTGCCGAGGACCATAGACATTCGCGTACCTTAAGGAAGTCCATCTGAGCCCGTGTTCTTTCTCGAAAAAAGCCAAATACTTTTCTCCCGTCAATTTGGCAATACCGTAGGGAGAGAAGGGCGCGCAGGGAGAGGTTTCCGGGGTGGGTAAAACGGGCGGGTTTTCACCGTACATCACGCCACCTGAAGACGTGTAAATGATTTTCTTCACCGCTTCCCGCACGCATGCCTCCATAATACGGATAGAGCCTACGACGTTGATGTCGGCGTCAAAGGCCGGTTCTCTCACAGAACGGGAAACGCTGATCTGCGCAGCAAGGTGAAAGACGTAGTCCGGTTTATGGCTCGAAAAGGCCTCTCTAACTAGCTCCGCGTCCGAGACCGATCCTTTGAACAGCCGGATGCCCTTCGGCGGGAGGTTGTCTAGAGAACCGGTTGAAAGATCGTCGATTACGGCCACATCGTATTCTTCCTCGATCAACGCGTCTACCAAATGAGAGCCGATGAACCCGGCGCCTCCTGTAACCAAAGCTCTTTTCATCACGACCGCCTATCCCGGCTTTTCTTGAAGGAATCTTTCCAGATCGTTATAAGCCTCTGGTTCCCCGGTTTTTATCTTCTTGAGGATCGTGATGAACCGGGCGCTCCGCTCTTCGGTCCGTTGGTCCAAGAAGTGTTCGATGCGGCAGGACAGGTTACTGGATACATTCGCCGGCATCCCCACCAAGTCGACGAAAAAAGCGTCCAGAAGTTGATGGACTCGGATCAGCGTGATCGCACGCTTTTTGCCCTCTTCCGAAAGATAGATGAGACCGTATTTCTCGTAATTGACGTAGCCGAGATCTTTCAATCGCTTCATCGCGTTCGTGACGCTGGGAAGACTCACACCGACGCTCTCGGCTATGTCTTTTACTCTCGCGACGGGAGCCGCTTGCGTCAGATCGAATATCACTTTGATATAGTCTTCGAGTGCGCTGGTGAGCACTTTCTTTCGTCCGCGAGTCAATTCACACCACCGCCTTTCAAGTTGTGCTCGGTATCCAAATGTTATACTTCTGCACTGGATTTGAGATCGTTTTACTGTCCATCCGGACAATTTTCGTGGTTCCAAAACTGAAAAACACTAAATAGGTGTTCTCGTAGTTTCCGGAGCTAACCTTAAAGTTCTGAGTCACTTCAAAGGTAATGTTTTGGATAGCTTGGGCGGGTTTTTTAAAGTAATAGATCATCTCTCGGGAGAGTCCGGGAGAAAGGGTGTTTTGGAAAACAACCTTTCCGCTAGAAGACTCCACGCTGACCCAAACCGGTTTGGACCCGCTGATAAAAAAACGTACGAACCCCACTTTATCGAAAGCGCGCGATTCGCTTAATGCGATCATATCGTTGAGCCCGATAATCTGCGAATCGATGTTGTTCGAAACCACCAGGTATTTGTCGATGATCCCGTTCGGACCAAGATAGGCCCGATCTTCCATAATCATCTTGTTCAAAGTCTGAAAACGCTCTTCTGATTTCTGCTTCAATGCGTCCAACTGGGTCGCGTATGTGTTTCGGAACTCATGAAGCTTCATATAACTGAAGATCGAAAAGGCGAGCGCCACAAAAAAAAGAAAGGTCCAGACGAAAGTGGGAGGCTGTTTTGTGACAAGGCGCTTCGTTCCGGTTATTGTCGCGCGCTTGGGGCCATCGCTTTCTCGTGTCGCTGGGGTTCGCGTCTTGGGTTCCGGGACCGGCGTTTCGGAGGTTTCCCCTTCCTTTAGCGGCGTTTTCCGACTCGATTTTTCTTTTTTACGCAAACGCGCACGCTCTTCGTAGTACCGCTTGAGCGGTTTTTCTTCTATGCTGACGGGTACGCTCTCGACGGAGGTTGCAGGTTTTTTTTCTTTCGTGCCCGGTCCAGGGATATAGGCCATTACACAGCCCTCCTTAGTATCTCTTCGCTCTTGTCCAGAATGCCCTGTTCTTCTTCATAGAAAGCCTTAAAGCTTTTTCGGCACTTCTGTATAATGTTGTCCACTTTTTTTATGTTGATCCCGTACCTTCGGGCTATCTCCGAATAGGTATAGCTCTCCGTGTACATCACGAAGATACTCATCTCCTCCTCAGACAGCGACGCTTTCATACGCTCGGTCGTCTTTTCGAGGAGCAGGTCCTTCAGATTGATCGCTTCGCTCTCTTGCGTAGAAACCTTCGTCATCATCGGCTCTTCCTCTTCCGCTTCTTCCGAAGAGACATAGTCGAAAGAGTAGGATTCCGTCAGTATCTTGTTTTTCTTCCGATTCAAGAATGTCAGAAAGGTCTTAATCTCGGAATGGATGTTCGTCCAGGCGAAGGTGTTAAAATTTGCGTCTTTGTCGGTCCTATAGTTATAAATCGCCTTAATGAGCCCTACATAACCGCTTTGAATTATATCACTTTTTTCCGCCCACTGACCGTAATACTGATTAGCAAACTTTAAAACCATGTTTTCGTATCTCTCCACCAAGAGGGAGAACGCCTCTTCCACCCCGTCTTGCGCGTATAGGACCAATTCTTCGTTTCGCATCTTCCGCAGCTTGTAGAGAATCATTCCGTAGAGCGGGCGCCTTTCTCCGTCATTTTTTTCTGCTCGCTGATATACAAGCCCAGAAGCACAAAAAACGCGCCGATAAGGGTGTAGCGATTTGGAATCGACCCGAGGATGAGAGCTTCAGCCACCCCCGTGATGATCGGCATCAGGTAGAGCGCGTTCGTGGTGTACCTTGAGCCCAAGTGGCGTATCGCCGTATTCCATAAATAGTAGCCGACGCTCGAGCAGCACAGGCTTAGAAACAGCAACCCTATGAAGAAGGGCCAACCCAACGACTGAAGTGACCATTGCGAGCGACCGATGAGGTGCTCCAAGGCCCCAAAAGGAATCAAGAAAAGCGTTCCCCAACCGGTGATCGAGCGGGTGACGGCTAAGGCGTCGCCGTTTTTTTGAGATTTCTCTTCCTCCACTCGCAGGATGTAATGGGTGTAAAAGACCCAAGAGATCGCGGACCCGAAAATCAGGAGGTCACCAACCGGGTTCAGTCGCAGGTAGATATTCCCGTTGAGGAAAACGATACAGACGCCGGTGAAGGCGATGACCGCGCCCGAGATCTGCAGGATGGTTAAACGTTGTTTACGGAACAAGGAGAGGTAGAGCAGGTTCAACAGCGGGACGAGACTAATGATGAGGACGGCGTTGGTCGGCAAGGTATAAACCAACCCGAGGTTTTCGAAAACAAAATAGAGGGTGACGCCCCACAACCCGGCGAGAACCAAGTCTTTACGTTTCCCGTATGCCCGTTTTCTCGTAAACAACCATAAAAATACCCAGGCGAGAAGGAACCTTAAAATGGCGGCAAAAAATGGAGGGAAGACCGACACGACCACTTTCGTAGCGACGAACGAGACTCCCCAAAAACAAACCGTTAACCAAAGCAACAAATGATAGACCATGGTCGCTCCTTCTCATACCACATACGAAATAAAGAGGGACGATAAGCCGGATTCTGTCGTTGAGTGGCCATTTCTCTTTGCGGTCTACCCGGAAAGGATTCGGCGGGCCACCTTCCCCTGCGAGGTCACACCTTCACTCACAGGCACCTTTCCTGCTTGACCTTGCTCAAGGCGGGGTTTACCAAGCCGACAGATCACTCTGTCGCTGGTGAGCTCTTACCTCACCGTTCCATCCTTGCCTTGCGGCGGTTTTCTTTTCTATAGCACTTTCCAGAGGTTTCCCCCTCCGGCGATTAACCGGCGCCTTGCCCTCAGAGTCCGGACTTTCCTCAGGCTATTTCCTACCCGCGGCCACCTGTCCCTCTTCATTGAAAAAAATACGATTCACGGCGTCGGCCACGCCGCTCTCGTTGTTTCCTGTGACGACCAACCGGCAACGTTTCTTTATCGGCTCCGGCGAGTTCTCTACCGCAACCGGAAAGCCCACCTTCTCCATCAATTCCAAATCGTTGTAGTTGTCTCCGATAAAGACGGTATGCCCAGGTTCTATATGAAATCTCGCTAAAACCTTTTCCAAAGCGATCCCTTTCGAAACCTGCGGCCCGAAAAACTCTAGGAAACCGCTCCCATTTTGTACATCGGAGAGAATCGGGCTGACGGTTTCGGGGTAGAGGGCGCGCACTCTCATTTCCAACTCTCGAAGCTCTCCTTCCGGTCCGATCACCGCCAGCTGAGAGAGCTCGGAGAAGCTGGGGATCGTCTCGAGCAGCGAATCGACGATCTGTATGCGATGCGAGTTATTTCGTATATAAGACTCGTAGGGGAAGCCGAGCCAGTCGGTTCGTTCTACCATCATATCCGGAAGGTCTAGAAATCCCTTATAGGCGACCACTTCCAAGCCGGAGGCCAACGCGATTTCGGTGATAGACCGCGCTTCCGGACCCGGTAGCATCGATTGGTAAAGCACCTCTTTCGACTTAGGGTTCATAATAAATGCGCCGTTCTGAAAGACCACGGGAATATCGATGCCCAACGCGTCGATGAAGCGTTTGGCGGAAAGGTAGTTTCTCCCGGTGAAGACCGTGATGAATACTTGATGGTCGGTCAATTTTTTTAGCGCGATGATGTTCTCTTCCGAGATGTTCTTCCGGTCGTCCAACAACGTGCCGTCCAGATCGGTTATAAACATCTTATAGGTATTGGATTTCATGCACGGCTCCTTCTCGTAGGTTCGCTAGATAGATGTTCGTATTCTGTCCCTCACTCGTCAAATAGTCACGCGCTACAACGACGCCTGTCGACCGGCGAATCTACCCCTCTTTTTCGGGTGTGTTCGCTCAACCGGAAATGGTTCCTACCTTACCCTCTAAACCTCTCAAAAAGCGAGGGGCTGGGCGGGAAAAATACCCTGTTCACAGGGGTTTTCCGGGCCGTTATTTGAGCCCTTTGATGATGAAGGTCGTCGTTTCCGCTCCTTTCGTTCTCGTCGATTGACTTTCGTCGATACTGACCATAAGGGTCGCCTGCGACGGTTTAAATTTTTCCGCTACCGTTCGGATCAATCCGAGATCGAACTGATCCGGATAGGGGTTCGAACAGACCATCTGGCCCGTTTCAGCATCGATCTTGGTGAAGGCGTAGTTCCCGATTTTCCCGTTTCGGTGGTTCATATGATAGGCGACGTCTATCGACTTTAAGGCGTCCACGATCGTTTTAATCTCCTTCGGCCATATCGCCGAGTTCGCGACACTCTCTCCGATCTTCTTCAAGGTAGCGTCTCCGAACTTTTCTCCGATCATTTTGAAGCCATTCAGCCACGCTTGTTGGGAATACCATTTTCCTGGAGTCGGGTCGTCTATTCCTTGTTCTTTGAGCAGCGCCAATGCCTGCCTTTTGAAGGCTCCTAACCCGTTCACAAACCCCAACACCGTCTCTCCGTTGACTTCCACTTTCGGATCAAACGCTTTGTAAAGCGCCATTAACCTCCACTCCTTTCCGTATATAATAGAAAAATCATCCCGATTTTCGTGGCGCTTTCAGGCCTTTCCCTTCAAGGCGTTGAACACGGTCTGAGGTGCGAGGGGCAAACGATGGAAACGTATGCCAGTCGCGTGGTAGACCGCGTTGAGCAGCGCGACGGTGGGCGTATTGATTCCGATCTCCGAAACGCTTTTAGCTCCGAAGGGGCCCGTGGGTTCATAGCTCTCGGCCAGAAGCGCGGTGACTTTGCCGAAGCTGCTGCGATCCAGAATCTTGTAACGGAAAAGCGAGGCGTTAATCGGCTTCCCAGTTTCACTGAACTTTAGCTCTTCGAACAGAGCGGTACCCAAGGCTTGAAGAGTCGCCCCTTTGACCTGCCCTTCCGCGAGCGCCGGATTAAGGGCGGTGCCGCAATCAACGACGCTGAGCGTTTCGATAGGGGTGATTTTGCCGGTTTTCAAATCGATCTCGACCTCTATGAAGGTCGCCATAAAGGGTATAGGCGATTCATCGCCGACATAAGACCCCGTTTCGCAGATTTGATGTTGATTCGCGCCATAGAAACAGAGGGTACAGAGCTCTGCGAAGGTCAGGGTTTTACCATTTTGGAGGTTTTTGACGCAACCATCCGTAACTTCGACCAACTCTTCATCGATCTCGAAGAGCGCCGCTGCCGCCCGGCGGATAGAAGCCTTCACCTTATTCGCCGCGTCCAGGACAGCATTTCCCGAAACGTAGGTCGTACTGGAAGCGTAGGCGCCCACGTCGAATGGCGTCATATCCGTATCTGACGAATACACAATGATGTTTTCCACCGGGATCCCAAGGGCTTCGGCCGCGATCTGGCTTAGGATCGTATCCGATCCGGTCCCTAGATCCGTCGCGCCCACCAGCAGGTTGAAGGTGCCATCGTCGTTCATTTTTAGAGTCGCCGAAGCCATATCCACTTTCGCAATTCCGGAGCCCTGCATCGCCAAAGCGCAGCCTACGCCGCGCACGGTATCCACCGTTCGTCGATCCCATCCGGCATTTTTTCTCTTCTTCGCCCAGTCGAAAGCGACCTTACCGATCTCGATACATTCGCCCAATTTACAGCTGGCCGCGATTTGAGGAACCCCTTCCCGACCTTCGCCCATAATCTGGAAGATCGGTGAGGTCTCTCCCTCTCGAATGGAGTTGATGGCCTTGATCTCGAGCGGGTCACGATTGAGTCTCGCCGCCAATTCGTCCAGCGCGCCGTCGAGTGCCAGCAATCCTTGAGGAGCCCCATAACCGCGGTATGCGCCGGCATTGGGTAAATTCGTGTACACGATATCGGTGACGAACCGGACAGCTTTTACTTTGTTATATAGAGGAAGCGTTTTCGAACCGCACCCCATCGCGACGGTGAGCGCGTGGTCTCCATAAGCGCCCGTATTGGACAGCGAGTACATGTCGATCACGTTCAAACGCCCGTCCAGCTCCGCCCCTAGTCGAACCGTCACTCGCATATCGTGTCGGGTATAGGTGCAGGTGAAAGTCTCTTCTCGGTTGAAAGACAAACAGACGGGTTTTCCAGTCTTCAAGCACGCCAGAGCCGCATATCCCTCCGTGAACAAGCCTTGTTTGGAACCGAAACCGCTGCCTATCCGGGGCTTGATGACCCGGATCTTACCGGGGGGAGTCTGTAGGATCTTTGACAGGATTCTTCGGCCGTGGAACGGCACCTGTGTCGACGAGACGAGGGTCAGTCGCTCTTGAGGATCCAAGTACGCATAGGTACAGTGATTTTCCAGAGCGACCTGCTGAGACTTCGGGTAGTAATAGGTCGCTTCTATCTGCACGGGAGATCGCGCCAAAAGACCTTCCACATCTCCTATAGTCGTTTCGTAGTGTGAGGCGATGTTTCTCGAAGGCTCGTAAATGCCTTTGGAATCCTTTTGATCGTGGATGATGGGTGCGGAAGGGGACATACTCTTTTCGAAATCCAAGACGGGCTCCAAGACCTCGTAGTCGATCTTGAGGGCTTTCACGCCCATTCGAGCGGCGCGTTCGTTTTCGGCGATCACCAGAGCGGCGGTGTCCCCGACAAAACGCATCTTGTGGTCTAGCAGAACGGTGTCATAAGGTGATGGTTCGGGATATCCCTGCCCCGCCCTCGTATAGGGAATACGGGGGACATCCTCGTACGTCAAAATCTCAACGACCCCCGGGATGTCCAAGGCGGCCGACTTGTCGATACGCGTGATGAGCGCGTGCGCATACGGGGAATGCACGACCTTCACGATCAGCGCATCCCTCGGATAAAAGTCTTCCGTGTAGACCGGTTTTCCTCTCAGAATACCTCGTGCATCCACCTTTTCCTTATTTTGGCCGACGATACGGAATGTTTTAGAATCGTTAGGCATCGGCTCACGCTCCCTCGCGTTTTTTGTCCATTAATCCGCTGATAGCTTTCACCTGGTTCTCGTACCCGGAACATCGGCAGAGATTGCCTGACAGTTCGTGTCTGATCTGGTCTTCGGTCAACGCCGGCTCTTTTTCGAGCAATTCTTTGGTCGCCATAATCAAACCCGGGGCGCAAAAGCCACACTGAAAAGCAGCGGCGTCCAGGAATGCCTGTTGGATCGGATGCAGCTGCTGGTCGGTGCCCAACCCTTCCAAGGTCTCGATCGTTTTCCCCGAAACTGACGCGGCGAAAACCGAGCAGGAGAGTACGGCGCGTCCGTCAACCAAGACGGTGCAGGTGCCGCAGTCGGCGCTTCCACAGCCCTTTTTAACACTTTTATACCCGTTGTCCCGGAGGACATCGACGAGCAGCTCGCTCGGTTCCACGTTCCATCTCTTTTCTACGCCGTTTACGTTTACGCGAATTTCCACAGTATCCCTCCTTTGGTAGTCCTCAAGGCGGATTATAACATGACTGTCTCTATTTGAGGCGATGGACCTTGCGCATAACACTGAATTGAATGATACAAATGTCCCCAACGACGCAAGGATGTGTTATACATTATTCTCGAAAATTGGTTCTCAAAGCGCCGACGAAAGACAGCGCACGAAGCCACTCATTAAAGAGAACACCACCGCCCTTACGGGGTCGTTGCGTTCTTCCCACCTATTCGGCTTCACATCAATCTGGAATTATATCTCTTAACCAAAGAACTCCCGATTAGTGTGTGTGTCAAGTTATGGGGTGTACTCAAGAAACAAGGCAAGAATCGATCACACGATTTTTAGTCCACGTAGTCATCGCGGCGTAGTCGCCCCTTCTCTTCGTGGGGCCGACTTCCAGTCGGCCTGTCTCTCTGGGAACACCTTGTGAATGCCCTGGGAACGCCTTTGGAACTCCGAACTTTTGTTCGGCATGCTTTTTAAAAGAAAAAGGGAGCAGAGTGGGCCGCGAGGCTTCGTGAGCTTCCGAAGGCAGCCCGCTGGTTACCCCGCGATAATCTTCGTACTCTTCGCGGGGTCGAAAAATACACTTCTTTACCCCCCTTGAAGGGTCAAATGAGCTCCAATGGCGGCTCCTTAGAGGGTCAATTTTTCCCTCCTCGTTTTTAGCTTTTTTCTTATTCCACCCTGATATTATACCCAACACCGATTGGTGAAAGGGTTTTTCGGTCTCGTTTTTCGAACCGGCCTTAGGCTTTCTGTTTCTGTAAATCTGAGGTGCAGTTGGGGCAGCGAACGGCTTTGATTGGAATCAGAGAAAAACAGTAAGGACACTCTTTCGTGGTGGGCGCCACCGGAGCAGCGGGTTTTTCAGTCGCTTTCTGAATCTTGTTGAGCTGTTTGACGATTAAAAAGATGACGAAAGCGATAATCAGAAAGTCTATAACGGAGTTGATGAACAGGCCAACATTCATCGTCGGGGCGCCCGCGGCTTTCGCTTCCGCCAACGACTTATAGAATGTGCCGTTTAGACTGATGAACAGATTCGAAAAATCCACGTTCCCTATCAAAAGACCGATAGGTGGCATAATGATGTCGTTGACTAACGAGCTGACGATCTTACCAAAAGCACCGCCAATGATGATCCCTATGGCCAGATCGATCACATTTCCGCGCTTGATGAAGGTCATAAACTCTTTGAACATTTGGTCTTACCCCCTTTAATATTCGTATGGACAAGCAAATTATACAACTTTTTCCGCGAAACCGTATCGTAAGGCTTGTGTATCATCATAATCGACCACCTCTATAAATCGAACCTCTCCTCGAGCCCTTCGAGTGAAGAAGTGTTCAGGCACGACGTTGGTAGCCTTCCCGTTTTATGCTATACTACGGCTAGCCGTTTCGGCTCTATCAAAAACCGTGGATTGGGTGATCCGTGCCTTTTTTCGAAATCCAAAAAGACCGCGTTGTACCAGACAGACGCCGATTCTTATCGAGGGCTGGGTTCAAAGGAAACAACGTGTCGTTATCGATTCAAATGAGGGAAACCATAGGAAATATGCATTTACGGGGTGTAGATTCGATTGACCCGTTCCTGTTCCATAGGACCGACCTCACGTCTGAGCTTATCGCGCTTGGGTTCCTGCCAACCTCTTTCCATTCGACGAGCAGCGTGACCGTTTTTGTTTCGACCTTGGGAATCCGAATAGACGAGGAGATCCAACGGGATTTCGTCGAAGGGAGGACCCTCGAGGGGCTCCTTCTGGACGCTTGGGCTTCGGAGGCTATAGAGGCGATCAACGATCTCTTTGACGCCTATATCCGCGAAAACCGGTCCGGAACCCGGCGCTTCTCACCCGGATACGGGGACGTGGATATCCGGAAAAACCACGATATTCTGGGCTACCTTACCTCGGAAGCGTTGACGCAGGGCGGCTGCCCGTTGAGTCATCGGATATCCGTGAACCCATCCACCGGCATTATGATACCGAGAAAAACGACGATCGCGATGATCGGATGGTTTTCTTGAATGTGATATACAGGGAGGAACTATGAGCGAACGCATCGTCGATATTTTTGAGAACCCTCTTCCTTCGTATTCCATAGAGGTTTTTCCTCCAAAACCCAATTTGGAGAAGACTCTGGAGATCATTTTCGATACGATCGACAGGCTGAAGGTTATCGATCCGAGCTTCGTCAGCGTCACCTATGGCTCAGGAGGGTACAATCGCGAACGCGCGTTATCGATCGCGGGACATCTGATCCAAGGGGCCTATCGCGCCCTATCCCACATTACGGCCGTCGGCTATTTACGCTCGGATATCGTCGATTTGCTGGACCAGCTTTATTACTTAGGGGTGCGTAATGTTCTGGCTTTACGTGGAGATATCCCGCCGAACCTGATTTTTCCTGACACGGAGTTGGATCGCTTTCGTTATGCCTATGACCTGATCGATTTCGTCAAACGAGACGGCCGTTTTTGTATAGGCGCTGCGGCCTATCCCGAAGGGTATGCTGACTCGGGCGATGTGGATCTTTCCGTCCTATACCTCAAAAAAAAGGCCGAAGTGGGTGCGGACTTTTTCATCACCCAACTCTTTTTTGACAACGCTCGGTTTTACCGTTTTCTAGAAAAGGCCCGGGCCGTCGGTATCTCTCAGCCCATAGTTCCGGCGATTATGCCGATCCTCAGGAACACCAACTTAAAGCGGATTCTTAGCCTCTCTTCCACCTCGCTCCCCTCAGGGCTACAAGAAAAGATCGATCGATTCGGAGCGGACCCGCTCGATCTCGAAAAGGTCGGCATCGCGCATGCCGCCAAGCAAGTCCAGGACCTCCGAGAGCACGGGATGAAACATATCCACCTGTACACGATGAATAAAAGTAAACAGATCATCGAAATCTGTCGATTGAGCGAAACGGTTTCGAAAAGCGAGGGAAGATGAAAAGAAAAACCTTTCTGTCGTCGTTAGAAAATCGGTGTCTCCTGTTGGACGGCTCCTATGGCGTGCAGCTGTTAATGCGGGGTTATCGAGACAGTCCCGCGGAGACTTACAACGTTCGACAACCGGAGGTTGTGGCCACGCTGCAGCGGGAATATGTCGCCTGCGGTGTGGATTTATTGTCGACGAACACCTTCAACTCGAATCCGAGGAAGCTGAAGACCCTCGGTTTTGGTGAGGATTTCGAAAGATTCAACCGGGCAGGAGTTCGTATCGCGAAGGAAGCGGCCCGGGACAAAGCGCGGGTTTTCGGAAACATGTCCGCGACTGGAGAGTTCGTCTTCCCTTTAGGCGGCTACACCTTCGACGAGGCCGTGGAAACCTTCCGCCGACAAGCCGCTATCTTATATGAAGAAGGGGTGGAAGGGTTTCTTCTTGAAACCTTCTCGGACATCAAAGAGCTCAAAGCTGCGATTATGGCGGTCAGAAAAGTAACCGCCGACCTGCCTTTGATCGTCAATATGACCTTCGAAGCCGATGGACGAAGCATTACCGGCACATCGGCGGAGAGCTACGCGGTGTCGATCCAAGACCTGGACGTCGATGTGATTGGCATTAACTGTACGCTCGCACCGGCGCAGAGCCTACGGGTTTTCGAACGACTCGCCCGCGTCTGCCAAAAACCACTCTGTATCCAACCGAACGCCGGGACCCCGATATATGACGGTCATCGCCTCTCATACGATCTAAGCTCGGAATCCTTCGCCTTCTATGCGGATGATTTCATAGAACTCGGCGCTTCGATCATCGGAGGATGCTGCGGTACGGGACCCGAACACATCCGGTTGATGCGCCGCGCGCTGGACCAACGTCGGAGTCCCCGCGCGATCGATAAGGACCCAAAGCGCTACTTGAGTTCGAGGACGGTGTTGACTCCGATCCAACCCTTCCTATCGATCGGAGAGCGTATCAACCCGGCCTCGAGAAAGAGCCTTCAAGAGCAAATCCAGCGAAAAGAATGGAGTCAACTCCTGTTGGAAGCCCAGCGTCAGGCGGAAGAAGGGGCAAACGCAATCGACTTGAACTTGGGAATAGAAAAGACACTCGACGAAAGCGCCTTCTCACAAGTCGTCTGCGAACTGGACAAACGCTCGTCGGTTCCCATCTCCTTCGATATCCAAACGGACAAGTTCCTCGAGGTCGCCTTACGGGAGTACCCGGGCCGGCCGTTGATCAACTCTGCAAGGGTAACGCCAAAGAGCCTGGAGAACAAGATCGCCCTCCTCAAACGATACGGAGGAACGCTGATCTTGTTGGCGATGGGAAAAGAGATCCCCGACACTCTCGAGGAACGCGTTCATATCGCTTTCGAAGGAATCAGAATCCTGGAGGAGAACGGCATTACCAAAGACCGGATCCTCGTCGATCCGCTGGTTCTCTCGATGGCTTCGGGAAAGGATCCGAAGGTGACGTTGGGGATTATCGCGAGGTTAAAGGAACACGGAATCCTGACGTCCATAGGCCTATCGAACCTCAGTTACGGATTACCCAACCGAACGGGCGTGAACGGCGCCTTTTTGGCTCAAGCAATAGAAAGAGGCCTGTCAGCGGCTATTTTAAACTCGGGAGACGAAGTGATCCAAAAAGTGCTTGCGGGCGCCTTGTCTCTCGAGGGGCTCGATGAGCCCGGTATTCGCGCGTCCACGATCGAAGACCCGATACTGGCTGCGATGGTCTCGGGAAATCGAGAGGCTCTGAATACCTTGGTGGAAGAATTGTTGCGCGAGCATCCTCCGCTGACCGTCAGCCAGCAGTATTTGGCGAAGAGTATGGAGGAATTGGGCCAGCTCTACGCAAAGAACGAAATCTATCTACCTCAGCTTCTGCTCGCCTCAGACACGGCCCGTGAGATCTTCGACCTCGTCAACCAAAGGCTCGACCCCTTGCTCGTGTTTAGGGGAAGGGTTTTGTTAGCTACGGTAGAGGGAGACGTCCACGACATCGGGAAAAACATCGTCGGAACGGTCTTGCGAAGCGGCGGTTTCGAGGTCATCGACGTGGGCAAGGACGTAGCGGCCGAAAAGATAGTTTTTAAGGCGAAGGAAACAGATCCGGATATCATCGGGCTTTCGGCGATGATGACCACCACAATCGGAGAAATAGAGACCGTCATCCGAGCCCTACGCGAAAACGGTATCGACAAACCCGTGATCGCTGGGGGCGCGTCCCTAAACAGAGAGTTGGCCAAACGGTTCGGATGCGCTGGCTTTGCGAAAGACGCGGTGGAAGGATTGGAACTGTGCAAATCGTTGATCACCCGTTACCGATAGAAAAGAAGAGCGCGGTGGCGTCGTGACTCTCGCGCTTCCCTATCGATCCGAAGCCCTCGATCCCGCTCCAACCGTCCTTCTAAAAATGACTTCACGGGGTATGCATAAGGAGCGCAGAAGATTACGGTGATCGACACCATCCTTTTACCCGTCACATTAGCTTTCGACGCGTTCGCCGTGGCGGTCTGCTATGGGACGACGTTACCAAAGACGGGGTTTCAAGGCACTTTCAAAGTCGCCTTTTCTTTTGCGGCGTTCCAGTTCGCGATGCCCGTGATCGGGTGGCACGCCGGATCGAGTTTCCAGTCTGCGATCCGCGAATTCGACCACTGGATAGCCTTCGGTTTACTCCTATACGTTGGCCTCGGTATGATAAGGGACTCCCGAAAAGTCGGGACCTGTCCGGAAAAATCGGATCTATCCAGACTATCCGTTCTCCTTCTGTACGCCTTAGCCACAAGCCTCGACGCCTTGGCTGCCGGCGTCGCGCTTTCTATGATCGCGAAGCCGATATGGTTACCCGCCACGATCGCTTTCGCCTCTACTTTCGTTTTATCCTTGGCCGGTGTGGTTTCGGGCGCGAAAACTGGCGCAAGTTTTGGCATGAAAGCAGGGCTCTATGGCGGATTCATATTGATTGGTATCGGAACGAAGATCCTGGCGGAGCACCTATTCTTCGGGGGCTGAGCGGTAGAACGCGGTCTAAAAACCCTTGCGCGCGGGCCCTCCTGACCCCGCACCAGCCTCGAATACCAGGTAGGCATATTCTTCGCTCTGGGGTCACCAAAGTTATTTAACCTACGCACAAATCCTCTCAAAAACACCCTCCCCACATTCTGGCTTCGTCACAAGTCACATTAACAGAGCGTTACTTATTGTTTACTTATCGGAAAAGCTATCAGATAATTAGCTGTGTTAAAACCAGAGGGGTATGGTATAATTTCCTGAAGATTTCCGAAGGGGGTTGGAAATGAGAGTCCTTGTTTTAGAGGATGACTTGGTGACAGGAAAACTGCTCGAAAAAATCCTGATGAAATACGGAGAAGTGACCATCTCGGAAGACGGAATGAAAGCGGTTCAGCTCTTCGAAGAAAGCGCCCGACAGAAGAACCCCTTCCAACTGATCTGTTTGGACATTATGGTCCCCTCCCTCGACGGACAAGAGGTTTTGAGTCGCATACGAAAGATCGAGCGGAGAGAAAACCTTGCGAAAAGCAAGATTTTGATGATCAGTGCCTTAGGGGACCTAAAAAACATCTCTAAGTCTTATCGGCACAAATGTGACGGATACTATGTCAAACCGATCGTCAAAGAGAAACTGGAGAACGTGGTGAACAGGCTTCTCGAAAAGGGTCAACAGCAGAACAAGGAGGAGAGGCCGGCATTTGACGAAGAAGACGAGTGACCGCAACCCGGGCGCGTCAAGTCTGCGACGAAGGCTGTGAACGCCCGGCCGCCGTGAGTATATGATGCGCTACTTTAAAGAATTCGGAGGAACAACATGATCGAAGAGCCGTTTGACGCTTGTATCAGCCGAGAGGGTACGAGCAGTGTGAAATGGGACTTAAGGCAAGAGGTATTCGGGAAACGCGACGTCCTGCCCCTTTGGATCGCCGACATGGACATCCGTTGTCCGCAACCGATTATCGAGGCCTTTAAAAAACGTGTGGAACACGGGGTTTTCGGCTACACCGCGAAGATGGACGCGTTTTTCGACGCGATCATCGGATGGGAGAAAAGAAGACACGGGTGGGAGGTTGACAAAGCGTGGATCAATACTTGCCCTGGGATCGTCAGTGGTATCAACACCGCCATACAGGCGTTTTCGCAACCGGGCGACAAAGTGATCATCCAGCCACCGGTGTATCACCCTTTCTATGACGCCGTCGTGGGCAATGGGCGACAACTGGTCTTCAACCCTTTGAAGAAAGAATCCGGCCGCTTCACGATGGATTTTGAGGATTTAGAGAAGAAGATAGACGACAGAACCAAGATTCTCATCCTCTGCAGCCCACACAACCCGGTCGGTAGAGTGTGGACACGTGACGAACTGGAGAGGTTGGCGAAAATTTGCCTTAACAAAGGAGTGCTCATCCTATCCGATGAGATCCATCAGGACATTGTCTTCTCTCCTCACTCGCATATCCCCCTCGCTTCTCTAACGGCGGATGCCCGAGGGAATCCGCTCCCAATCGGAGAACGAACCATTACCTTCATCGCCCCCAGCAAGACCTTTAACATCGCCGGCCTGGTCACCTCGGGGGTGATCATTCCCAACCGGAGGCTGTTCGCGGAGTTTGAGTATCGTATAAAAGCCAACGGGATCGGAATAGGGAACGCGTTCGGTGTCCTGGGCTTAGAGGTTGCGTATAACGAGGGTGAGGAGTGGTTAAATCGACTATTGCCCTATCTAGAGGCCAACATCGACTACACCTTAGCCTTCCTGGAGACACAGGCACCTCAAATAAAGTGTGTGAAACCCGATGGCACCTTTTTGTTGTGGCTCGATTGCGCAGGGCTAGGCAAAGACGACTCCTGCTTGCGCAATTGGTTTGTCGAAAAGGCGTCTTTGGGTCTCGATGCGGGCGCGGTCTTCGGCCCCGGCGGTGAAAAGCATATGCGGCTGAACATCGGCTGCCCCCGAAGCACCCTTGCCGAAGCGCTGAATCGATTGAAAACGGCTCTTTCTGTGGAAAAGCCCGCAAGAGAAGCCTACTTTACCTATTAGAGGAAGAACAGAGGATGCTATGAGCGAAGCGACAAGCACGAGGGACATCATACGTGCCATCGAAGAGGTCTTCCCTCCGAAACTCGCGATGGAATCGGATCGATGCGGGTTACAAGTCGGGCCGTTCGATGGCAGTTGCGAAAGAGTCCTGGTAACGCTGGATGTCACGGAGGGAGTCGTTGAGAAAGCGAAAGAGAAGGGATGCCGGTTCATCCTATCGCATCATCCGCTCCTCTATCTCCCGTGTCACACAATAGACCGGGAGACGGCCCTTGGACGGATCCTTACGGAAGTCATCTCTAGCGAAATCACGGTCTATGCCTCCCATACGCCGGCAGATATCGCCCCGGGGGGCCTCAACGACTATTGGGCTGAAAAATTGGGCCTCCGGGATGTCAAACCGATATTGAAAACCTATCAGGAAAAGCTTTACAAGTTCCAGGTCTTCGTTCCGAAGACGCATGCGCAGATCGTTCGGAACGCGATGTTCTCGAAAGGGGCCGGAGCGATCGGAAAATACGCCGATTGCACCTTCTCCAGCGAAGGGATCGGAACCTTCCGCCCTTTGGAGGGAGCACAACCGTTTATTGGCCAACTCAACGGATTGGAGAGAGTGGAGGAAATGAAGATCGAAACCCTCGTCGAAGGGCATCGCTTGTCAGACTTCATCGAAACAGTCCTTCGCGCCCATCCCTACGAGGAGGTCGCCTACGATCTTATGGAAGAAACCGAATTCCTTTCGAACCGTCGGACCTACGGCCTGGGACGGTACGGAACCGTCGAAAAAAGGGCCTTTCGTTCCTTCGTAGAAGAATTCAAGGAGATCGCCCGCTCGACCTCTATACAACTCATCGGGGACCTAGACGACCCTATCTCGACCGTCGGGTTCTGTAGCGGTTCCGGTAGGCTCCTGATCCCTTCGCTTCCGGCCCACCTGGATCTTTACATCTCCGGCGATTTGTCCTATCACGATCTACTGGGACTCAAAGAGAAGGGGATAAAGGTGATCCTGTTTCCACATTTTGAATCTGAACGGGTGTTCCCATCCGTCGTCAGGCATCTCTTAGGCGAGAGGATTCCGGAACTCTACGAATACGTGGATCCGGTCTACACCCTTTAAAAAGCGTCGCGTTCGCGTTCTACTACGAGGTTCATCGCGGCTTAAGTACATTTTACGTCCCTTCAAAATATCTGCTAGCTTATAATTCGGCGCGCTCAGTAAACCTGCCGATAAGTTTGGCGTTCCCAGGGCGTTCACAAAAATCTTTTCTCTGTGTTCTCTGTGCCCTCTGTGCAAATCCCGTTTTTTACGCCTTCGCGAAAAGAAAGGGCGCTTACGCCATGATGCTGCGTATGGGAACGTTCTAAGTGAAAAGATAAAACCATGCCAAACTAAAGTTTGGCGTTCCCAACCGTTCCCAGGCTGGCGTTCGGTGCTCTATTCTGGGCTGGTTCTAATCTCTCCTCCGTGCTCTCTGTGCCCTCTGTGCGAACCCACTTTTATTGCGCCGTCGCAAAAAGAAAGGGCGCTTACGTCGCGAAGACTGCAAAAACAAAAAATCGTGCGATCGATTTTGGCCTTGTTTCTTGAGTACACCCCATAACTTGACACAAACCTCGCTCTTTTTCTCTGGCTCTTTGTGATATAATCGCTAGAAATGCTCAAAGGAGGATGAAAACATGGTTTGGGTGATTCTATTAATCGTTGCCGCCGCGATTGTGTTATGGGTTATCGCCACCTACAATAAACTGGTCGCAGAACGGAAAAAAGTCGAGAACTCTTGGAGCCAAATTGATGTCCAACTGAAACGCCGCTCCGACTTAATCCCCAATCTGGTGAACGCGGTGAAGGGGTATATGAAGTTCGAGAGCGACACACTGGAAAAAGTGATGAATGCGCGCGCTCGGGCTTTGGGTGCGACAAGCCAAAAAGAAAGAATGGACGCCGAAGGGGAGGTTTCCGGCGTATTGGGCAGGCTGCTGGCCGTCGTTGAGAATTACCCGGAGTTGAAGGCCAATCAAAACGTGATGTCCCTGCAAGAGGAGTTGTCGAACACGGAAAACAAGATCACCTATTCCAGACAGTTCTATAATGACATCACCATGAAATATAACACGACGATAGAGCAGTTCCCGGCCAACCTCATCGCGAAGCTTTTCAACTTCAAGATGTTTGATTTCTTTAAGATCCCAGAAGCCGAAAAAGAAGTGCCGAAGGTCGATCTCAATTTCTAAAGAAAACGGCTCGCATCCTTCGGATATGGGCAATCATAAGCCTTAAAAAAAACCGGGTTATCCCGGTTTTTTTTCAAGTGAACGAGATTAGGGTTCTTTCCCAGGGTTCTTGAATTTATACCCTTTGCCGCGTACGGTGATGATATATTTCGGGTTGGACGGGTCCTCTTCCACCTTGGTTCTCAACCGTCGAATGTGTACATCGACCGTTCGGGTATCCCCGTAATAGTCATACCCCCAGAGGGTGTCTAAAAGAACGTCCCGAGAATACACCTTTCCTTCGTTTTCGGCCAAATAGCGGAGCAGTTCGAACTCTAAAGGCGTTAGGTTTTTCACTTCGCCGCGCACTTTTATTTCGTACCGTTCCAGGTCGATTTCCAGGTCTTTGACGACGATCTGCTTAGGTCTTTCTACGGTTTGCTCCACGGAGCGCTGGATTCTTCGAAAAATCGCCTTGATCCTTGCCATTACCTCACGAACGCTGAAGGGCTTCGTCACGTAGTCGTCGCCACCCAACTCCAAGCCTAAAATCTTGTCAAACTCGTCTGTTTTAGCCGTCAGGAAAATGATGGGCTTGTTTTGGTGTTTTTCGTGGGCCCTGATCTTCCGGGTCACGTCGAATCCGTCCACGTCGGGCAGCATCACGTCGATCACGAACAGGTCGATTTCGTCGTCGGTATCGGCGAGGTTCAGCGCCTCTTCCGCGTTGTACGCTTTGAGAACCTCGTATCCTTCCTTCTTCAGATTGTAGGTCAACAGCTCCACAATCGAGGGCTCGTCATCCACTACCAGTATCTTCTTTTTCACGCCGGGTCTTCTCCTTTCTATTTTTTATCACCCCTATCTTTCGGCGATTTCCGGGTCGATTTTAACATATTTACGGGTAAATTGCAAGTGGCCCTCTGATTTCTAAGATACAATTACAGTTAACGGTATAGGAGACGGGAAAACGCCCTTCAGAAGCCTATCTCTCTATCTAAAACCCCCGTGTGTACGGGTTATCCGACGCGCCTTTCGTTCTCTCAACGGGAGTAACGTTTCGATAAGCGATTTATGGGGTATAATCGGTATTGCCAAGATATCATAGCGAGGAGCCCAGAATGATCAGTATCTATGTCCCCGAAAAGAACGACCGATCGCCTTTTGAGATCTTCGTGAACAACGAAAAACGCCTTGTCGAATCCGTGGATGGTCGCACGTTGTTGGGCGACCTTGCACCCTTTTGGCTGAACCCCGTTCAAACCGCTTTCTTTTCGCACTATCGTGGTAAGAATACGATCATTTCAACCCCGACCGGAAGCGGAAAGACGGCGATCGCCTTTTTGGCCGCATTCCAGAAGGGGAAACGGGTGAAAAAAACCTTGTATGTTGCGCCCACGCGCGCTTTGGCAAGACAGATCTTTCAAGATATCCGAACCAAACCGCTCAAAGTCTATCTACGAACAGGAGAAAGCAAGATGGACGTGAAAGACGACTACGATATGGTGATCGCAACTCCGGAGGCCTTTTTAGCCGCCCGCCATTCGAATAGTCCCTGGGTTCAGTCTATCGAGTTCGTCATCATCGACGAGACCCATATGCTGATGCAAGACACGCGCGGGATTGTCTACGAGGAAACTCTGGTTCAGTTGCTCGGAGACCGTCGGGAACTGTTGCTCTTGTCCGCCACCATCCCGGACACCCTGTCGCTGGCCGAATGGGTGAACGCTGACCTTTTGATAGAGAGTTCCTGGCGTCCCATCCCTCTGGAACGTGCTTTCCTCAATTTGGCCCTCCCGACGCGCAAGAACGCGAAAACCTCGATCCAACAGATGAAACAGGCTTTTTTGGAAGAGAACATCGAGCAACGTGTGAAGACGATGATCATCGTCCCATCCAAAAAAACCGGTTGGGACCTTCTGTCCGCCTTTGAAAGGCAGGGGTATCGGGCGATGAACGATACCGTCCCCTACATCAAACCGAAGTTGGTAGGCGAGCCCGTCGTCGCCTTTCACAACGCGGACATCCCGGTGGAGGAGAAAAAGGAAATCGAAGCCGCCTTCAAATCCTTAGACAACGGACTATCTATCCTGATCTCCACGCAGACCCTGGCCTACGGCTTCAACTCCCCCGCCGATGACATCGTGATCTTCGTCAAATACTCTCTGTATCAGGAAGAAAAGATATGGCCGGTGTTAATCGACCTGCTCCAGTTCGAAGGGAGGGCGGGTCGAAAAGGCTACACCAAAAGAGGCGTCGGACGCGTCTTTTATGCCACCGGTACGACCGGAGAAAAGACGGCGGCGATTTTAAAAGCCTTGCTAAAAAGGGGGCTGGCCGACGTCTTCGAGACTACTTTAGACAAAGCCTTCACCGCCCTGAATGATCTGTATACCCGGCACGAGTCGATCTTCCATCCGGACAATGAAACAAAACTGCTAGGGATGGTCGAGCTGTTTTCTCTCGGCGTGCTCTCCGTTAATGAGGAGCATTTTAATTACACCCATTTTAAGGGCCGCTTCAAGGAGCGAATTATACAAAAAGCCGTCTCTCGTCTTCGGGAAATCGGAATGGTCGAGGGAGACAACCGCTTAACGCGCTTGGGGAATCTGACCGCGTCTTACCTGCTGAACCCGGAGGCCGTCGCGCACTTCGTCAAGAACGTCACGCGGTACGATGTACAAGAGGACCCTTCGTCTTTCTGGACGCTCTGGGAGTCGATCGCGCTCTTGGTCCCCGGCGGGGGCGCCGTACCCGACTACTACCCGCCGTTTTTTCCGCCAATAGGAGGGCATTGGAACCGGCAGTCCGTTTTTTTCTCTTCCTATGCGGGCCTGTTGCAATTCGGACTGGGGTTCCTGTGGAACCGCCTCGGTATCGAGCAAGACGAGAACGACCAAGAGGGGCGAAGGCAGAAACCGCCCGCTTGGGTCGGCTCCTTACCTTATGACGTGGAGCTGATCTGTAGCTTCTACGAACAAGGGGCGCGTTACGGGTTCTGGGACCTCTGCCCCTCGGGGGTTTTAGAACGGATCCGCCGTTCGTTAACCTATGGGATCTCGCCTTTATACAGCCTGCTCACCAAGATACCCGGCATCGGAAGCCTGCGCGCCAATATCGTCGCGTACGTCGGGGACTTCCACCGGTTTCGCACAGACCTAGAATGGGTTAGGAGGTTGACGCAAAAGACACCGCCCGAAAGGGCGCTTTGGGAGCCTTTTCTGCCGTTTCTACGGACGTACTATCGTGTGCAATTGGAATGGCTTAAAAAATCCGTTGGGATTTCAGGCGACGTTTCGATCGATCACTTGATAGAATTGGATCAGGCGAATTTTTTTAGCGCCGTCGAGCTCATTCGCGAATACCTCGCAGATCCTGAAAAGTCGAAAACGTGGGCGGAAACTCCTCAGCCCATTTGGGAGACCTCGCCCCTCGACGCTTTCAAAGAAGAGGTCAAAGTCCGGTATCCCGATCTTTCCCTCGTTTTTTTCGTCGAAGAGGAGGGGAAAGATCAGTTGATGAACCAGGTGCCCTTCAGATTGTGTGATCGGAGTGGACAGGAAAAAGTCTACGGCACCGTTTACCAGGCGGGAAGGCTCCCCAGTCAGGCCGTATTGCGTTTTCAGGAACTGACTCAGAGGAGGATACACACGGACTATGTCGACACCTTATGGGAAGAAGGGATGTAATCTCATATGGAAAAGGTATTCACCGTTCAATACTTAGGGAATCCCGTCTATAAGTACTTGATAGCCATCGCGGTCGCCCTCGTTGGCGTGATCATTCTACTCGTCGGTAAACGGTGGACGGCTAAACGGCTACGCTCGATCGGAAAAAAGGCGGACGCCCCGTTCTTTACCTTTCTGAGCACGATCCTCGTGACAACCACACTCCCGGTTTTCTATTATCTGGTATTCATAATCGCGCTCACCCCCATCGATATGCCCCAATCCTGGCGTGACATCGTGAACGCGATCGGCTCGATTCTGTTGACCGTCGCTATCATCCGATTCGTGACTGCGACTATCGTTTTCGGCGTTCAAAATTACGCGCGAAAACACCCCGAGAACACAGCCCAGATACAGGGCTTAAAAAGCCTAACCTCGATTGTGAAGATCGTGGCTTGGACTCTCGGCATCGTCGGGGTGATGAAGAGCCTCGGATACGACATCAACGGCATCCTCACAGGATTGGGAATTACGGGAATAGCGGTCGCACTGGCGTCGCAAAAGATCCTGGGGGATCTGTTCGGCTATTTCTCGATTTTGTTGGATAAACCCTTCGAGCCGGGGGACTTCATCGTCTTCGGAGAATATTCCGGGACGATCGAAAAGATCGGATTGCGGACCACCCGACTCAGGAGTCTGACCGGAGAACAGCTCGTGATCGCCAATTCTTTGCTCACGGAATCCTCTATCCGCAACTATAAAAGGATGGTGCAAAGGAGAGCCCTGTTCCAATTGAGCCTTCCATTCGATACACCACTCGAAACCCTGAAAGCCATCCCCGGCATCGTCCAAGAGATCGTCGATCGGAATCCTGATCTCGAGTTTTCAAGAGCCCACCTCTCGAGCATCGGTACCCATAGTTTTATATACGACATCGTCTACTGGGTGGACAAAAGAGACTATATGGCCTATATGGACGCGCAACAAGCGATCAATTTTGGAATTATCGAAGCTTTCCGAGATAAGGGAATCGTATTTGCCTTCCCAACACAAAAGGTGATCACACCGTCGTCTGCGCCAAAAAGTATAACATAGGGGGTAGTGGTATGGGTTTACGAACTGCAGGCATCCTTCTATTGACGCTGTCGATTTTCTCTTTCACCGTATCCTTTTCTGCGATCTTAACGGTGGGAGGAGGCGCGTCCGACTATCGCACGATCAAACAAGCCGTCTTCGCGGCCTCTTCCGGAGACACCATTCTCATTCGCGCCGGGACCTATGTCGAGAATATCCGATTCCAAAAGGCCCTGAACCTCAAGGGAGAGGGGCGGGGACGTGTGGTGTTGAGACCGGCCGACACCCTGATTCCGACGATCTGGGTCGAGAACTGCCCTGCGCTCACCATCGAGGGAATGACCATACACGGGGGCGCGATCGCGGTCTCTTTGGCTATGTCGAACGCCCGTATTCTCGAGAACACGATACAGGCTGGCCAAGACGGCATACGGGCCGTCACCTTCAACCACAGCCTGTTCTTCGGCAACAACATCTTGTACGGACCTTTTCTGAAGTCAAAAAACGCCTCGCTGTCCAGTCACGGCGTCCTCTCTTTGGGCATCGGAGAAACGGTGATCCAATACAACGAAGTACGGGGGTTCGCGACCGGGCTCTTTTTAACCGGCAAGAAACCGTGCCGAGTCGAGAAGAACCTGTTCTCTGAAAACCTTAAGGCCTGCTTTTTGGGAGGAGACACCGTCATAGAGCTCCTCTCCAACAGCTTCAAAAATAACAGCGTAGACGGTCTCGTCTTGTCGGGAAAAGTTGACTGCCAAATGAAATACAACGTGTTCGAGAGCAATATGCAATGGGATATCCGCCTGGCCCTTTCCGAATGCGCCGTCGATACCCGTGTGGCCTTTATGGGAACGGTTTCGGGGGAGCAGAACGTCTTTGACGCCCACTACCGTTTATGCCCCGCCGATTATGCTTGGGGGAACGCGTTCTTCGGTCCGAAAGAGTGAACGGCACCACGTACAATAGGCTATGGGGTTTTGCCGTCAGTAACGGTGTGTCTAATTATATTCCGATGGAGGCGATAGTGTGCGTAAGTATCTGTTTTGGTTACTGGCCCTGATAACCCTTTCCGCTCTGCTTTCTGCGAACGGCGTGATGATACCGTATTCCGAACGGATAGATCTGCAACCCGTTGTCGTTTTCCCACGAAACCCGGTTTCTATGTTAGAACACCTCGTCCATATCGATATCAACGAAGATATCGCGAAGTTTTCGATTCGAGAAGTATTCTATAACGAGTCGAACGCAAAGGTGGAGGTCGTCTACCTCTTTCCCTTACCCGATCAAACCGTTATCACCGATTTCAAGATGGCCGTGAACGGCGTGGTCTACGAGGGCACCATTATGGAGAAAGACGAGGCGCGCTTGCTCTACGAAAGCTACGTAAGGCAGCAAAGAGACCCGGCTTTGCTGGAATATATCGGCCAGCGTATGATCCGCATCCGCCTTTTCCCCTTTGCTCCCTTCGAAAAGCGAGAAATAGAGGTGGAATACTATCAAGAGGTCGATAAAACAGGTGATTACCACAAGTTAGTCTACCCGCTCAAAATCGATTCTCTGCTCAAGGGCAACATCGGGAGAATAAAAATCGAAGGGGTCATCCACTCGCAACGTTTGGTCTATACCGTCAACTCGCCGACGCACACCTTGGCCTTCACCCCTCAACCACAAGAAGCGGTCTCCTTTGTTTATGCGGAAGAAAACCTGTTCCCCTCTCAAGATTTCGTCCTCTTCATCGGCTACGGAGAGCGTCGTTACGAAGCCTATTTCGTCAATGATGAAGAAGAGCCCGAAATAGGCACGTTTATGCTGGACATCCTCCCCTATTACCCTGATGTGGGAACCCTGCAGAAGAGCGTAATGGTCGTCTTGGACAAGTCCGGGAGTATGTACGGTACGAAATACGCGCAAGCATTAGCAGCCGCTCAATTCATCCTGGAGAGACTCAACCAAGAAGACCGGTTCGGCCTGTTATTGTTTAATGACAAGATGACACCGTTCCGCAAAGAGCTTCTGACAACCCTGTACGATCAAAAGGATACTCCGGATGCGTTGAAGTGGTTGAAGGGCTCGTCAGCAGGAGGCACTACGGATATTCACGAGGCGTTGAGACTGGGGACCCTATCCGCCTTTACCAATCACGAGGATGAGAACAATTACGTCATCTTTCTCACTGACGGCCAACCGACGTCCGGTATCCTGAACATATCCAAAATCACCTCCGACGCGATAGGCTGGGCGAAAGCGACCGGCGCGAAACTGTTCGTTTTCGGTGTTGGGTATGACGTGAACACGGGCCTGTTGGATCTGTTAGCGCAAGAGTCAGGTGGGATGGCCTTTTACGTCGAAGAAAAAGAAAACATCGAGGCGAAAGTGAGCCAGCTCTTCGCAAACGTCTCGAATCCCCTGATGACGGACATTCAGGTAGAAATCGCAGGAGAGAATGCGCAAATCACGGACCTCCTCCCCTCTCGAAATCTTACGATATACAAGGACTTCCCTTTGAAACTCTTCGGCCGCTACACCGGCCACGGAGAATTACAGATAAGAATAACCGGGAAGATCGCCGCCTTAGACGGGAGCGGTGTGATCGCGTTCGAACAAATCTATCCGGTTACGCTCTCCGAACACTCGAACCCTTACATCTCGAAACTTTGGGCTTCTCGTAGGATCAGTGAACTGCTAAACCACATCAAATTGAATGGCGAGACAGTGGAAGCGCGGGAAGAGATCGTCCGGCTCAGCAAAAAATACGGCATACCGACGCCCTACACCTCCTATCTGATCCTCGAAGGCGTAACGGGCCAAGACAAAGACATAGAGTCCGTCGACGGCACGGTTCCGAAGATCCTTTTTGATATGCGCGCCTTTTCTTCCGCCGCTCCAGCACCCACTCTGAGTCAGACGGGACAAGGCGCCTTCGAGGCCTCGAAGATGCAAAACCTGATGGTGCAGTCGATGACGACCGAAGAGTTGGAAAAAGCCTACGGCACGGGAGCAAGCGCCAAAGGTTACCGGAATCTGTATGGAAAGGTGTTCTTGTTCGATGAAGCGGAGAACGCCTGGGTGGACACCGACTTCCGAGAAGAGGGTGTCGTCGAGGTCAAGGCCTTCAGCGACGAATACTTCGATCTCATCCGTCGCTTACCGGAGTTAAAACACTACCTGGGCTTGGGAACCAACTTTAAAATCCAGCTGGAGGGCATCAACTATCGATTTAAAGAATAGTTCGTTTCTCTCGATCGTTCTCGCGGCGGGCGAAGGAAAACGTTTTGGCGGAAACAAGCTCGCCGCGGTATTGCCCGACACCGGTCGGACGGTGCTCGAGCAGGTGATCGACAAAGCCCTACTCAGGCAACGGCGTGCGGACTCGCTAGATTCGTGGCGAGTTCTAGTCGTTTCAAACCCCATTAACGCCCGAACGATCGATGCGTCTAGGGAAGTCGAAGTCTTCGTCAACGAACGCTACCGGGAAGGACTTTCCGAGTCCGTAAAAGTTGGGATCAGGGAGGCTATACGTCGTAAGGTGTCAGGCGTTTTTTTGTTTCTCGGGGATATGCCATTCATCAGCGAGACGACAGTGGAATCCGTCTATCAAAAAGCAAACCAAGAACCGGAGGCGATCATACGGCCACGTTACCAAAACACACCGGGGTTCCCGCTCTACTTCCCCGCACGGTTTTTCGACCAGGGTATGGCGATCACCGGGGATCGCGGGCTCCAAACTGTTTTGGGGCCTTTGTCACAGTCCTTGCGGTGGGTTGAAACCGAGGACCCTTTCTGCGTGAAGGATATCGACCTCCCCTCCGACCTCAGCGGCCAAAAGGCTCCTTTGCTCTGAGAAGACGCTCTATCTCCATCCGCCCCATTTCGATACCGAATCCACATTTTCCCTCTTCGAAAGCGCGTTCTGCCAAGCTCCGGTTTGACAGGTAAGTTTTACTGGTGATATCACGAGCGAAAGTGTAGAGATTGAGTCGCCCGAAGAGACTCTCAAACTGTTCCGCTTGACCAGGTAAGGGAGTTTTGTCTCTCAGTTCGAGCTCGAGGTGTACGCGCTCCCCTCTCTTCATTATCGGGTAAATAAAGTGATCCAAGACGACCTCCGCCACGCGCACGATCTTAAGGGGTTTGACCATAATATACCGTATTTTCGCCAAGACCGGGTATCGATCGAGGTCGCCAGGCAACTTCACTCCAAACTCCTCCAAGGTTAAGGCCACATCGCTAGGGCACTCGCTGAAAGAGAAAGACGTTTGCGTTTCTACTCGCTGCTCAGGGTGATGAGGGACAGGCCTTTTACTCCCGATCTCCCACTCCTCTTTAAACCCTTCCTCGTCCTTCTTTAGCGTCAAGCGGATACGTATCGATAGGTCAGTATCTTCTTTTTCGTTCAAATACCACTGGAGGATGCCGATCTTCCGCCAAAGAAAGTTGGGTTGTCGAAAGAACTGCTCCGCAAGGGGTAGAGAAAAAAATCGGTACTTTTTCTCGATTTCATAGGCTTGAATTCTCATTCCTATCGTCCGCCTTCCAAAACACCCGTCACGCTTTTTACAACCTTCGACTTCAAGAGAGACATTATAATGGGTCTATTCAAGGGATTCCATTGCGAAAAAAAATCACGGTTTCGCTTCCTCACACATCCAAAACGGAGTCGCACGCTCGTGTGATATGATTATACAACAAAAAAAGTGGCATACGGGAGGCGGTCGGATGAGAGGGCGGTTTGCGGATACGATCGATATCAACTGCGATGCGGGAGAGAGTTTCGGTGTCTTTTCGTCAGGAGAGGATGAGGGGCTTTTCCCTTACGTGTCCTCGGTCAACATCGCGTGCGGGTTTCACGCCGGTGACCCCAAAGTCCTGGATAAAACCGTGGGTCTGGCGGAAAGATACGGCCTTCAAATAGGGGCGCACCCGGGGTTTTTCGATCTCCGAGGTTTTGGACGCCGAGAGCTTTCGCTGCCCGCAGACGAAATCCGAACCGATGTCCTTTACCAACTGGGAGCTCTGGACGCCTTCCTGCGGGTTAGAGGCCTACGCCTAGCTCACGTGAAACCTCACGGAGCGCTATACAATATGGCCGCGCGCGAGGAGGGCATCGCTATCCCCATCGTCGAGGCCGTAAAGGCCTACGATCCCTCTTTGGTGATCGTCGGCCTTTCGGGGTCAGCGTTAGAACGAGTGACGACCGAACAAGGACTCCGCTTCGCACGGGAAGCCTTCCTCGACCGGCAGATCCATTCCGACGGCAGCTTGGTCTCCCGCAGAGACCCCAACGCCTTCGTTCCGGAAAAAGAACTCGTGCCCCGCGCCATTCGCCTGATCCGTAAAGGGGAGGTCGTCAGCGTCGAGGGCGCGCTCGTACCTTGCGTATGCGACACCTTGTGTCTTCACTCGGATACCCCCGGCGCCGCCCGCTTTGCAAAAGTCTTGCAGGAGGCTCTGATCGCCGCAGGTATCTCGGTCGAACCGTTCCGAACCGAGGACTGAGGAACACATACCCAACCGGACGTGTATCCGCTGTGTGGGTCAAGTTAAGGGGTGACATAACTAAGAGGTTCATCGTGGGGTAACCAGCGGGCTGTCTTCGGAAGCTCACGAAGTCTCGCGATACGCTCTGCTGCCGTTCTCTTTTAAGACCTGCCGAACTGAAAGACGGCGTTCCGAGGCGTTCCAAAGACGTTCACAAGACGTTCACAAGATTCTTTTCTCTGTGTTCTCCGTGTCCTCCGTGCGAACCATATTTTTCAAGACATATACAAAAGCGTATCGCGCCGTCGCGAAAAGAAGGGGCGCTTACGCCGCGATGACCACACGGACTAAAAACCGTGCGATTGATTCTGGTCTTGTTTCTTGATTACACCCCAAAGCTTGACCCACACGTATCCGCTTTCCTCCTTCGGTTAGTTCTCTTGAACGGATATCAATTCGCCGGTGAGGGAGCGAAAGCCGTACTCGGTAACCGAGATCGTTACCTTTTTCCCAATAGGGAGCGTGGACCTGATGCCGATCAAGATTCCATAGGTCCACAAGGGCCTTCCGAAGGTGTTGTTCCCTTCACGATACTCCGTGATGACGTCGGGTATGACCGTTCCGACGGGGAAGACCCGCTCGAGCATCGGTCTGTCAATTTCCGTACGCACCTTCTCCTTGAAACGCCGGAACTCCCTCGTATGGAAAGGGAGAAAATGGGTTTGCCTGTAAGCTGAAAGGGGCGTCTTCGGGAAGACCATCACCTGGCGGAGATTGATGCGACGCAACAACCACCCTTTTTCCAAGATCATTTTCAACGCGTCGAAGTTTTTTTCGAAAGTGCGTTTCGTCTCTCCGATCAGCCCGGCGATCAGGTTAATACCCGGTAGGAGCGCTGGAATGCCTTCTTTCCGAAATCCCCCGATCTCGTTGACCAGTTTGATCGCTTCGTAGATAGATTCCACCCGCGTACCGAGGTTGTTCGAACGGATGACGCCCTCATCGAAAGATTCGACTCCGAATGATAGGATGTCGCCAGGAGTGTTGTACTCCGAGATCGTTTCGAGGATCTTCGCGGACGCGACCGGGTGGTCGGCGATGTATTGGGGGTTCGTGTTGTCGGTATGCAGGGTGCGCAGGTCCGGCACCCGTTCTCGTATCCCTCGATAGATGCGGAGTAGAGCGAACGGATCGGGCCCCTCTCCTCGGTCACCGTAGGCAAGGATATTGGCGGCGCGCCCCAAACGGAAACGTTTCACTCCTCGTTCTCCGAGGGCAGCCACTTCCGTCAGTATGGCCTCCGGGTCACGCGATTGGAAACGTGGGTGAAAGACCGGTTCGCTACAAAAACTGCAATGGGACCGGCGCTCGCATCCGGTGGACACTTCGAGCTCGCAGATCAGGTTTGGAAAGTTCGGATGTCGATCGACGACCCCAGCGCCCGCTAAAGCGCAAATCTCCGTTATTTCCGGGTCCTTTCCGATATCCTCCGGCGGGTTCTTACCCGATAAAAGCCCATACAGATAGGTCTCGAGGTTCCCTGTCACGACGCATTCGATCGCTTTCAAAGGGTCTTTCACCGATGCTCGTGCGGGTCTCGAGGGTGTCTTTTGATGTGTGGCGCTATCTGTGTCGCGATAAGAGAAGGCCCCGAAGAGGATCTTCAGTGGATTGGGGCATTGGGCCGCGATCTTCGTGAGTTCAGAATAGGAGAGCGGTGCGCCTCCGGCGTACTTCCCCGGGACGCTCACCCCTCCGATGATCACCAGATGATCCGCCGAATCGAGCGTTTCCCAGGAATTTTCGCGCCGGACCTGATCGATCGTACGGTACTCGGCCTCTACCCCAAAATGGCGGTAGGCGCCCCAAGCGTAACGAACGTAGGTAGAAAGGAAAGGGGGGACCCCGAAGAGCGCGGGTTCGTCCACGTAACCGTCAAGGATGATCGCCTTCATCCGAGTTCGCTAAGCGTTTCTCGCGAGGCGCCTTTCTTTCCCGGAGAAGAAGAAGCCTTTCGGGCTCTGATATTTGTTGACGAGAAGGCCTAGCAGAGGGACTTGCGCGTAGGCGATATCGTTCAGGGCCTTTTCGAAGGCGCGCTTCTCAGTCTTTCCCAGATGGACCACGAGGAAGACACCGGCCGTTCTCTTGATAATCATCGAAGCGTCCACATCCTCACTCATCGCCGGGGTATCGATCAGTATCCGGTCGTATTCTTTCGCTGTGGCGGCGATCCATTCTTCGAACCGTTTTCCCCGGAACAAGGCCAACGGGTGCTCCTCCGTTTTGCCTGCAGGCAAGAAGTCCAGACCCGGCAAGAGAGACAGCGGGGCAACCCGTTCGTTAAACCCCGACGAAATGGCCTGTGAGAAGCCGAGGGATTGATTTGGGAGGCCGAGCCGCTTCGTCAGGTTCGGATAGCGCAACGCCCCGTCTATCAGAAGGACCCGTTCTCGGCTTCGGGCGATCGTTTGCGCGAGATAGTAGGCGATGGTGGAACTTCCCGAATTCGGCTCCGGGCTCGTGATGGCGATCACTTTCGATGCCCCTTCGCGTTCGGTGAGGTGGGCCCTCGTGTACGCGGTCTCCGCCGCTTCAGACAGGTCGCGATCCGGACGTTTCGGATCGATCGGAAGGAGGCCGGTCTTGGTTTTCGGGAAAAATCCGAAGATCGGGACCGCCCCTCTGGTCATTTTCGAAAGCTCTTCGATATCCATCAGCCGTTTTTCGAGGTATTCGAGAACGAAGATGAAGAGGATGCCCAAAAATATCCCCAAAACCCCGCCGATAGCGACGATCAGCTTCTTTTGAGGTTTCGCGGCCTGCAATGGGGGGACCGCGGAATCCACGATGTAGGTTTGATCGACGATCCCGGCTTCGGCGATCTGCGCGTCGATATAGCTCTTATAGATGGCGATATACACTTGTTCGTTGATATTCTCCTCCCTAAGGAGCTCGGTGAGTTCCTGCTCGAGTGCGGGGAGGCCTTTCATCTTGCGGTCGTATTCTTTCCGCCCGTTCTCTATCGCCTCTATCGTCGCGGCCGATAGCTGAAAGTCGATTTCTTTAGCGACGAGCTCGGCCATCAGCGCCGAATAGATGGGGTTATCGATTTTTTGTTGGGAGGTGACGATATTCACAACCTGCTTCGACAGTTCTTTCTGGGTTTCTTCGATCGACTTTCTTTTCTGCAACACCCTCGGGTCGGTCGCTGGATAGAGCTTCTCCAGCGCGGCTAATTCGATGTTCAAATTAGTGAGTTTGCTACGCAGTTCACTGACGAGCGGATTGATCGAGATCGTTTCGGAGGAGATCAGTTTTTCGTTAGTCGCGGAGAGTTTTTCGCGTATCACGGCGATTCCGGCCTGTGTCGTCTGCAATTCCATTTTTTTCGCGTTCAACCGCTTGTCGAAATCCACGATAACATCCAATAGCGCTTTCGCCTCTTCGGATATCAGAAATATCTGCTTGGCCTCTTTGTACTCTCTCACCTTCTGGATGGAGAGGTCAAGAGCGGCTTTGCTGATGGGTAGCTGAGTTTCTATGAACTTCAGTTTTTCCCTCGCCTGGGTTTTGCTGATATCGTAAAGGTTTGCGTTGTAGACCTTGGCCAGTTCGTTGGCGATGCGCGCGGCGAGTTCCGGTTCGGAAAAAGACACGGTGATCTTCACGATGTTGGTGTTCTTCACCGGGTTCACGCTGATCTGATCTGATAAAGCGTCGATGGCGCGGACCATCAGAGCCTGCTCCGATTCCTGGGGTTTCCTTTTTTCAGGCGGAATCAGGATATCTAAGAGATTTAAATTGCGGATCACTTGCTCTATGTTGCTTCTACTACTGATCAATTCAATCTCCGTAGTCACGCTTCCCCCGCTGACGACGCCACCTATTCCGAAAGGCAAACCCTGAAGGAGGCTGGAAACGCCGGCGGACGTCGCAGCAGTCAGCTTAATGGTGACACTGGCCTCGTAGACTTTTGGAGAGAGGAAGGCGTAGAAGGCCGTGGCGACAATTGTGATTATGACAATAAGAAAGAACCACCCAAGTCTCCTCCTGAACATTCGGAACAGGTCGTTTAGGGTGAGCTCATTCAACTCGTTGTCGATAAGCTCTTCTCTTTCGAACGAAGACACAAGACCCCTCCCATTTGTGATAATCTTTAAGGCAAGCTTTGCAATCTATCCATTAAGGTGAAGCCAGAATTGACGAGCGTCAACATTGTCCCCAGAAAAGCCGCAATGTCTTTGATCTCTACCAATGCGCTCTGCGGTACGTAAATGACATCTCCCGGCTCCAGAAAATAATCCACGACACCTTGCTCTTTTCTGAACCCTGAGTAATCTAACAGGACAGGGTTCGCGTCCACACCGCCGGGGAAAATCATCAGCTTTTTCATGTAGGCGGAAGCTGAGGGCCCACGACAGTATAGCAGGGCTTCGAGCAGGGTCATCTTCGACCGGTAGGGAACGATTCCCGGATTCACCACCGCCCCGAAGACATAGACTTTCAAGCGACTGCTCGGGAAAACGAAGACGGTGTCGCCCGCTCTCAACATCGTCGTGCTTAAGGCAGAAGGATCGAGGTCGATGTTGATCAAGGATTTTTCTCCGGAGGCGCGGGTCAACTCCAACGTCGTGTTCAGCGTCCAGTCGCTGACACCACCCCGTTGACTTAACAATTCGAGCAAAGAAACCTTCTCGTCACGAAGATAGTACAGCCCCGGGGTCCTCACATCCCCTAAAATGGCGATGTGCTGGTCAAGATTACTCTCAACCACGACGTAGCTGCCCGAATCGATCGAGAGCCTTTCGAGGTTGGGTTCGGTCAGTAGGTTGTGCGTGACGATTTTTCCATCCTCGCCGATCACTTTCACCCGTTGGCCGGCATCGGATAGCAGTCCTCCAGCCTTCGAAAGAACCGTCATCAGATTTACGGGCTCACGCGCTCCAAAAGATAGCAGACCCGGATTTCTTACCTGCCCGAAGGCCGTCACGATCCTCGGCTCATAGGGTTTAAAATAGATCACTGCGTCTTTTTGCAAGGGGAAGGTGGCCGTAACATCCAACGCTTCCCGTATATCCAAAACCGTCACTTTCCCGCCTTGCTGAATGATTACGCTCTGCGTCCTTTCATCCAAAACGGGGTGGCATTTGGCGATAAGCGTCGTCAGGGTAAAGGGCTCATCGCGGCCAAAGAGAATCTCTCCGCCTTCCTGCGCGTTCCCCAATACGAAAACCCTCCGCTCGTTGGCGTTGATCACGACGAGACTCCCCGGTGAAAGCTCATAGTTCTCCTCGTGATTCAAAACGGATTTGACAGAACTGAGAAAAACACGTCCGGACGGGTCGATGATCTTAATCTGATCGCCGGTTAACGCCCCCGTCTTTTCGTATTTTATGAGGAGAGTGAAAAGGTCCAAAGGATCCTCAGGCCTAAACGAATACTTTCGACTTTCGCCGTCTGAAACGACCAGATGCACGTACCGGTCCGTGTCTTTTTCAAAATAGAGAATATCACCGGTCTCCAAAAAGAATTCGCCTTCCGAGAGCAAGGCGCTCTTCAGATCGAAAAGGTACTGTTCTTGATTTCGGATGACCGTAATGGAGTAGCTGTATAAGGACAGATCGACAGAGGCTTTGGCCAAGGCGTGTTTTAAAGTCATCTCTTCGTTGTTTGGAAAATACAGTTGTCGTTCGACGTTTTCTGAAACTGCTCCGGCCAAAAACACGTAGCGTCGTGGCGGGAACTGAACGTAAGCTCCCCTTTCAAGCGGTGTTCTGCTACTGATCTGCTCCGGGTACCGGTATAAGAAGCGCTGACCGTCGGGATTGATGATCGTCAACAGGCCCTTTTCCTTTTCCCCTACACCGATTATGGCCATCAGCCTTTCCACAGTGAACGACTCAGAGTAGGGAAAGTCGATCTTTCCCGTGACGCCAACGTTCCCACTGACGTACACGTAGTTCTGTGGAGGAAACTCGACGATATCCCCTGTCTCGAAAAGGTAATAAGGAACGGTACGATCGATTCTGACCGTCTTCTCGGCCCCTTTCAACGGAATAATGCGTAAGGACAGTAGAGAGACCGGCCCGATCCCCAGTTTCCCTAACAGGGTCTGCAGCGTCATCTCTTCTTCTCTTTGGAAATCGACGCGGTTCGCGCTCTCTAAACCTGTCACATATAGATACCTTGGCTGTAGGGTCCTGACCAAGACGATGTCGTTGCTTTCGAGCGCGGTTTTCCTTTCTTGAGGAAAGGCCGCCTCGAGTCTCAAAGTCGTTTCGTGTCCGTCGCGAATGAGGGCGATCGTCGGCTCGCAAGTGCCTAAATCGTATTTGATCTTGGAAAGCAGAGCCTCGAGTACCATCGGCTCTTTTTCCTCGAAGTAGACGACGCCCGATTGTTCCAAGCTCCCAAACACGTAGACACGTCGTTCGTACTTTCTCGGAACCACGATGACGTCTCCCGAGCGAATTGACGTCGGCGCGACGTCGCGCCCGTACTCCAGGGTCGCGGAGATGTCTATCGTATCGAATGTGCCATCGTCATGCCGAAGGAGGATGTTCTTCAAGTCAGCGGTGGGCTTCACGCCCCCACAAAAACTCAACGCCTTCAGGAGCGTCGGATTGTCTTCGTAGGTTAAATCGATCGCGGTCGACGCATACACTTCTCCAATGATGTAGGCCTTTATCGGATAAACGTTCTTCAATAGGACCGTCACCCGAGATTCAGGAGCAAACGCGAGCAGCTTGTTTTTGGCGAAAGCGGCCAGTTCCTCCAAGGTCATCCCTTCCGCTTTGACCGCTCCGATCAGTTTGAGTTGGATATAACCGTCCTTGCCAACCAAAGCTTCCTGGCTCAATTCGGGATAAGCGTAGTTGTACACCTCGACCTGATCCCCCGGTTTGAGCACGTACTGGCAGAAAGAGATCGTGAGCAGGGCGATGAAGAGACATACTCCAGATAGGTGTCTTTTGTTCATTAGGCTCTCCTCTTTTTTGGCTTGAAATCAATTCTGACAGCCGGTATCATTGGTGTCGCATCAGGGTTTTTTCTTTCGGAATCGCCAGTCGGAGGGTAGGAAGAAAATCAAAAACAAAGCAACCCCGGAGATGAGGAAGACCAGGATGATCGTCCAAAAAGGAACCTGCATATCGTAATAATACCGGCTCTTAATCTGGTCGAACACGAGGGTGTCGTCGTCGAGAAGCCGCGCACGGTATAGAAATTTGCTCGTGAGGATGTAGACGGCGTGGTCTTTCTCCTGATACTCTTCCAGCCATTCATACTGACGAGCTTGTTCGAAAAGGGCGACGATCTGTTCTTGCGTGTAACGGGTCTTGATGGTTTTCAAATCGGTCGTCCAAGCGCAGGCGAGAGTGGCCGCGAGCAGAAAGACCACCAAGGTGCAGTGGAACGGTTTCATAGGTTAATCGCTTCACCTAGGGCCAATTTCGCCGCCTCCATCATCCCTTCGGATAAGGTCGGGTGGGCGTGGATCATATGCGCCAGCATCCGGATCGGTTGACCCGTACGCTTCAACAGCATATATTCGTGTATCAGTTCGGTAGCCTGCGCGCCCACGATAGTGGCCCCTAGGACCCGTTCGGTCTCGGGATCGCTGAGCAGCTTGATGAACCCTTCCGGCTGATCCGTCGCGACTGATTTCCCGATCCCTCGGTAGGGAAAAACGGTCTTCTTGAACGGCCTGTTTTGGCTTACGAGTTGTGCCTCCTGATCTCCGAAACTGGCCAATTCCGGTTCCGAATAGATACAGGAGGGTATAAGACCGGAGAAGTCGATCGGTTCCTTCTGCGGGTCCACGATCGATTCGACGGCGTTGATCGCCTCTTCGGAGGCCACGTGCGCCAACAAAGGCGTAGGGATCACGTCGCCTGCTGCGTAGATGTGCGGAACGGCGGTTTGATAGCGCGAGTTAACGCGTAAAAACCCTCTTTCCGTCGTTAACGGGATATTTTCAAGACCCAATTGATCCGTATTGAGCGTTCTCCCCACCGCCAGCAATACCTTGTCCACCGTCAACGTCTCTTGCGCCCCATCTTGCTTTTGTATGGTAAGCCGTACCCCTTCTTCGATGGGTTGCGCCTCCAACACCCGCGTTGAGGGGAGCACTTGGATACCTAATTTGATATACCGTTTCGTGAGAGTATCTACAGCTTCCGAGTCTTCCAAGGGGAGGATCCTCGGTAGAACTTCGATCAGATCCACTTCCGATCCGAACGAACGGTAGATGTAGGCAAATTCCACGCCGATCGCTCCGGCTCCGATGATGGCTATCCTTTTAGGAAGCTGTTTCAGGAATAACGCGCCGGTGGAAGAGAGGATACGCTCTTCGTCTATCACAAGCCCCGGAAGGTTTTTCGGGCGCGAACCCGTCGCTATCAAAAAATGCCGGCCGGTCAACACCTCTCTCTCCTCTCCCCGAGAGACTTCAAGGGTCGTCGGAGATATGAATTTGGCCCTTCCGTTGATGGTATCCACTCCCGCTTTCTTCAACAAGAATGCGACGCTTTTGGAAAGTTTGGTCGACACGATTTTAGCGTACTGGGTCACCCCTGAAAAATCAAATCGACTGGCATCCACCTGGAGCCCGTGCGCTTTAAGTCCTTCGACCGCGCGGAACTCTTTGGCCTTATGGATGAGGGCCTTCGTCGGGATGCATCCGACGTTCAAACAGACGCCGCCGGGTTTGTCCATTTCGATGATGGCGGTCCGAAGTCCCAGTTGTCTGGCCCGTATCGCACCCGTGTAACCCGCGGGGCCCGAACCGACGACGATCAGATCGTATGTCATACGCCTATTCCTCCCATTGCTCTCGAAATCGATTGTCCTGGGTATTTTATCATAAATAGCCCCGAAATGGTGGCTGGTTGTTTTCTTCATCGTTCCGTGGTATAATTTTTAATAAA
Source organism: Thermotogota bacterium ADurb.Bin062 (assembly GCA_002071085.1). Lineage (GTDB taxonomy): Bacteria > Thermotogota > Thermotogae > MWEM01 > MWEM01 > MWEM01. Next base: position 10,004 of record MWEM01000007.1, on the reverse strand, counting down.
TATCATCGTGGCCGGAGGGAAAATATGTCCTTGGAAAAATACCTCAAGTACTTGCGTACGGATCGCTTGCCTCACGTTTGGTGCCCTGGTTGTGGAAATGGTATCGCTTTGAAGGCGATTGTGGGCGCGATAGATGAACTTCGACTAGATCCGAATAAAGTGGCCGTGGTATCCGGAATCGGGTGCTCTTCGCGAGCGACAGGGTATTTGCACTTCAACACGCTACACACCCTTCACGGAAGAGCGATCGCTTTTGCCACGGGGGTGAAGCTGGCCCGCCCGGATATCAAAGTGATCGTCATCACGGGAGACGGAGACCTCGCCGCGATCGGCGGGAATCATTTTATCCACGCGGCCCGTCGAAACATAGACCTGACCGTGGTGTGTTTTAATAACAACATCTATGGTATGACGGGGGGACAGTATTCCCCAACGACTCCCCGCGAGTCGTATGCCACAACCTCACCTTACGGGAACTTTGAAAACGCCTTCGACCTTTCCCGTATGGCCATCGCTGCGGGCGCCTCCTACGTTGCGCGGTCGACGACTTACCACTTTTTGCCTACCCAAAACTTCGTCATGCGCGGCTTAGAAAACTCAGGCTTTTCTTTCATCGAAGTGATCACCCAATGTCCGACCTATCTGGGCCGCTATGCCGGAATCGGGGGCGCGCCCGAAATGATGCTTCATTTCAAAGAGAAGGCCCTCAATCTGCCGAAGCGTAAGGTGACCGAAGAGGGAAAGACTGAAGAAGAGAACATCCTCAACGATCCAATCGTCCGATTACAGGAAGCCCAACGCAACAACCCCGGGCGGATTATCATCGGCGAGTTCATCAATCAACAAAAACCCGGGTATCTCTCGGAGTATCAAAAGATCGTCCAAAAAGCGATGTCCACACAAGAATCATAAGGAGGGCGGTGAGCGAGTATGAAGACGGTAGAATCGAAACCTTTGTCCGTCCGTATCGGCGGAATCGGTGGGCAAGGCAACATTAAAATGGGGCTGATGCTGGCAAAGACGCTAACCTACGACCGGAAATGGGTCGTGCAAACGCAGCATTACGGGGCGCAAGTGCGCGGAGGAGTCGCCTACAGCGACGTTTTGTTCGCGCAGGATCCGATAGATTTCCCGAAAGCCTACACCTTCAATATGCTTTATATTATGGATCAGAAGCCGCTTGACAGCTTCATCAACCTCCTGAAACCAAACGGAGTTCTGATTTGCGATACCACGACGATCAAAAAGATTCCAAACTTCGTGAAGCGGTTGACCAGGAAGGTTATCGCGATGCCCATCTCTCAGATGTGCGTCGAAAAGTTCGGAACCCCGGTCGTATCCAACGTCGTCGGTTTAGGTCTCATTCACAAGATTACGGGCGCCTTCACGATCGAAAACCTACAAAAGACCGTAGCCGAAGAAGTTTCGAAAAAGTACTACGATATGAATATGCGGGCGATACAATTCGGCATGGCCCTGAGCGACAAAGAGTATTCTTTGAAGGATGAGAAGCTGTTTTCAAAAGTATCTTTCGAGTGACTGTAAGCGTCCGGTAAACAGTGAACGCGACGGTTGTTGTAGAAAGACGAAAGGATCACTATGAAAAGCTGGTTCGTCAAGCTGGGCAGAAGTTTTTTTAATGCCCTTACCGGGATCACACAGGCCTTAAAGAAGCAACAGAACCTCCGGATCGATTTTTTCGTGGGAGGTTTGGTGTTGTTCTTGACATTTTTCTTACCCTTAAGCACCTTCGAAATCCTGTGGGTCGTGTTCTCCGTGTTTCTCGTGATCGTTTTCGAAATGTTGAATTCGCTGGTAGAGAGTCTGCTAGACCTGTTTTACCCGTTTTTCCACGAAGAAGTCAAAAAGGCGAAGGACCTGGCGGCCGGCATCGTGTTGGTCACCGCCGTATTCGCCGTTTCTGTCGGGTTGATTATCTTCGGAAAACATCTCTTTCACCTACCGGATCTCATCGGTCTTTTCGCATTCTTTCTATTCATCGTAACCTTATTGCTGTTAATAGGGAAGGGGATGACACATGGCGATCATTCGCGTACTCATCTGTGATGACTCTGCTTTTATGCGTATGATCATCAAAGATATCTTGGATGGTCAGGGAGATATAGAGATCGTCGGCCAAGCCCGAGACGGGATGGAAGCCGTCGAAAAAGCGGTCCAGCTGAAACCGGATGTGATCACGATGGATGTCGAGATGCCCAAGCTTAACGGGTTGGAGGCTTTGAAGTTGATCTCTAGAAAAATCCAGACGAGGGTGATCATGGTGAGCAGTCTCACACAAGAAGGCGCGAATATAACCATCGAAGCCTTACAGAACGGCGCCATCGATTTTGTTCCCAAACCTTCCGGTTCGATATCCACAAACTTTCGTATTATGGGCAACACCTTGTTGGCCAAAATCCGGGAGGCAGCGTCGATCGATCCATCGAAAATCCAGTATCGCCCGCTTCCTATTGCAAAAAGAACGAGCAGGTCCTTCACGGCGAAAGGGAAGATCGTCCTCATCGCGTCTTCCACCGGCGGTCCGAAGTCTTTAGATCAGGTGATACCTGCTTTACCCAAAAACTTGCCGGCTCCCGTGGTCCTCGTGCAACATATGCCTGCTGGGTTTACCGCCTCCTTGGCGCAGAGGTTGAATCGTATATCAGAGATCGAAGTCAAAGAAGCGCAATCCGGAGACGTTCTCAAACAAGGTACCGTGTTCGTAGCTCCCGGAGATTACCACGTCGGACTACGCGCGGAATCGGGAGATATTCGTGTGTTTTTGGATCAAAGCCCGAAGATCAATGGCGTCAGACCCGCGGCAGACTTCACCTTCGAACACGCAGCAGAACTTTATAAAGACAAAACGATTGGGGTTGTCATGACCGGTATGGGAAGAGACGGAACCAAAGGATCATTCAAGATCAAACATTACAAAGGAATAGTTTTAGCAGAATCGGAAGAAACCTGTGTCGTGTACGGTATGCCCAAGTCCGTGGTCCAAGAGGGGTACTCCGATTACGTTCTTCCCTCGTACCGGTTGGCAGAAAAAATCTCAGAATTGGTATAATCGACACGTTCGGGAAAGGAGTGGGTTTTACGAAAGCGGTCGTTCTATGTGGAGGAGAAGGGACCCGATTGAAACCCTTTACGTTCAGTCGCCCGAAACAACTCCTCCCGCTCGCTAATCGGGTCCTAATCGCCTACGTCATCGATTCGATCAAGAGTTGCGGTATCGATGAGGTGTGTTTGGTCGTCAACCATCATAATCGGAAAGCCTTCGAGCAAACGTTAAAAGACGGCGGCGGGTTCGGCATACGGATCACTTACGTGCTACAAGAGCATCCGAAAGGGATCGCCCACGCCTTGAGCCTATGTGAAAATTGGGCGGCCGGCGAGAAGATTCTTTTGTATTTAGGCGACAACCTGCTGGAAGAGAATCTGGAAACGATGAAGTCCCTGTTTTTGAACACGCAAGCGCAGGCGACTATCTTACTGAAAGAGGTGGAAGACCCCCGGGCTTTCGGGGTGGCGACGCTTCAAAACGGGCGGATCGTCCGGCTCGTCGAGAAGCCCAAGGAACCCGAAAGTCACAATGCCGTGCTTGGTTTGTACTTTTTCGACGAACAGGTTTTCGATGTGATACGGCGGTTAAAACCCTCCTGGCGTGGCGAATACGAGATAACGGACGCCATCGCGATGCTGATAGCCGAAGGCCACGTTGTGAATTATCATTTCTTAAAGGGATGGTGGAAGGACACAGGAAAGGTTTTGGATTTATTGGACGCAAACCGTCGTATCCTTTTGCACAAACCGGCGGAAAAAGCAGGGCAGATAGAGCTTGAGCACACTTTTTTGGGAGAAGACGTTTCGGTCGGCGAGAACTGCGCCTTCACGAATTGTCGCATCGAAGGCCCGACGATCATCGGAAATAACGCCCGTTTTCAAAACGTCTACATCGGGCCGTATTCAGCCATCGGGAATGATTGCGCTCTCGAGCACATCGAGCTAGAGAACAGTATACTAATGGACAGGGTCCAGTTGAGTAACCTTCCTGTGAGAGTGAAAGAGAGCATTCTCGGGTGCGATTTCGAATGGAGTGCTACCTATCCAGATGCTGGCGAATTGAGAATCATAGCCGGAGATCACAACAAAATCATATTTTCTTAATCCTATTGTTTGTATGTGTATACGAAGTGGGGGGTAAACATGAAAAGACTGATCGGTGGCGTTTTCTTGGTCCTGGTATTGCTTTTTTCCTTAACCAATTGCACGGTCATCTCTCTTTACACCTTGGAAGGACGGGTCAGCCTAATCGGCGAATCGGTGCCGGAGGCCGTGGTTTCTGTCTGGAGTCTTTCGAACCCGGAAAAGCGTAAAGAGACGCTAACAGACAACGACGGGCGCTTTCGCTTTGATGGGATTAGCGTAGGCGAATGGGGAATTCGCGCCGAATACGCGGAACCTGACTACCTGCGCTTCACCTATGAAGCCACCTTTGCGGCCCAGGCCGGACTATTTCAAACCTTAGCGCTTGACGTCGTCCCGTTCGAAGAGAGACCGTGGAACCTGACGGTCCTATCTTTTTCGGATCCGATGACGGAAGCGGAACTGGCCCAGTACTTCGAACCTTTCCATTATTTTGAGTTGACCTTCTTGCAAAAAAGTGACGCAGGGCGTTTGGAGAGCTTCTACCTTTCGGAAGGTGAGATTCGTCCTTTCTACCGTCCCGTAACGCCAAACTTTTCCGAAGGAGCCAAAAAGGCACTAAAAGTGGCTATGGAGGCATTTCCGGCGGAAAAATCCGTGTTATACGTGATCGATGACGGACACGGATGGCGGACCGGTGCTCGGGGCCCCTATCCCGAAGATGTTTTCTATGACAAAACGACGTCTATCTTGGAATTCGACGCGATGCTCGAAGACTTGAGGATGGATGTGCTCCTATCTACAGGCCCATACGGCGGTTTGTTAGAAAACCTCTACCAAGTGAGGGATCATTTTAAAACAGCTGTTGCTTTCGAAGGTCTGAGCCCGACTACCTATCCGGAACTGGGAGGCCTTTTTTCGCGCTTAAGGAGCCTTCCCCCGCCGGATGCGCTCGCTTTCGCGGAAGCCGCTTGCGCTTTCTTCTGCGACGCCGCGGCTTCTTTGGAAGAAGACTTGATCGCGGCGCAGAGCGGAATGGGATGCTCCGTGATCGATTTGAGCGAGCTCGAAGGCCTCGGCAGTTCGCTCAAAAAGGTCTTCGATCAACTCACCCTTCTCTTGACAGAGGCCTCTTTGAAAGAAGCGGTAAAAAAAGATCTCGGCTTCACGTTGGATTGGAACACCCTAGCTTTCGATTATCCCGACTATAAGGACGTGCGTTCCTGGTTGACCGTTCTGAAACACTGCATAGACGGTGCGCTCTACGCCGGCGACTATAGGGTAAAAAGCAGAGAGGACGGATACGTCTATGATCTGCAAGAGCCGATGTTGCAACAACTTTTCGAGTACATCGACGAGGCGGAAGATCGGGTGGACCGGGCTGTCCTTTTGAATCAACATTACGGATTTTGTGAAGACTTAATCGAAAACGGAAAGAAAGTGGGAAAAAAGAATACGGCTCAGATGGGCGGATTGAGCTTTTGGTATCCACTTTCGGTGAAAGGGGGCCTGTGGAACGTTTACGGAAAAGATAAGTACGATCGGTTGTCGTTTTCGCAAAAGACCGGATGGACGACCTTTTTAAACCGATTGATGAGCGTCGATCAGCTGCCCGCCAAACAGTTGCTCCTTTTGGACCGCGAAGGCGACGTTGTCGCACGTGACTTTCAACCGGGAAAGCCTTTGGAATCTTCCGGTGCGACGATCAATTTCGGCTTTCTCGATCGTGAGGCGATCGACAGGTTTTGGATGGTGTTTGGAGAAGAGCACTTGACCGAGCAAATCATAGAGGAGAGGGGCGGCCTGTGTTTTGAGGATGAGAGTTCTATCCGCTGTTATCTCCCGGTACGAGTCACGGACGCCGGTAAACGGGTCGGCGCGCGCATTCTCCTTCGCGGCAAGGAAGAACCGGTCAACTTCGATTACGGGTCGATCCTTCCGGTGCTGAAGGGAAAAAGCCTGGTCGTTACGGATCAACACGGAAATGGTCTACTGCAAGTATCGCCGGGCAACGAACTCTATATCTCTACGAAACACTATGTGGTGATCGAATCGGAAGTGGAAGAGTGGGCAACGCCCTTGGCGCTAACGGCCGAAGTTCGCTTAGAAGGCCAAACAGAAACCGTAACCTATGCCTTGGCTGAGGCGCATCGTTACGATGGGATGGTTTTGTTCCGGTCCGGTATGATCCCCGCCTCGGTATTCGGCTCCTCCCCATCCTCTCGCACCTTCTTCACTCTGAAACAGATGCAGACGAAAAACCAGACCGAAAATCAAACTGAAACGGAGAATTGGATCATTCATCTGGTACCTTGATTCTCGAAAGGAGAGAACATGTCTGTAGCGGTGTATCCGGGAACTTTTGACCCGATCACCTATGGCCATATCGATGTGGCGGAACGGGCGGCAAAGGTATTTTCGGACTTGATCATCCTAGTGATGAACAATCCCGGGAAATCAAACGCCATGTTTAGTGTGGAGGAACGCGTCTCGTTGATACAAAACGTGTTCTCAAACATCTCTAATATCTGCGTCGCTAGTTATCGAGGCTTGTTGGTCGACTACGCCCGCTTGACCGGACACAACGTCATCATACGCGGGTTGAGGGCGGTGTCGGACTTTGAGTATGAAATGACGATGGCCGCCGCGAATCGACGTATGTACGATTCGTTTGAAACTTTCTTTTTAATGACCGACACCAAGTATTCTTTTATCTCTTCGAGCTTAGTGAAGGAAATCGCGATTAATGGCGGGAAGATCGACCCATGGGTTCCCGAATCAGTTAAGCAAGAGATTTATAAAAAGTTGGAGAAATAGAAAAGACTATACGATGGGAGGTTTCCAATTGTGAGAGACTATCGATCTATCAGCCTATGGAAAGGGGTCACCCCGGAACAATGGAACAGTTGGACCTGGCAAATACAAAACCGGATTATGGATGTCGCGACGTTGGAGAAGGTGTTGCCGTTATCCGAGTCAGAGAAAAAGGCGATTGCCCACAGTCTAGACTTTTTAAGAATGGCGATAACACCCTATTACGCCACATTAATCAACCCACAAGACCCCCTGGATCCCGTTCGTATCCAAGCGGTGCCCACGCTGAAAGAACTCGAAGTGCAAAAAGAGGATATGCTCGATCCTTTGCACGAAGACGTCGATTCCCCGGTCCCGGGGCTAACGCACCGATACCCGGACCGTGTCCTACTCCTTCTTACGGATATGTGTTCCATGTATTGCCGGCATTGCACGCGACGACGAAAAGCGGGAGAAACTGACAACGCCTTGCCGATAGCCCACGTGGATGAGGCCGTAGAATACCTTAAGGAGCACACCGAGGTACGAGATGTCCTTCTGTCTGGAGGAGATCCCTTCACCTTGAGCACTGACTATTTGGAGAAAATTATCCGAAAAATCAAGGCTGTGCCATCAGTTGAAATCATCCGAATCGGATCTCGCGTCCCGGCCGTCCTACCTCAGCGGATAGACGATACGCTCGTCTCGATGCTGAAGAAGTATCATCCCATCTGGTTGAACACGCATTTCAACCATCCGAACGAAATCACTCCCGCATCTGAACGAGCGTTGGCGCTACTAGCCGACAATGGCGTACCCTTAGGCAACCAATCGGTTCTCTTACGTGGAGTCAACGACCATCCCGAGATTATGAAGAAGTTGGTCCACCTCCTGGTGAAAAACCGCGTTCGTCCGTACTACATCTACCAATGCGACCTCTCCAAGGGATTGTACCATTTCCGCACGACGGTGGCGAAAGGTTTGGAGATTATGGAGTATTTACGAGGACACACCTCCGGTTTGGCCGTCCCCACCTACGTCATCGACGCGCCCTACGGAGGAGGGAAAATACCCGTTATGCCCCAGTATCTGTTGTCTATTGGGGAGAACAAGGTCATCTTACGAAACTACGAAGGCGGCTTGTTCGTCTATGACGAACCGAGAGACTACCATTCCTCCGCGGATCCGGACGCCTTATTGGAACAGAATCGCAAAAGCACGAACGGAGTGGCGTTGATGCTGAGCGGAGAAAAGAAGAGCTTGGTTCCATCCGAAACGACGCGCTTGCACCGCGTTGAAGAGTGGAAAAAGAAACATTCGCGTTAGGCCTTCCTCTTCACAAACGCTATGCGATCTTAGGCCTAGAGAAAAATATCGGCAAAACAACGGTACTCAACTGGATTTCGCGAGTATGGGGGCGAAACTCCCAATCTACTCTCCTGTTGAGCATCGGTCGAGACGGAGAAGAGGTGGACGTCATCGATGGTCACGCCAAGCCCAAGATCGAACTCCAGAAGGGGAACTACGCCCTCACCGGTGAACGCGTCCTCACCTCGCCCGCGCTTTTGGAAGTGGTCGAAGTCTTCTCTTTTAAGACCCTCGCCGGAAGACCGGTCCTCGTCAAGGCCATCGAAGACACGACGATAGAATTGATTAACCCGGGCGGTTTGGAACGCCTGACCGAGATCGCTGATCAGCTTCTGGCTCAAGGCCGGTGTGACCGAGTGCTGTTGGACGGTGCGTTCAACCGGCTCAGCCACGCCCAAAGGGCCGTCGCGGACTCCGTCTTGCTCGTGACCGGGGCTCAGGCTCAGGGGACATTTGAAGAGATCCTCGAGAAAACCGTCTACGTGGTCGAACGGTTGGAAAGGCTCCCCAGCTCCGTGGAATGGCGGACGCGGATAGAAGAGGCCGACCGACCGGACGCTCCTATGATTCTGTTATCAGAAGAGGGAAAAACGATGGTCGTCGGAGAAACATCGTGGCAAAACCCGAAGACCATCGCCGAGATGAGAAAAGCGAGAGCCGTCTATATGAAAGGCGCGCTCACCCCGGGGATCGCGGACAAACTCCTTCAGGAGAGAGTAAAAACCGAAGTCATCTTGCGGGACGGTCCCTGCATCCAATTGGATGCCGGCCTTTACAGACGAATGCAAGCGGGCGGATTACGTCTATCAGTATTGTATCCCATACCCGTCATCGGGATTTTCGTCAATAGTTTTGGCGCGAAGAGAAGCTTCACCAACGGCCGGATGAAAGGAGAGCTCGCGCGCCGTTTACCAGCAAATCCGGTCTTCGATCTTTTCGAGGTCACAGAAACCGCAAATAAATGAAGAAAGGAGTGGTAGTATGGATAATCGGCTCATCACGAGAGGTTTTAGCCCCAGTGACTCGATACAAGAGTACGTGGAGAAAAAAATCTCAAAATTGGACAAAACGCTACCGGAAGGCGACCACGTAAAAGTGGACATGCGCCTACAAAAGGAAAGAGAAGTCTTCTCCGCCGAAATCACCGTGTTAATCCGCGGAGGAACCCTACGAGTCCAAGAAAAAACCGCGGACGTCTACGCCTCTATCGATAAGGCGGTAGAAGCCATGGAATCGAAGTTGAAAAAGTACAAAGAGAAAAAACAACTGCGGCACAAGGCTGGCGTCATCGGCATTGGAGAAGAATACGCGAAGTTGACCCCACCCGTTTTCGAGAAGAATGAAAAGGAGAAAGAATTCGAGATCGTGCGCACGAAGCGCTTCTTCCTCAAACCGATGAGCGTGGAAGAAGCGATCTTGCAGATGGATATGCTAGACCACGATTTCTTCGTTTTCAAGAACGAAGAGACCGATGAAACCAACCTCGTGTATAAACGGAAGAACGGCCGCATTGGTCTGATCGAATTCGAAGGATAATCATATAAAAGAAAGAAGAAAACCGGCGAACGCCGGTTTTTTTATTCTTCGAAACTAAATTGTAGTGAGTAGGCGTTTTCTAGCCCGACTTTCGACCGGTTTTGGAGAAAAAGGGAAAAAATAAGAAAAAACAACGCTGAAACCCGCATGAAATCGTT